>CAZITV010000050.1:0-1335 GCA_964542255.1 uncultured Victivallaceae bacterium
CCGGAGGTGTGGAGTTTGCCGTGTTTCATGCCGATGGCGCTGGCGAGTTCGAGATGATTATTGACCTGCAGCTGTTCTGCGGCGGCGATAAAGATTTTGCCGGCGGCGATGGCATCAGCTTCGGCGTTGTGATGTTTGAATTTGTGTTTCAAGTGAGCATTGACGGTATCAAGTTTATGATTGGTCAAGTCCGGCCAAATTTTGGCGGCGATTTTGCAGGTGCAGAGATAATCGAATTCCGGATAAGGCTGGCTGTAAACATCCAGGACACTGCGCAATACTGAAATATCAAAAGCCGCATTATGGGCGATAACCGCGTCCGCCTGGCGGATAAACGGCAGCAATTCATTAAAAATAATGTCAAATTCGGGTTGGTTGATAACCTGCTGAGCGGTAATTCCATGTATTCCGACATTCATCCAGTCAAAATGGCGGTAATAGCGGTGCGGCTGCACCAGCCATTCCTGGGAATGCACAATTTGCCGGTTGCCAATGACAGCAATTCCCAGCGAGCAGACGCTGCACCGGGCCGAATTGGCGGTTTCAAAATCTATACTGAGAATATTCATAATCGGATAAACGATTCAAAGTTAAAAGTATGCTCAGTGAGGTTCTTCCCGGCAATAGTCATCACTCGGTTTTTGCTGCCGGCTCAGCGTTCAGCTTTTTTTTGCGTTCCTGGAGATAATTCTGCAGCCAGGCGATAATCCCGGGCAGAATGGAGATAAAGATAATCGCCATAATGACCAGGGTAAAATTCTTTTTTACTATCGGGATGTTGCCAAAATAGTGTCCTGCGGCGACCAGTGAAAGTACCCAGAGTACCGCGCCGGCAATATTATAAATGATGAATTTGACATAAGTCATACTGCCCATACCGGCGACAAACGGCGCGAAGGTACGGATAATCGGCATAAAACGGGCGATGATGATGGTCTTGCCGCCGTGCTTTTCATAAAATGCATGGGTTCGCTCCAAATGTTTTTTATTGAGGAACATAACATTTTCTTTGTAAAAAATCTTAGGCCCGATGTATTTGCCGATGTGGTAATTGACGGTGTCGCCGATGATGGCGGCAATCATCAGTATTGTTACAATTAGCCAGAAATTGAGTTCGCCGCTGGCAGTCAGTGCGCCGATGACGAATAATAGAGAGTCGCCGGGCAAAAACGGTGTAATGACCAGACCGGTTTCGCAAAAGATAATCATGAACAAAATGAGATAAGTCCATGATTCGTATTGTTTGACCAGTTCGATCAGATGCTTGTCGAGGTGCAGCATCATATCCACAAATTGCATTATGTATTCCATTGCGGTTCCTTATTTTTTTATTAG
>CAZITV010000050.1:1435-13269 GCA_964542255.1 uncultured Victivallaceae bacterium
AATTTCACTATCTCCCACCACAAAGTCGCGGCAAGTGCCAAACCGATAATCACGGCAATTTGACCCGGTTTAAGTGCAGTTGTGGCAGCAAGCGCATTTCCGGCAGGCAAATAGACAATTACCACCAGCACGAACAGGATTACCAGATTGATTAATATAACCACTTTATCCGTTAAAATCAACCGTAAAGAGGAAATAAATGAACGCTGTTCCGATTGATTAATAAACGCCAGGAACAAATTGGAAAACGCCAGCACCAACAGTAAAAAGGTGCGGATAACTTCAATTGAATACCCGTTGTTATCCAAATAGAGACAACCCGAAAACGCCACGGCGAATATCGTCAATCCCTGGAGCGCAGCCTTGAGCATCATTCCGGCAGAAATTAATCCGGTTGATGAGGAACGCGGCGGGCGCGACATAATATCCTTGTCCGGCGGCTGACGTTCAAAGACAATCGAACAGGTCGGGTCAATAATCAGTTCCAGCAGTACTACGTGCACCGGCAGCAAGAGCATCGGCAGATGCAGCAGCGGCGGGAGCAGCGCCATCAAGGCAATCGGAATATGGACGACAAATACATAGCCCACCGCCTTTTTAATATTGTCATAAATTCGCCGTCCATCTTTGACGGTTTCAACGATAGTGGTGAAATTATCATCCAGCAGGATCATATCTGCCGCTTCGCGGGCAACGTTAGTACCGCGTTTTCCCATCGCGATACCGATGTCGGCGAGTTTTAACGCCGGTGCGTCATTAACTCCGTCGCCAGTCATCGCGACAATTGCCCCGCCGGCCTGCAGCGCTTTGACGATCCGCATTTTTTGCTGCGGGATAACCCGCGCAAAAATATTTACAGTTTTAATTTTTTTGTTAAGTTCGGCTTCAGGCATAGCTTCAAGCTCTTTGCCGGTGATAATGGTTGCCGCATTGCTCAACCCGATTTTTTTTGCTATCGCGGCCGCGGTAATGCCATTATCGCCGGTAATCATAATAACACGAATGCCCGCCTGACCACAGCGGCGGATGGCTTCCGGTACCGCCTCGCGCGGCGGATCAGCCAAGCCGATTAACCCCAGCAGCCGCAGCTGATTTGCCCCCAGTTCTGCTGGAATTTCCGTCATTTCAGTACGCTGCGCTACCGCAATTACCCGGAGTCCGGCCTGTGCCATCTCCTGCTGCTGCATGGCAACGGCTTGTGCCGCGTCAGGGGTGAGCCGGCACAGCGGCAGGATGCTTTCCGGCGAGCCTTTGGCGGCAAGTGCGGGGCGTCCATTGATTTCCCAGACGTGTCCCATCATTTTGCTGGAATTGTTGAACGGGTATTCGAATACCAGTTTATGGACAAAGATTTGCTGCGGTGTGATTCCGGCGGCTTCGGTTTTTGCCAAAATAGCTTTTTCCATTGGGTCATAAGGCTCGGTTTCGCTGGCCAGGGTTGCCCAGTGCAGTAAATCATTGGTTGAGACAGAGTCAAACGGTGCCAAATTCTGTACAGTCATGCGGTTTTCAGTTAGCGTGCCGGTTTTATCCACGCACAGCACGGAGACAGCGCCGAGTGTTTCCACCGATGGCATTCTGCGGATCAAGGTTTGTTTGCGTGCCAGCCGCCAGGCCCCCATTGCCAGAAAAACCGTCAAAATTACAGGAAATTCTTCAGGAATAATCGCCATTGCCAGAGTTATTCCCGCCAGTAAACTGTTGACAAATCCCGCATTATGAACATAATTTGCCAAAAGCACTAAAATGAATAAAAAGAACCCGGCAGCGGCGCAAATTTTGATTAATTTTCTGGTTTGCTTTTCCAGCGGAGTTTTCTCGGGAGTTACTTCCAGGAGTGACTGGCTGATTTTGCCGTATTCGGTGCCCATGCCAATTTTTTCAATCTGCACAATTGCGGAGCCCTGCACTACCGCAGTACCGGCATAACAGAAATTCGGCTGCCAATGCTCGTTTTGCTCTGCTGGCGCCGTTTTTTTCCAGACGGTATCAGATTCACCAGTCAAGGCAGATTCATCCATGCCCAAGTCAAACATTTCAATGATTTTTCCATCGGCATTGACCCGTTCGCCCTCTTCCAGCAGCATCAGGTCGCCAACGGCGAGCTCCCGGCTGTCAATGGCCAGAAGCGAACCGTCACGAATAACTGTGGTTTTGGGCGCTGAAAGTGCGCGCAGCGCGTGCAAAGTTTTATCGGTGCGCCATTCTTGAAACAAATTTATTCCGGCGATGAATAGTACGAAGCCGAGCATAATCAGCGCGTCCTGATGTTCACCCAGGATAAAATAAATGGCAGCGGCGCCGAAGAGCAGCAAAAACATCGGTTCAGTACAGGTGCTCCAAATTTTCTTGAGGAAAGAACCGGATTGTTCTGGTGCGAGTTCATTGAACCCGAATTGCTGTAAACTGGCAGATACTTCTGCGGCGGATAAGCCGGAATAGTGATTGCGGAAACCTTTGATAAGAGCCATTGGCACTCCTTCTGACCGTGGAATTTTCCCCGGCACCATAATTATTGTTAGAATTATAGTCCCGCAGTTTTCCTGCTGCCGGCGTACCGGCCCGGCCCCACGCACCTGCAAATCGGCGCATCGCCTGCTCTATTTTGAGCTATTAATTTAATATGCAAATTAAAAAAGTCAAATCAACAAAAAAGATTTCTAAGGAGTCGTTCAAAAATAACTGGTACTTTCTACTGGTGTCTCCGGGGCACTTTCGGCTTTGCCGGTTCGTTACAAAGCTACGGCTTTGCTCCTCTCCGGCAACCCCGAAATTTCTCCCTGATACCCTCAGTATAAAAATACCACTTATTTCTTTACAACTCCTAACCACTAACATCACGAAAATTCACGAAATAAACCAATTGCGTTGTATCGCGGCACGCCACAATTCACCGCAACATTTATTGTGTCCTTTGCGCAGTTTGCGTTAAAATGGCTGTTTGTTTTGGTGTAGTGCCCTCGCTCTGAGAGGGCGTGATTTAAACCCTTCCCCCCGACACGGACGGGGCTACAAAAATCTAACAGCCCGGTGGCGACCGAACCCCGTCCACCGCAACCGCCAGAATTAAGCAATTATTATAGGAGTACGAACCAGCACGCTGCCTGCTAACCGATTAAGTTTTTGGTCAATTCCTGAGTGCAGGCGGGAACATGCAAGATATTTTTACAGAGTATGGATTGAATAATCGCGATATTGCGGTTATTTTGTTTGTGTTAAGTTAAATAAATGGTGTTATTGCAGGCGTCAGGTGTTGCGCTGATGTAAAAAATTGTTATATTTTCGCGCAATTTTACCCGGTGGCTGGTAAAAAACAAGGCGTTAACGGAGGGTGATTATGAAAATTGCTGAAAAATTAATTGTTTCAGTAGTATGTTTATGCGTATGCGTAGTACTGGTATTTTCCATTGTTTTTTATTATCAATCCGAATCATTTATCGAACGCTTTGCCAATACCAGCAAAATTAAGAATAAATCCGACCGGGAGATATTTGAAACACAGCGGCAGCGTCTGGCGATAAAACATGAGAGTCTGGTGCTTTTTACCATATTTGTTGTTTTTGCCGCGCTGGGATTGTTCTACATGGTTTACCTGATTGTAAATTTTGCGCGGCGGGTGCTGAATCCGTTATTGACTGCGTCAGATTTTTCCAAGACATTGGCAACCGGAGTGTTTCCCGCAAAAATTATCATTCCCGCCAACAGTGACGCTGAAGTTAAAGATTTATTCCGCTCCATGAATTTTCTACGCGACCGATTATACCGTTTTACCGATAAATTGCGCACCAGCCATGAGCGTGAAGTACTGGCACGCCGCCAAGCCGAATCCATCAACTTTATCAAATCACATTTTTTCGCAAAACTGGCACCGGAACTCAGTCAACCGCTTAGTAATATCATCGGCAATGCCGAACTGCTGGCAAGTGAACTGGCGGCGAGTCAGGCTAACCCGGCATTGGGACGAAAAATTACCGGCATCCTCAAAAATGCGATTATGATGAATCTGCAGATTAGCGAAGCGCTTAAAGTCGCCGAGCTTGAAACCGGCGACAACAGCTATTCCCCGGCTAATGTAAAAACCGCAGACGTCATCAGTTCCATGCAAAAAGCTTCAGACATCCTTACCTACGGCAAAAAAATTTCCTACCAAAATTATATTTCCCCGGACTGTCCGCAGGAACTGTTTATTGATAAAAAAACCATTGTCGCACTGTTAAATATTATGCTCAATATAATTGTCGGCACTGTTGAGGCCGATGAGACCGTGCAGATAAACTGCAAGACCAATAACAATAAAATCTGCTTTTCCATGCACGAACACGGTTCTAATCCGAACTTGACCAAGCTCGCGGAGCAGTTTCTGCAGGAGGCAGGCAAGAATACTTTTGAACGGATGCAAAATGCGGACAGCAATCTGCTCTGCCTGCTGCTGCTGGAACGCAAGGCGATCGAAATTAACGCCAGCTTTACAATCAAGGTTTCCGACCGCGACAACAGCGAATTTATCCTGGAATTTGACCGCGGCAACGTAATCCCGAAAATCGCTGCACCGGCAAATGAGCAACCTGATTTTGGCAAGGATACCGTTATTCTGCCGTTTCCGGACGGTCAAACCGCGCCGGTGGCATCGATGCAGAATGCTGCCGTCATCATCGCCGACAGCGATATTGAGGGCAACTCCATTCTCCGTACCCTGCTTGAAAATGACGGTGCGGTAATTGTTGATGTGGATAACTCTCAAACCCTGATAGAAAAATTAAAAAACGACAGGTACCATTTACTGATAATGTCTTATTCACTGGTGCCTACCGCTAATTTTATTACTTTTTTGAAATATATGCTGGAACAGCAAAAACTTCCGGTTATTATTACCGCAAATCAACTCAATGCATCGGAAAGGCAAGCGTTGTTATTGGCCGGAGTCGAGCGCTGCTTTGTCAAACCGCTTGACTTCTCGCTGCTGCGCCGTGCCGCAGTGAAGATTTGTACTAAACAGCAAATTGCAGAACAAGAGAAACAGATAGCCGATAATGATACTGATGAGCAATCAGTCGTGGACAAGCACGAACAGAAATTTAGCGGTGAATTTTGACTGTAAACCGTAGAATAATGTAAATATCGCACATGGATTTATGGCAAAGTGCCTGGCAGACTATAGCAATGGAGCACCGGACAATGATTAAAAAATTATTGCTTCTCATATTGTATTGTGCCGCAGCGGGAATAACCACCGGAACCGGGGCAGACAACGGCTTAATCGCCTGGTATAAATTGGACGGCGACTTCAATGATGCCTCCGGCAACAAGTATCATCTGAAACCACTCTCACAGGGACAACCATTTTCTGACGAATATAATATCATGGCGACCCCAAATAAGTGCTGGGGGCCGTATAGTTCCACAATGCGCGACAGCGGCGCGAACGGACCGGGTCTGCCGCTGAAAAACGCTGACGGATTCACTATCTGCGGCTTTGTCCTCGCGCCGGATCAAAACAATTATCATGCGGCACTGTTTGGTTTCGGTGATGAAACACACCGCCGCTCTGCCGCGCTGCTCTACGCGCCATACGGCGTATTCAACACTAAAGTCGGTTCAACTACTAAATATGCTTATCAGCGCTTTGCCGACAACCGCTGGCATCATTATGCGATAGTAGTGCCGCCTGAAAAAAGCGGCGATACCTACCAGGTTTACGTTGACGGCGTTGAAGTTTATAAAGCGCCGCTGCAGCGGCTGCGTTTCTACGGTTCATTCGTGATGGGCATGATTGACGGCAAGCAGGGCGATGGATTAAAAATCGATGAAATCAAAATATTCGGCCGCCCGCTGACCGCTGATGAAATAAAGAATGAAGCGGCGCTGCGCGGTAAACCGCAAACCGGAGAAGCGGCTCAAGCCGGCGCCGGCAACCGCGGTTCCGGGGCAAGCGGTGACATTGCCCGCCGCATCAAACCTGCCAAAATCGACTTTCCTATTCAAGGCAAACTTAAGGTTCATTTTCTGACGAAGGAATGGCTATGCGTAGTTGGCGACTACAATGACTTTATTTGTTCGCGCATTAAAGCTGAATGCGGCACATTTTTGAAGAAACTGGATACGCGCGAGATAGATGTGCCGCAATGGAAATATGATTTTCACTATAATTTTGCGACCCTGGAAGTGATGGGCGATTACCGGCCGATAATCAAGGGCAATTTTGAAAATATAGATTATTTCAAGCTCTATTCCGGTGAACAACCCATCGCGTTGACAGCTAATTCATACTGGTTGAACGCCATTGGTCAGATGCGGGTGCCGACTTCGACCGGACATGAACAGATGGTGAACAGCGCCGCGGTGGCTCATTTTGCTTATCTGAAACCGGGAAAACCACTAACCCAGGGTCAACACTATTCCATCAAAACCGCCGGCGGTGAAGAGGTAAGTTTTGTCTATGATGAAACCAAAATTATCTCCCGGGCGCTAAAAGTTAATCAGGTGGGGTATCTCCCGGATGCCGGGAGAAAATATGCCTATATCGGGGTCTGGCTGGGACCGCGCGGCCCGTTGGATTTATCTGGTTTTGCCGGCAGCAAATTCAATATAATTGACGAAAAGAGCAATAGCACGGTATATTCCGGCACCATCAATTTGAGAATGAAAGAGCAGTATTATACGTCTTCGAATGCGATGGTGCCGCTGAACGGCGAAGATGTGTACGAGATGGATTTTTCCGATTTTACTGTTCCTGGTCAATATCATATATATGTGCCCGGCATCGGACGTTCGTGGAGTTTTGAAATCGGCAGTAATGCAGTCGGTCTAGCCTTTTATACCCATATCCGCGGTCTTTTTCATCAGCGCTCCGGCATCAAAAAAGGGCCGCCGCACACCAATTGGCTGATGGGCGCCGACCACATGGAAAGCTGGGAAGGCAAATTCTCGCCCAATGATGATGATTACGGACGCATCCGCGATAATGGTTACGGATATAAAGATGAAAACGGCAAGCCGGTTAAATTAGACCATTTTGATGTAATCGAAGAAACCGCCACCGACAATAAATTGCCGGATGTTTACGGCGGCTGGTGGGATGCCGGAGATTTCGACCGCCGTTCATTCCATTTCCGGATTGTTGACGACCTGTTATCAGCATATATGATGTTCCCGAATAAGTTTCCCGACCGGCAGTTGGATATTCCTGAATCCGGCAATAATATTCCGGACATAATTGACGAGGCGGCGTGGGGTGTTGATTTATGGCGGCGGGCGCAAAATGCGCAAGGCGGCGTGGGGTGCTGGCTCGAAGCGACCAGCCATCCCAAAATATATAACCCGGCGCAGGATACACAACGTTATTACGTGGGTTTACCCACCCGCTGGAGTACAATTCAATATGCGGTTTATGCGGCGATGCTGGCACGTGCGTATAAAAATTGCGGCGCCGCCGACAAAGCGGCGTTATTCTTCAATTCTTCAGTTAAAGCTTTTGAATATGCGGTTAATCCGGTGAACACAGTCAAATTCTCGTGGATGCATGAATTGGCAGACAAGAAAAAGGTTCCTTACACATTTTCTGAATCTCCGGAAATCTCCAAAGCGGAAATATTCAAAGCCGCGCTGAATTTATATCTCTACTCCGGCGACAAACAATATACGGCGTATATGACCCAGGAAAATTTTGATACCGCACTTAAAGAAAGCGATTATCCGCGGACACCGTTCTTTCTGCTGGAAATTTTTGCTGCGGAACAGGATTTCTTTATGTTTGCATCTGATTACCGCCGGTTCATTATGCGCGAAGCAAGCCGCTGGCTGGGGTATCAGGAAGCACTGGCATACCGCAATTTGAATTGGCCGCTTGACCATGCCTATTTTCGTAATCTGGCCTGGGGCGGCGCTATCCCGTTCAATAAAGGGCGGTTGTTTATTGCCGCCTACTATCTGACCGGAGATATCCGCTACCGCGATGCGGCGCTGCTGCTGAATGACTGGATGTGCGGCGCCAATCCAATGGGGAAGACATTTACCTCGGGACTTGGCAAAGTAGCGCCGGTGCGGGTATTATCACTGCCGTCGTATGCGGATGGAATTCTTGAACCGCTTCCCGGCATTACCCTTTATACTTTTACCTACAGAGTACATTACAATGCCAAAAAGATGGTCTATTCGCTGGATTATGCGCCGCGTAAAGACGTTGATTTCTATGGATTGAATATCAATTTGATGCCGAAATCTGTTTCCGGCGGCAAAGCAATGACCTACGATCAAATGGGCGAAGCCATGGACAAATTTTACCCGGTATGGCGGCGTTTCGCCAATATCGAAGAATACACGGTTGACCAAAACGAATTCACAGTTTGGGAAACTATTTCTCCGTGCGCTGCCGGTATTGGCTGCCTGCTGCCGGATGGCTGGCTGCCGCCGCCGGAATGGAAGAACCGCAAACCGGCCGAAACTCTTGATGCAATGGAAGGCTATTTATTTCAGCCTTAGGAGCCGTAAAGCAATAAAGCGGTTCGGCGTTACAAATCGGTAAAACCAAGGATGCGCAGTATCATTATGCCGATGATTGCCACCAGATTATTGAAACAGTGGAGCAGCATCGCCGGAAAAAGCGAGTGATAGCGGAGGAACATCAATTGAAACGCGGCGCCGAGTAAAAACAATGCCGGCATCTGATAACCTGAATCATGTATCATGGCAAACATGCAGGAAGTTAATACCAGCGCCGGGACAATCCCGGAACGCGCCGCGATAAAACCAAAAATTACGCGGCGGAATAAAATTTCCTCAACTACCGGGGCGACAACGACTGCTGAAAACGCGATAACGATGAAGCTGGAAAGATCACAGGACAGCGCCAGTCTGATTATCGCCGGCTCTGAAAATTTAATATCAAAAGATTGAAGCAGCGCTTTAAAACTAACCGTCACCAGCACGCAAACAATCACCAGCACCAACACCGTGGCAAAACAAACCTTGAAATATTGGTTGTTCCAGTTTTTTAACCACAATTTATCATTGATGCTGCCTTCACCGGTAAAACGCATAATAAGCAGCATAGCGGCAAGCATTGCCAGCTGCGGCGGCAGGCAAATGATTAAAATACTATAAGGTTCAGATAAGGTTTGAGAATATTTTAATATCGCCTGACCGGCAAAAAGCGGAATTAATATAAACGCTGAAAAGAGCATTCCAAGCGCGGTATAAAACCCATAATTGAGATATTTTTCTTCAATGCTGAAGCGGTTATTAAAAATTTCGTGCATAATTATTTATTCCGTCCGATAACCGCAGAGCGCCGGGTTATTTCTTTTTAGCCAGCGCCATCGCGATGTCATACTGCGGCTCCCACCATTGCTGCGCCGGACGCTGTGCCTCACCAGCCACCATTTTGGGTAAATCCGCAATATTATGAACCGCGAACTTCCCGCTGCAGTGACCAATAAATTGTGCATTGTGACTATTTTCTTTTAATTGATTTTCCAGTAATGTGAGTCCCTCAAACGCCAACCGAACTGCCTGGATACGGTCAAACGGTGACGGTGTGCCGCCCTGCTGCATTGAGCCGAGAATTACTTTGCGGATATCAAAAACGCCACCGCCGGCCTCCTGAAATAATTCACAAATAAAGCTGGTGGTATAAGTTGGATTGGCTTTTTCATTACGAATCATCAGTGCCACATGGCGATCGCCGTTAAGGAAATTTGAACTCAACTCTTTGACCTGCTGCTCCAACTTTTCCAGCGTTATCCCGTGTTCATGCAAATAAATATATTCTGCTCCTGAAGCCAGACCGCTCATCATCGCCAAATAGCCGCAGCACCGTCCCATCACCTCGACAATAAATGCCCGTCTGGTGCTGTCCGATGAATGTTTAATTTTGTCCAGTGCTTCAACTATCGTATTGAGCGCGGTATCCGCTCCAATCGCCAGCTCGGCTCCAGGCAAGTTATTATTGATACTCGCCGGCACACAGACTATCGGCAGGTTAAATGCCGGATATTGTTTTCGTGCCGCATTAAGCTCATAAACCGTTTGATATCCGCTCCAACCGCCAATCATCAGTAACGCGTCAAGCTTTAATTCCGTTATATTTTTAGCAATTTGACAAAATTCCTGTTCGCTTGGAATCTTGCGGTTGGTGCCCAATTTTGAACCGCCCACCGCATTCCACTCATCGACATCCATCCACTTAAATTCGCGGACCCCGACCGAAATCAACCCATTGATGCCGTCTTCAATGCCGAGCATCGTATGACCGTGGTCAATACCCAGTTTAACTGCGGTACGAATAGCGTTATTCATTCCTGGCGCGGGCCAGCCGCAGGTAATTACGCCAATGCGTTTTCCACCCGGCTGCGGTTCATGTGGTACAGATAATGCCAGTGTTTTAAAAATATGCACCATTTGATTCCAGCTGCTGCCGCGCAACTCGCGGGCAAGTTCAAAATTCTTTGCTTGAATTGCCGCAGCGATGGCCTGAGTTTTTTCAACAGCTTCCACCAGAGGAACTGTGGTAATGCGGTTTTCGCGGACTGCAACAAGATAGGATTGATCGTCAGCACCCGGTTTCAAAATTTCATTAACCGCGACCCATCCGGAAATAGTACTCATACAGCGGTCATAGGCACTGGGGGAGCCGCCGCGCTGGACGTGTCCCAAGATTGTTACCCGTGTTTCCATTTGCAGCTGCTGTTCAATCACATCTTTCACATAATTGGAAGATATGGGATTGCCGAGCGAGTCGCGGGCGCCTTCCGCAACGATAATAATGCTGTCGCGCCGGCCGGCCAAACGCCCCTGCTTCAAAACCGCGCATAATTTATCTTCCCAGCCCGGCATTGGCGGCGCTTCTGGAACGAAGGTGCATTCGGCGCCGGTGGCGATAGCGCTCATCAGCGCCAAATAGCCGCAGTTCCTGCCCATTACTTCAACGACAAAAATACGCTGATGACTCGATGCGGTGCTGTTGAGTGCGTCGATGGCTTCAGTAATCCGGTGCAGTGCGGTATCCGCGCCGATCGTCATATCGGTATTAGCCATATCATTATCAATTGATCCTACCAGACCAATAATTTGCAGCTTATTGTGCCGTTCAGCTGCTTCCGGGGTAATTTTTTGAGCGGCAACTAAATCCTGGAGCAATCCGGTCCATTCTGTTTTTAGAATATTCGCTCCGGTTAGACTGCCGTCACCGCCAACCACAATCAAGTTATCAATGCCGTTTTGAATCAAGTTCAATGCGGCGCGCAGGCGGCCGGAACGTTCTCTAAACTCTTTGCATCTGGCGGTGCCGACAATAGTGCCGCCGAATTCCATAATCCCGCCAACCGATTCCCAGCTCATCTTTTCCAGCCATCCTTCGACCAGCCCCTGATAGCCTTCTTTTATAGTGTAAACATCCGCGTTCAAAACAATTCCGCTGCGTACAATCGCCCGCACTGCTGCATTCATCCCCTGCGCATCGCCGCCGCTGGTCATAAATGCAATCGCTTTTCTTTCGGTAGTCATAATAATTTATCTCCTGTCAAAAAAATTGAACCCGCCGTTGGAAACTGTTACAAAATAACTTAATGCCGGCGAAGTTCTGGCTTTGCTAATATATTGCTAATATATACAGCATATGATCAATTATCAACTCCGGGAGCTAAATTCAAAAAAGTATTTTGAGTATAAACGCAATATTTTACAGGAGCAGTTTAACCACTGAATACACCGACTACACGGAAAAATCAAAACATTTTCTACCACGAAAAACACGAATTTTCACGAAAGAAATCTAAAACATAATGCGGTGGATTTCATTGCCGGTGGCAATATCATACACCGCAGAAGGGTGTTCAGGC
>CAZITV010000051.1:0-13129 GCA_964542255.1 uncultured Victivallaceae bacterium
GTAAGCATAAACTCTTTTTGCCAACGTTGTTTGACCTTATTGATAAAAGTAAAATTGCCGTGGTTATCAATAATAAGATATGAATCTCTGAAAGGCAAAACTGCCAATGGTTCTCCTGCATGAGCCGGACGCAGGTCTTTGGGGATTAAAGAGCCTGACAGCTTCATTGTCGGATAACTGTATAATTCTAAACCATTTTTAACCATGGTCTCCAAAACCAGCAATTGGTTTTCCGCGTCGTACAACATTAAATCTCCAGCTTTGCGGCTAAAAATTTTAAAATTATTATTTTGATGAATCCATGCGTCCTTGCCTGAGCCAATTATTGCAAAGTTTTTTCCACTTACGTCAAGAAAAACCAGGCGGGTTGGCGATATCTTATCAGGAAATTTTGTTTCCCCTTCAAGAACTCCTGCTCGCTGCTCCATATTAAAAAATTCGATTTTGCTGCTGCCCACTACTGCTAAATGTTTCCTATCTGGAGTAAAATAAAGCTGACCTCCATCAAATGAACTTGAATAAGTCGCTGTTTTTTTAGACAAATCATCAGTACTAAATATGAAAACAGAGCCGGATGCTGATGTTTTCAACGCCACCGTATCTTCAGTAACCGCAAGTCCGGTGATGTTGCCAGAAATTGGCGGAGTCACGCTTTTAATTTGACCGCTGTTCAAATCTAATGAGATTACACGCACACTTTGTTTAAAGCAGGCTTGCGGATCTAAAGTTGCTAAAGCAATCGTACTGGCAGGCACAAGCATTAATTGATTAATTTTTGTTTCGGGTAATTCAATAATTTTCAAGCAAGGCAAACCTGATTTTGATGCTGTATTTAATATCACAACTCTACTGAAAAATGGTCCGGGCGCTTTCCCAGCGGTTTCTATTAATGCAATTAGACTTTTGTCGGCACTAATCACAGGTGACGCGATTCTGGTACCGCCGGCGCCGTCAAAATACCATTTTGGACGCCATTCTATTCTATTTTTTTTATCAGCAATAGTTGATGCCAAACTGTTTTCCATTACACTCTTATCAACATTGTTAATGCTTAAAGGTTCAATTACTATATTATCGCGGTTGTCTTCTACCTTTGGCCGCGCGGGACTGTCATCCCAGTTTTTAATAGTTAATTGGTTAAAATTAGAATCTTTTGACTCAGTGCCTGCGGCAACTTGGAACGCGCTCAGCAGGACAAATAATATCCACATACTAACATCTGCGTTTCTGGTAAACATAATTAATAATAATTCCCGAATTATAGTTATTGTTTATCTGTATCTAATGGAGTGATATCGCCAGTGTCAATATTTTTCTTCTTGTAAAAAAGAATAATTTCAATTATGCTCCACAGCCAGACAATGATTAAGATAAATATCGACAAAAATAACGCCGAGAAATTAATTGTAATTTGACCGTCATTATCGTTGCCAGATAAAATATTAATTATTGGCATAAATAATTCCATAAAGCTCCAAATTATTGTTATAAAGGACAATAGCAATTCAATTGCACCGCGAACATACCAACGCAATGCCAACTGCCCGATACCGGGTGCAATTAAATTTAAACCAATATAAAATAACCTGCTGCGCATGATTTCATAGCCGTTTTTTTCGTCGAACTGTGTGTTAATTTCCTGATGAATATACTGTGTGCAAAATCGTTATTACAGTGCAAATAAAAACCGAGAATCCCATATTATTAAGGAACTGTCACAACCTAACTTATGTTTTTGTCGCGTTCTCTTGAATGCTATTAGCGCCGCTTGTTCGTTACATGCCTGCTGGTATGCGTGTTACAAACAAAAAGTTAAAACGTCGATATTTAACGACATTTTTTCACTGAAAAGAATAATTCATTAAAAAAACTCGAACAAAGATATTATAAGCGAAATCTAATCTGATTGGAGTTGTTTTACAAAAAAAAACCGATATTTTTTAAACTTTTTTAATCAATTAGCTTGATTTTTATCATTAGTGGGACAAATTGTCTCATGGTTTTTTTATTTATTATTCAGGTACATAATGAAAGCAAAGAAAAATTTTCTGGAAAGATTTTTAGAACGCTTAGATTCAATTGATTCGAATAGTGTTCAAGCCTACATTTTACGTTTATCAAAAGATAAGGGTTTTTTGGAAACGGTGTTTAATGCCATTAATGAAGGAATACTGGTGGTTGATCGTCATTTAAAGATTAATTACTACAATTATGCGGCGAAAGATTTGCTTGGTCTTCCCGATGACCTGGAAAATATCAGGTTGTCACAACTACTGCATGATGTGGACTGGCGCCGGATTCTTCAACAGGACGAAGAAGAGTGGTGCCGTATTTCTAGGCAGGAAATTGAAATTATATATCCTAATCACCGCTTTCTTCAATTTTATTTGGTGCCGATGGTGGAACAGGGCGGCTATGCGACAGTAATATTACGTGATGTTACCGAAAGCCACGAGCGTACCATTCAGGAACTAGAATCTGAAAAAGTTACCGCAATTTCAATGCTTGCCGCCGGAGTTGCGCATGAAATTGGCAATCCACTTAACAGCTTATATCTAAATTTGCAACTGCTTGTCAGAATGCTCGAAGATAAAAATACTAGAAATTTTAACCGTAAAGAAGCAGTTGCAATGGTTACTGCGGCGAAAAACGAAGTTGAGCGTTTGGACAATATCATTAACCAATTTCTTCATGCCGTACGTCCCGGACAGTCTGTGATGGCATCATTGGATATGAAAAACCTTATTATTGACACATTGACCTTTATGCGGCAGGAAATTGAACTAAAATCGATCAACGTAAGATGCGAATGGCCAGATATTCTGCCCAAAATCAAGGGTGATCCGGGGCAACTTAAACAAGCATTCTACAACATACTAAAAAATGCAATTCATGCAATGCCTGAAGGCGGCGAAATTGATGTAATTTGTTCGTATGACGAGGATTGGCTTGAACTGGAATTTACCGATACAGGTCACGGCATTGCTAAAGAAAATGTCGGCAGAATCTTCGAACCGTTTAAATCTTTTAAAAAGGGTGGGACTGGAATTGGCATGATCATCATTGAGAGGATTATGCGCGAGCATGGCGCAGAACTGCAACTGCAAACCGCGCCTGGCAAAGGCACCTGCATCGTGATTCGCTTCCCGCGCCATAGCCGCCGCATTAGAGCATTGCCGGAAGCGGTGGAAAAATAATAATTGCAACAAACAAAATTCAAAGGAATATAGATTAGATGGCAGAAAAAATCAGATTAGAAATTACCTCCAGTGCATTTGTCGGAGCTAACGGGTGCGTTAACCTTGATAAATGTCAGGATGCCTGCAAAAGACACGGCTTTGTTTTTGGCATCCAACTCCATAATACATCACCGGAGTCAGAAATTGACCAAATTGCCGCATACCGCGTACCGATGAGCGCCCATGCTCCACTCCTTTCCGATTACAGTATTAATTTAGCTGCCGAGGACTCGACCCAAAGTATGAAAGAACTGCGCAACACTGCGCTAATTATGCGTTTGAACCAGATGACACGGGCAGTATTCCATGGTTTTGCGATGACTGATAAACCGATCCCTGCATTCGGGCGCGGAGTCTCATATGACGCTGCGATGAGTTCAACCTTCAGACCGGAATTTTCTTTGGATGGAGTATCGCGAATGGGGGCAAAATTTCTCGGTACGCCGGAGTATGATTTGAGACTGCAAAGAGTAAAAAAGCGCTTGACACAAATTTCCAGAGATTTTTCTGATTTGACCTTCTGCATTGAGAATGATTTCCCGGCTTATGGTTCCGCAAACTTATTTGCCGCGGATAGTGCCAAGGAGCTTAATCATCCGCTTTGCCTCGATTCTAGTCACCTTTGGGCCGCAGCATATATTTGCGGGCGCGACTTTCACTCTGAAACGGCTGCATTTCTCGCCACTGGCAAAGTAATGATGGTACATTTGCATGCGTCTACATACACTGCGGCGACACAAAAAACTGAATGGGGCGATGGACATTTGCCATTAGCGACTCCCAATGAAATGGATTTGCCGCGTTTTATTCGCGCCTGCCGTGATGCCGGGGTCAAACATTTTGTATTGGAAATTATTAAGGCAACCAGCGCTGATGTTGATTTATTTGCAGAAATGTGGAAAAACTAAATATCTAAGGAAACCGCATTATGACCGCCGCAAAAAACAAACGGCTCTCTATTTTAATTGTTGAGGATGAACGTAATACCCGAGAGGCGCTATCGCGCTATCTTTCACCTAAGTTCGATTTAACTGTTGCTGAAGATGGACTTAAGGGGCTAAACCTGATTGAGCGCAACGATTATGATTTAGTGTTAACCGATCTGCGAATGCCAGGCGCAGATGGAATGAGTATTCTCCATGCAGTCCTTAGCAAAAATAATCCGGCGCCATGTATTGTTTTTACCGCCTATGGTTCAATCGAAACTGCCGTTGATGCAGTAAAAAACGGTGCTTTCGATTTTGTTACTAAGCCAGTTAATTTGGACCGGCTGGAAATTGCCATTAACCGTGCGCTGGAAGCTAAAACTTTAAAAGACGAAAACCGTCTCCTGAAGAAAAAATTAATCAATGAATTCGAAATTGATAATATTGTGGCAAAATCTGCGATAATGCAGGATATCATTGCGACAGTCCGCCAGGTTGCACCATCGCGTTCCACTATCCTCATCTCCGGAGAAAGCGGTTCCGGCAAAGAACTCATTGCTCATGCCATTCACCAGCTCAGCGGACGTAAAGGACCAATGCTGCCGGTACATTGCGCCGCACTGCCGGCAAACCTGCTGGAAAGTGAATTATTTGGTTATGAAAAAGGTGCTTTTACCGGTGCTGTAGAGCAAAAAAAAGGCAGATTCGAGCTCGCTGACGGCGGCTCGTTATTCTTAGACGAGATCGGTGAAATTGAGCAGCAGACCCAAGTAAAATTACTGCGGGTACTCGAAACCAAAACTTTTGAGCGCCTCGGCGGGGTTGAGTCAATATATTCCGATGCCAGATTAATTTCCGCCACCAACAAGAATTTACGGGAGTTGGTTAGTGCCGGTAAATTCCGCGAAGATTTATTTTATCGCCTTGATGTAGTCAATATTCACGTTCCGCCTTTGCGCCAGCGGTTGGAAGACATCCCAATCCTGATTAAAAAATTTCTGGACACATTTTCAGAGGACAATAGTAAGGGCCGTTTAACAATTGATGAAAAAGCGCTTGATGTGCTGTGCAGCTATTCATGGCCAGGGAACATTAGGGAACTGCGTAATTGTATTGAACGCATGGTTGTACTCAGCCATGGCAATATTTTAAAGGCAGACAGTGTTCCGATAAATATCCGCAGTGGCGCAGACGGTTCATCACTTGTGTTCAACAGTAATGAATTAGATTTAAATCACAATGAGAAACTACTGATAATCAAAGCATTGGAAGATTGCGATGGGAACCGAACAAGGGCTGCAGAAAAACTGGGTATCAACCGCCGGACACTTCACCGTAAACTTAACGAATATGATATTAATTAAAATCATTGAGCTTTTCTCAATGAAAACCTAGAGGGAAAAATGATAACAATTCCAGTGGCGCTGAGCGAACGCTCATATAATATTATCATCAAACCGGGGATACTGGAGCAATGTCCAGATATCCTCGGACAATTTATCAGTCACAAAAAATGCGGTATAGTAACTGACTCCAATGTTGCTGCAATTTATGGTAATACCACTAAAAAATTACTAAATGCCGCCGCTGCCGAAACTGATTTGTTCACTTTTAAGGCCGGTGAAGAACAAAAAACACTGAATACCGTCAGCGACATTTGCTGTACATTTTCACAGGCGCAATTTGACCGGTCTTCCTATATCATCGCCCTTGGCGGTGGTGTAGTTGGCGACTTGGCAGGATTTGCTGCAGCCATTTATATGCGTGGAATAAATTTTATTCAAATTCCAACCACACTTTTAGCAATGGTTGATTCCAGCGTTGGCGGTAAAACCGGGGCTGATTTGCCACAGGGGAAAAATCTTATCGGTGCGTTCTGGCAGCCAAAACTGGTAATAATCGACCCGCGCACGCTGCAAACGCTGCCAGTCAAAGAAATTCGCTGCGGCTTGGCTGAAATCGTTAAATACGGCGTTATTATGGACAATGTACTTTTTAGTGACTTGGAAAACAATATCGCTAAACTAAATTCCCTTGATATCGAATATTTTACCAAAATCATCGCACGGTGCTGTCAGTTAAAAGCCGACGTTGTGGCAGGGGACGAACGCGAAAGCGGACGGCGTGGTATATTAAATTACGGGCACACCTTCGGTCACGCCATCGAACTAGTATCAAATTTCACGATTGCTCATGGCGAAGCAATTGCCATCGGTATGAATATCGCGGCAGAACTAGCGCTTGCCAATAAGTTGATTGACGCCGCCGATGTTCAACGTCAACGTAATTTATTTAACGCATTACAGCTTCCATGTCATATCCCCGGCAATATGGACATTGAAGCAATATATCAGGCAATGATGCGTGACAAGAAAAAAGTCGGAGCGGCTATCAAATTCGTCATTCCACGGCAAATCGGCAATGTCGAAATCAGTAGCTCTTTTGATAAAATTAATGTTGTCAACGCAATGGAAAAATGCCATGACTGAACGTGAAGCCTGCATTATACTAAATATGCTTAACGGCATCGGCTATGCCCGATACCGGGCACTTGTCAATTATTTTGAATCACCAGCAACAGTATTGGAGCAAAACGCTGATGAATTATGCCAAGTCAAAGGCATAAGCCGGGAGCTGGCTGCAAAAATTGCCAATTGGCGGCATGAAATTAAACTTGATGATGAACTCGACCTGGTTCAACGCGGCGGCGTCAACATCATTACTCTCAATGAAGCTGAATATCCTCAACTATTGAAGGAAATTTACGATCCTCCGCTCTGCCTCTACGTTCGCGGTGCCCTCCCCGATTTCAATAATCATTCAATCGCTATTGTCGGTTCGCGGCGCGTTACTATTTATGGCAAAAAAATGGCACGTTACTTAAGTGAATCTGCAGTGTATGCCGGGTGGAAAATTATTTCAGGGCTGGCATACGGCGTTGATGCTATTGCGCATCAGACGGCGGTGGAGCTGCACGGCGTCACCGTCGCAGTATTGGGTGGGGGGCTGGCGCGAATTCACCCGCAAGATCATGTCCCGCTGGCGCGCGATATTGTTGAAAGCGGCGGCGCATTAATTAGCGAATTCCCGATGAAGTTTCCAGTAAGCCGGCAATCATTTCCGCGCCGTAACCGGATTGTCTCCGGGTTATGTCAGGCTGTATTGGTGGTTGAAGCTGGAATCGACTCCGGCGCGATGATTACTGCCAATACTGCAATTGAACAAGGACGTTCCGTTTTCGCTGTTCCCGGCAATGCAGATAATCCGCAGGCACGCGGTTGCCATAAATTAATTAAGGACGGTGCCAGACTGACGGAGTCATTTGACGATATTTTGGAAGAGTTCGATTTTCTGCCTGGTTTTTCAGGTTTACGAGAATCTCAAAACAACTACATTGCTGACGACGCCAACTTAAACGTCACCGCAGATAATGATACGGCGGCGACACCTCCACCCGCCGATGAAACAACCATTGCCGGACTGCTCCGTGGTAAACAAAAAACCTTTGATACACTTCAGGCGGAGAGCGGCATAAGTACCGGGAAATTGCTGGCATTGTTAATGAAGCTGGAAATTCAGCAAACCGTTACTCAGATGCCCGGTAAAATTTATAAACTGCGCGGATAACTTTGGCACGGTTCATAAATTTATGAGTCTTGCTTTTAACGCTTCAAACTGTATATTCTATTTGGAGCAAATTTCTAAAGTTACTTTATGAAACGTTTTTTTAAATTAGCTCATTGAACAAAATTAAACCGGTTCGGCACAACCTGTCAAATATATAGCAATAACAACTTTGAGCGGTTAATATGGTTTTAACCATAGCCCCGGCACGAACTCAAAATATTAAAATTTAATCAACGGCAGTAAGGAATAAAAATGACTACTGGAATGATAATTATATATCTGACCATTTTTATGTTTTCATATTTAATCGGCAGTATGCCGTGGGGATATCTAATTGGCAAAATATACGGTAAAGATATCCGTAAACTGGGCAGCTGCAACATTGGTGCCACCAATGTCACCCGCGTAGTCGGCAAAATACCTGGTAAAATTTGTTTTTTTCTAGATATGCTCAAAGGCTTTTTGCCGGTTTTTGTCGTAACCATGCTAATCAAACATCAAGTTTTTCATGATAATAATGATTTAGCGCAGATTATTGCAGCGGCCACCGCAGTGGCAGGTCATATTTGGCCGGTATTTCTGAATTTTCGTGGCGGCAAAGGCATTTCTACGTCTGCCGGCGCATTATTGGCGATGGCTCCGTATTCTTTTGTTATTTCCGGACTGGTTTGGCTGGTAGTATTTTTAATCGGCAGATATGTGTCGCTGGCGAGTATTACTGCGGCAGTAGTGCTGCCAATTAGCGCAACGTTCTTAAGTATCTATAAAGTCTATCCGCTTTCCCCTTATATCCTTATTTTTCTCTATTTGCTGGCACTGCTTGCTACAATCAAACATACTGCTAATATTAAACGATTAATCAACGGTACTGAAAACCGTTTTGAAAAAAAACAAAAAAGTTAATGCCGGGGAGCAATAATGAAGATAACGGTATTAAGTGATGGCGCATGGGGAACCGCACTGGCAATGGTCTTGATTTCAAACGGGCACAACGTCACCATATGGGGGCCTTTTCCTGAATACCTTGCGCAAATGCAGGCATCCAGAGTTAATTCAAAATTTTTACCCGGAGCATCGCTACCGGAAAGTTTAAACTTTGAAGCCAACATCGCTCGGGCAACTGATGGCAGCGAATTATTGCTGCTTGCTACTCCAACTCAATTCCTTCGGGCGGTACTCTCAAAATTACAACCTGTTTTCAACCCGGAACAACACCTGCTCGTCAATGTCGCTAAAGGAATTGAAAATGACACATTGCTGCGCATCAGCGAAATTTGTGCCGATGTACTCGGCAATCCACAATATGTAACACTTTCCGGACCAAGCCACGCAGAAGAAGTTTCAAAACAAATTCCTACTGCAGTAGTCGCCGCGTCTAAAGATATCATCCTGGCGGAAAAAGTTCAAAAAATATTTATGAACGATTTTTTTAGAGTTTACACTAGCGATGATTATATTGGCGTTGAACTGGGTGGCGCACTGAAAAATGTTATGGCCATCGCTGCCGGCATTATTGACGGAATGCGGCTTGGTGACAACCCTAAAGCCGCGATGATGACGCGCGGCATTGCTGAAATGAGCCGGCTCGGCACAGGTCTGGGTGGTCATCAAAGAACCTTTTCAGGTCTCAGCGGCATCGGCGACTTAATCGTCACCTGCTGCAGTGGTCACAGCCGTAACCGCCACGTTGGCGAAGAACTCGGCCGTGGCAAAAATATTAACGAGGTGCTTGACGCTATGGGAATGGTTGTCGCAGAAGGTGTTAAAACCACTCTAAGTGCTTTTAATCTCGCCCGCAAAGCTAATATTGACACCCCCATCATCAATCAAGTTTACGCCGTTATCTACCTTGGTCAAAATCCCCGTACCGCAGTTAATGAATTAATGAACCGCAAAGCCAAATCAGAAAACGAATAAACGCTCTATTAAAATATTTAGAATCTAAACGCGTAATAACTCATAAACAAGGGAACTTCTGTGAACAACGCAAAAATTATACTGGACGGTGGACGGGATAAATCTCTTCGCCGACGTCACCCATGGGTCTTTTCCGGCGCCATCAAACGCATTGACGGCAACCCGGAGCCGGGTGATACAGTCGAAGTCTTTTCAGCGTCTAATGAATGGTTAATGCGCGGTGCCTATTCTCCAAAATCGCAAATTTCCGTCCGCGCCTGGACATTTGACCAAGCTGAAGCAATCAATAAAGATTTTTTTATCAAACGCATCAAAACTGCACTGGAGTTCAGACAAACACTATTTAATGACTGCGCCAATACTACAGCCTACCGGATTATCGCCGGCGAACCTGACGGATTGCCAGGCGTTATTGTTGACCGCTACAATGATTGGATTATTACTCAATTTCTCGCTGTCGGTGCTGATAAACATAAAAAAATGGTTGCTGATATCTTGCTCGAACTCACTGGCTGTAGTGGCATATATGAACGCTCTGATGTATCAGTACGTTCACTGGAGGGATTGGCAGAAACCAAAGAATCACTAGCAGGACAAAATCCGCCGGAGATGCTGCAAATCAACGAACACGGCATAAAATTCAACGTCGATGTCATCAATGGTCATAAAACTGGATTCTATCTTGACCAAAGGCTCAACCGGCAATTCGTTAAGCAACACACTGCCGGGAAACATGTACTCAACTGCTTTGCTTATTCTGGCGGATTCGGCATCGCTGCCGCTCTGGGCGGCGCAGTATCGGTCATCAATGTTGACTCTTCTGCACCAGCACTTGAACTGGCAGCCCAGAATATGCGCCTCAATGACATCCCTGAATCAACTTATACCAACATCACCGCCGACGTATTCTGCCACTTACGTAAACTCCGAGCCGAAAATAAAAAATTTGACGTGATTATACTCGACCCGCCTAAGTTTGCTGACTCAATGCGTACTTTGGAAAAAGCCTGCCGTGGATATAAAGATATCGCCATCCTCGCATGGCAATTGCTCAACACCGGTGGTGCGCTTTTCACCTTTTCCTGTTCTGGCTTGATGACTCCGGAATTATTCCTAAAAATTACCGCTGACGCTGCGCTTGATGCCGAATGTGACGCCAAAGTCGTTACCCGCCTGTTTCAGTCGCCGGATCACGCCTGCTCACTTAATTTCCCGGAAAGTCTCTATCTAAAAGGATTACACTGCATCAAACAATAATTCTAATTATGCACTAATCTGGCGGGGATTATTATTTATCACAAATGATTTTAATAATTCACAGCCATCCCGTAGGATGTTAGAACTGGCTAATACCAATGAGCGATCAGTCATAGACAATAACGATTTGGAATTTGGAGATGGATTTTGGTTATAAACAGCAGGGCGATATCTATATCGTACGAGGATTTATGGCAAAAATCGGTGCCGAAGGTCAATTGTTTGTCTATCAATGATTGCAAATTGGTATAAATTAACGAATAGTCGCAATGGCTATTGGTGCCCAACAACTCAGCGCTCTCAAGTTCATAACCAAACCCGCGGTTTCGCTGACTGATGCATGAAACTGACCTTGAATGCATTTTTATAATTTAATTATATCATATTCAAATGTGATACGCTCACCAACCTTATTTTTTTTGCCAAGATGCAGTTTTAAGGAGCCGGATATTTGCTCATAATACTTGCTATCTGGTCCAATCGTACACAAGCAAGGCGACTTTAATTCGATGACCAACTAATTATTGAGTTTAATCTCATCAGACACGCCAGGATCTTTCTGCCATTTTCCCCCGACTTTAAATTAAAAATCAATTTTGGTTTTATTCTTGAGGAACGGCAGTTGTTCATACAAATCTAAAAAATCGATATCTTTGGCAAAATTGATGACTAATTTCTGTCTGATGCCATTATCCAAAAAATCTATAGTCCGTTCAAAAGTAACAGACTCAGCTTGAAACAGTTGGCTTTTGATTATAATTTTATCATTAACAAACTTGCCGCTAAGAGTCCAAAAGTTTTTACAGGAATAGCTTTAGGTAATACTTCGTAATTAATTCCCGACGTACGCACCTGATAAATGCCTTTAGGTGCATTGTTGCCGAAATCATGATTAATCGTCAAGCTTTTATCAAATTTGCTGTAATCCCATTTAACTTCATTTTCTTCCGCGTCAAATACCCGTAACCACGGCACCATTCTGCCCAGTCAAATTCAGCTCAATCACCAATGGGCATCCATTGTGGACAAAATAAAACGCCAGAGCTTCAGCCTTGAAGGGTCCTTTAAGGTTAACCGCGTCAGCTGATAGCAGGACGAGAGAACAGAGCAGCCCAATCATAATTTTCATTTTTTTATCTCACCTGCATAGGCGTAAGGAATATTAGTCCACAGTGGCAGTGCGAGTGTTCCGCCAGTAACTTCGGCTTTTACCATAATGGCAGAGGCACCAACTGCCGGTTTTGCCGGCAAATCGCCAACGGTAAGTTCGCCCTTCCAAATTTTACCATCTTTATCGTCCTGTTTAAGCTGCAAACTCGGACCGGCGCCAAGATCAAACTTAGGCATAGTATAAGAATGAAAGAACGAAAGCACCACGTCAGCAGCGGGGTCTTTCAATTTTACGGTAAAATTCAATTTATCGCCTTTGCTAAAGGATTTTTTTGCGGCAAAAACCTCGGAATCAATTTTGATAAAGTTTTCAGGTTCTTTCACCATTTTCATATAAGTGTAAGTGATTTTGCAGCCGTGCTGGTCTGCGCGAATAAATTGCTGCCCCTTAGCCGGGATTTTAGTGTTATCATAAATGTTAAATGCATAGATTCCTGGAAATATTTTGTTAACCACACCATAATTGAAACCGCTACCGCCAAAACTATTGCCCACATACTTTTTTGGGATTATCTCTGCGCTAGCGATTTCAAAAACAAACCACGGATACTCGCTAGAAACATTCATGTAACACCCGCCGGTAGGTTTATCCACATATTCAACGATGAACCCCTTGCCTTCCTCTAACGGAGTATATTTCAAGGTATTGTTCCAACCGCCGCCAGCATTGCCAGTTTGAGTTTTAATTTCTTTGCCATTTTCCATCCACAAGGTGTTTTCATCCGGATTCATCAGCAACTCCGCATGGAGAACGCCTGCCGCAATAACTGCCGCCAATGTCAATGCCGTTTTTTTCATAGTAAATCCCTTTTATGTCGATGCCGATTTTTTTTCATTCCGGCTGTTGTTATTTATAATTAGCTAATTTAAAACTTCCTAACTGAGTACTGTCAGCAAATCCCCCCTGCCTCCGCTGCCGCTGTAATTCATAAACATTAGAGCTAATTTCAAAACTCTTCTGAGATTTTTGCGTCTTTTTCGAGTTTTGGCGAC
>CAZITV010000052.1:0-13110 GCA_964542255.1 uncultured Victivallaceae bacterium
ACTATTCAGTATTAATCATCACCATTATGTTGATTTCATCGTTTGAAGCGGTAAATTAGTATTGTTTCAGGCATAACGCCGTGAACGGGATAACCAACAAAGTGATACTGGAAAATAGTGATGATTAGATTTCTTTTTCATTATATGATATTCTTGGCGGTTGCCGGTTTGGTGTGGACTAGCCCAGTGGCATTCGGCGCTGACGCCGCAGGATTATTTAAGTCCGGCAGCAAGGAGCAGAAAAAGGGAAATCACCGTGACGCGCTGGCACTCTATCAAGAAGCGTTAAGCAACGGTGAGAAATTTGATGACCGCAGATTATGCTTCGCCAAAGCAGTAGAATGTTTGAATCAACTGGGCGATACTGCCGAATTTGACCGTTTCAGCGCCGCAGTACTGGCACAATACCCCAATGACCCGGAGCTGCTAACGGCAGTCGCCAAATCTTACCTCAACGCAAATCACAGCGGATTTCTGATAGGCGGAGAATTTATCCGCGGCTACTCCAACAGCGGCGGGGAGTCGGTGGATGGGCTGGAACGTGACCGGGTAACTGCACTGCGGCTACTGTTGAAGGCAATTGAGAAAGCTAACGGCAGTACCTCTGCGGCACATAACGTCGAAATCTACCTCAACCTAGCTCATGCCCTGCGCGCCGGCCGCAGTAATAATTCGGTTTACAAACTGCAATACTTGACCGATTTGAGTGTTATGCCGCCTTTCGAAAGAATGTACGGCAATTTTTTCATGGGCCGGATTAATATGATTGGCGCACCGGTGGACCGCGATGGTCAGCCGGTTTATTATCGTTCGCCGCCTATCTGGAATGCCGCAGTCAATGATGGTGAACGCTGGCGGTGGTCGCTGCGGCTGGCGGAAAAATGCGGTTACGCCTCAGCATCGTATGATTTTGCATTTTTTCTCTATCAGCAGTTTGATGTCTATACCGCGCTTGGTTTAAACGGGCGCGGCGACAACATTACCGCTGATGACGGACAATTCGCGCTCAGCAGCTTATCCGATGAAGAAACCATTGCCGGACTGGCAAATGGCATCAAAAAAATAAAACTTCCCACGGAATTCAATTATATTAAAATTCTGCAGCAGCTGGCTGAATCTAAATCTCCTGACGCGGCCAAAGCGCTGACGTTGCTGGCGCAAATCTATCAATCACGGATGCAGTTCAAACGCGCTGCGGAGTGCTACACCAATCTGCTCAGCCGGTTTGGTGATGATAACAGCAAAAGCCGAGCACATAAACTGGAACAAATTACCGGCAATCTCGGCAACTTTCTGGAGTCCGGGGTTTTTGCCGCGGGCGAGGCTCCGACCTTGTATCTGCAGTACCGCAACGCCCCTGCCGCCACTATTATGGTCCGCAAAATCAATCTGGATTTATTTTTAAGCGATATCAAGAGCACACTCCGCAGCGGCAAAATTGATAAAACTCTGGATGCGTGCAATTACAGTCCGGAGCAAATCGGCAACGCCCTGATTAGACAACATGGCGAGAACTATTTACTGGGGCAAATTGCCGAATTTAATGAAATTTTGGCCCCGGATAAACGGCACCGTGACAATATCGCCCCAATCAAAATTCCAGTCAGCGCCGCAGGGGCCTATCTGGTAATGGCAAAATTGCCGAATGGAAATCGTCCGATGCAGGTGGTGTGGCTGACGGATGCCGCGATTATCGGCAAAACCTCCGGAAATACCCGGTTTTACGCGACTCTTGACGCAGCAAACGGCAAACCGCTGCCGGCAAAACTAAGTTTTTTCGGAGTGAAACGTGAATATGTGGAGAATAAAGAAGAAATCGCACGGCTGGGCAGCCGTTACCGCATATCGGTTCACGAGTTTGATGTGGACTCGGACACCCGCGGGTTCTATTTGATGGAATCCGCCAAATTGCGCCAGGATCATCAATATTTAGTCACCGCAAAATCTGCCGACGGCAAAACCGCAGTGCAAAACTATTCATGGTTCTACGGCGCTTCTGGTGAAAACATCACTGACACCAGACGAAAAACCTACTGCATCACCGATTGCCCAATTTACCGGCCCGGACAAAAAGTTTCATTCAAATACTGGATACGCAATACCGACTATGACCGCAATATTCAAGATAGTTCAGGAAAAAAATGTACCGTTACGGTCACAACTCCGCGCGGTCAAAAAGCCTTTGAACAATCATTCACTATTGACCAGGGTGGCGCCTTCGCGGGAAGCTTCCAGTTACCTGCCGCCGCAGAACTCGGCACATATAATATCACTACCGCAGAATTTGGCGGCAATGCCGCCTTTAAAGTTGAAGAATATGTCAAACCGGAATATGAAATTAATTTGATCGTTCCGGAAAGGATTGTTAAAACCGGTGAGATGCTGTCATTCAACCTCCAGGTGGCATATTATTTTGGCGCTCCTGTGGTCAATGCCAAAATCAGATATAAAGTTGTACGCCATTTTCTCCCGGAAAATCCCCTGCCATTGACGCCGTGGCGATGGCTCTATAGTGATGACACGCGGCGCATTCCGAACATAAAAGTCGCGGGACGTGCCGCGATTGCCTGCCCGCCGGATTCAGTCCCGGAAACCGTAATGTCCGGTGAAATTATCTCCGACAGTTACGGTAAAGCTGAATTGACGCTGGATACCGCTTCTGTCAAAGCACTCTACGGCAATATTGACTGCCGTTATGTGGTAACTGCAGAAACAGAGGATTGTTCCGGGCACACCGTTTACGCAGTTAAATCACTGATTACCGCCGGCAAACCGTTCAAGGTATTCTGCTGGAGCGACAATGGTTTTTACCGTACTGACGAACCGGCAGTGCTGAAACTGCAGGCGGTAACTGCCGACAACAAAAATGTTACCGGCAGCGCGGCAATCAAAATAACCCGCAGCTCGATTGATAAGAATGGCAAACCTGTGGAAATTACCGTCAAAGAAACCAAGCTGGCAGTTGACGGTACCGCAACATTGAAATTTAAAACCGGTGAAGAGGGTTTGTACCGGGTTAACTGCGACATCACCGACAATTCCGGCAATTCGGTTCGCGGCAAATGTATTATCCGGGTTTTTGGCGAAAAGAAGGTTGAAGACAATTATGCGTTTCAACCGCTAGAAATCTTGACCGGCAAGTCTGAATATCAACCCGGCGATAATGTTGAGATTGCCGTTGGCTGCAGTGGAAAAAATAGTTCTGTCCTGCTGTTTTCCCGCGTCGAGCAGAACAAAGACGCGGCAATGCCGGAACTGCTGGAAGTGCGCGACCACATTGCCAGGACTAGTTTCAATATCCGTGCCGCGGATATGCCCAATATTTTTATTGAAGCGTGGGCTGTTGTTGACGGGAAAATTTATAACGAAGTCAAGCAGATTTTAATTCCTCCGGAAAAAAAGGTACTGAATATCGCCGTAACACCGCTGGAAAAATCCTATAAGCCGGGACAGAAAGCCGGATTCAAAATCAAGGTTACCGATTTGGGCGGCGCTCCAGTAGCGGCTAATCTGACAGTAACCGGTTATGACAAAGCCGTTGAATACATCAGCGGCGGCTCCAATGTTCCCGATATTAACGCCGCTTTCTGGGGCTGGACTCGATTTTTTCAGCCCAATTATCAGTCAAATTTAAGCACCAAATTTTATAATTTGCACTATCACGGCGACAAAACGATGCAGCCCCTGAACAATGGCAGTTGGTTAGGCGGAGTTCAGCCGCACAGCCGCCTCTATGGCGCGGCTAATGCTAATGTAATGGCCATGGGCGCCGCCTCAGCTGAATCAGATAAAATGGTGGAAGTTCCATCTGCCAGCGATGATACTGTTCGGGATTCCACCGTACGCAAGAATTTTTCTGACAGCCTGCTGTGGGTTTCGGAAATTACCACAAATCAGTTCGGAGAAGCGGAAATTTTTGCCACCCTCCCGGACAATTTGACGACATGGAAAATCCGTGCCTGGGGCATCGGCAGCGATGTAAATGTCGGACAGGGCGAAACCGAGTTGGCAATTAGTAAAAATTTTATCGTCAGGTTGATTCTGCCGCGGTTTCTCACCGAAGATGATGAAGCAACCATCACCGGCATCATCCATAACTACAGCAAAAATCCGGAAGCGGCAACCGTTTCATTACATTTAGAGGGCAATGCCATCCGCTCCATTGATACCGCTGACCGTGAAGTCAGCGTCATGCCCAAAAATCAAGCGGTCTGCGAATGGCGGGTACGCGCCTTTAAAAACGGCAATGCTGCAATTGAAATCAACGCAAATGGCAAAAATTTCACTGATGCGGTAAAATTGCCGATACCAGTCCTGATCCACGGGCAAGAAAAACAATCCGCCGCGGCCGGATGTTTAACCGACGACAGCCCCAACCGCGTTTTCCTAACTTTAAATGTTCCGGAAGAACGCATTCCGGAATCAACACTGCTGACAGTAAAATGTTCATCCGGTATCGCTGGAACAGTGATTGAGTCACTGCCGTTTCTTGCCGCCGCGGGTAGCGGCAACGATTCCATATCGGTTTCTGCCCGCTTCGCCACAGTGGCAACAGTCATGAAGGCACTGAAAAAATACAATATTAAACTTGATGAAATTATCCCGCGACAGATTATTTCCGGAGAAAACAGCGAGTTCCCGTCCATGCCGGTTTCAGACCCGGTAAAGCTGCAGGAGATAGTCAACACCAATCTTGACAAAATCGCGGTTATGCAGAACGCTGACGGCGGCTGGGGATGGTTTTCAGGTTTCGGGGAAACCTCCTGGGTTGATACTACCGCCACTGTGGTAACCGGATTGATTCAGGCAAAAAATAGCGGTGCTGCAGTTGACGCTGACCTGCTTGCCCGCGGCATCAACTGGCTTAAAGTATGGCAAAATAATAACCTGCAAAAAAATCAACAGCGCATTGCCAAAAAACAAACCGCAGCAGTAAGCAATATTGACGCTGCAGTGCTTTATATCCTGACCCGCGCCGGGTACGGTAACCGCGCCATGACTGATTTACTTTACGAACACCGCTCCCAGCTCAGTCTGAGCGCACTTGCCATGCTTGGCTTGACGATGAAGGAATTAAATGATTCAGAACGGCTGCAAATGCTCCTGACTAATCTCAAACAGTACCTGTTTATCAATGATGAAAACCACACCGCATATCTCAAACTGCCCGGCAATCATTACAATTGGAACTGGTATGAAAACGAGATTGTAACCCAGGCTTACTATTTGAAATTATTAAGCAGTTGCGCGCCGCGCGACCCTGTTACCCGCGGGCTGGCCTGCTATCTCGCTGCCAACCGCGCTAACGCCGCATACTGGAACTCAATCCGCGACACCGCTCTTTGCGTTGACGCATTGTCCGATTATTATACCGCCGCCGGAGAAGATAAAACCATGGTAAATGCTGAAATTTATTTCGATGGGCAGTTACGCAAAAAATTTGAGTTCAACGCTGGCAAGCCTTCCCAGGTCAGCGTTGATACCCAGCTCAGCAGCAGTGAAATCAGCTCCGGCAGGCACACAGTTGAAATACGGCGGTATGGCACCGGCAATCTTTTTTATAACTCCGCGCTGACGTACTTTTCTTTAGAAAAATTTATCACATCTTCAGGTGGCGACCTAAAAATTGAACGCCGTTACTACCGTATTACCGAGGAAACCGCTAAGAAACCAGAACCTGGTCTGGGCGGTACGCCGCAAATTATCAATACTACAGTTTTGAAAAAAACTCTGCTTAAACCTGATGAGCAAGTTAAACTCGGCGATATCATTGAAGTTGAACTGCTCGTCACTTCCGCCAATGACTATGATTACATCACCATCTCCGACTACAAAGTCCCGGGATTTGAACCACAACAGATTCTCAGCGGGTATTCGTATGAAAACTTAGGCGCATACATGGAGTTCCGCAACAATACCATAAAATTCCATCTGCGCGCACTACCCCGCGGCAAACACGCCGTAACCTACCGGGTCAAGGCTGAAATCCAAGGCATCTTCAGTGCCGTACCGGCCGCGGCCAAAGCAGTTTACTCACCTCAACTAAGAGCTAATTCCAATGAAAATACATTCAATGTGGGGTTATAACAGTGGATATTAACCGTAGGCGTTACAACCAACTGCCGCATAATTCAGTGGGCATAATCGTGGCAGGGGAAATATTTGAACACCTCTTTTCGCCACTAAATTTTATAGCTCAATCATCTGCGATTTTATACCAATTCGCTTTCATTGATTGACAAACGATTGGTCTTTGGCACCGATTTTTGCCATAAATCCTCGTACGATATCCATATCGTCCTGCGGTTTATAACCAAAATCCATCGCCAAGTTCCTAATCGTTATTGTCTATGACTGATCGCTCATTGGTATTAAAACCAGGCGGAATGGTGCTGCTGACTACTCCAAATGTCGCATATTTCGGCAACCTCTGCCGACTTGCCTGTGGCAAAAGTATTTTCCCTAATCTCAAAGAATCACATATTTACTCAAAATCTGAATGGCGTCCGCATTACCGTGTCTATAGCGCTGAAGAAATCTCAACCTTGATGACCGATGGCGGATTTGTCGAACAACACCATTATATGATTGACAATAAAGATGATACCATGCGGGCGCTAAACTGGAAAGAAAAAATTAAAATGCTGATTATCCGCGCCGGATTTATTATCCCGTATTTCCGCAATCAGTATATCGGCATATTCAGAAAAAAATAAAACCTTAAAATCCACGGGACACAGAATAAAAATCCTCACGCAGCAGGAGTCTAACGAATGATTTCGTTGTAGCGCCATTCATGTCGGACGGATGACCTAAACGCCCCTCTCAGAGAGATGCACTACATCAAAACAGCTAGAATATGCTGACCAGTTCCTTTTATCTTGGATGTTCACCAATCACTACTTCTTTGGAATGGCGGTTGTTTTATTTGTGTTGGCGCGCGTCAGTATGAGCTTGTAAACATTTTGCGCCATTTGTCCTGAACCTGCTTTTGTTAAGTGTACGCCATCGCCAATGTCGTATGCCGGTTTAGGCTTAGCTGGAGAAACAGTGTAATCAGTGATTGTTCCATCATTATCTACTAAATTAATGCCGACACTGGGACAATATGTTGTAAGCCAGGCATTATAAGCTTTTCTTTCGTTATCTTTTGCGGTTGTTAAGAGCGCTACGCCATAACAATTACATAGGAATATATTACTTGGTGCCACCCCGCCTTTAATAAGAAGATTTATTATCTCTTGTATATTTTTTTCTACCGTTGCTGCCGATATACCGCGATTAAAATCATTTAACCCTATTTTAATCCATATTCTTTGAAATCCCTGGTCTAATAACAGGGTTTGAGCAAAAGCGGCTATTTCTGATGACTGTGACCCGCCAAAGCCAAGATTTGCCACCCAATGATTATCCCCTAGAAGGAGCCCCAGCTGATAATGCGGCGGCGAGGTTTGGTCAGGGATGTGGCCAATAGTTCCTAATCGGCATGTTGTGCTGGGGTCATTACTCCATATTGGTTTACCATCCGAAGCAGAGTCCCCGATAATAGCGATATCTGGAGTGTAAACCTTAACTTCATCAATATATACTGTTCCTGTTTTAGTCTTATCGGTTCTAAAAGACAACCGGGTTGCCACTGCGCCGGAATAGTTTTTAATTGCCACTTGCTTTTTAGGGTTATACAAATTGTCGGAATAAGATTTATCAATCCAGTAGCACCGAACCGTTTTCGCGGCCGGATCAATTACCAGAGTTACTTGATTATATGTAGCGTCTGTCCATGTTACATTTGTCTCTTTGTCTGTATCTGTAAAAAATGATAATCTATTATTGGTCATTCCCCCGCTTACCGTAATAATCGGATTGTTTGCAGCGTCCAGCAATTCAAAGATGCCAGCATTATCAGCGTCAAAATACATATCGTATTCGATTATATATTTTTTTGAAGGGGCGGCAAAGGGGATTTGCGCCACGACATTTAATGTCGTTGACGTATCGCATAATTTCAATTTAGTGGAAGCTGCCGCCGGGGCAATACTGGCAGTCCCGCCCGCCTGATTTATTGTCCATCTGGCTAACGTTTCATCAAATCTTTCTAATAAAAATAAATTACTCATATCGTTTTCTCTACTGTTGGGGTTAATCTGTGTTTTGTGATCATCACCGCACAAATGGTACGGACATAAACATAACAAACCAAACATGATTCCTGCCATTACCACGCTAAACTTCATATCCATACAATTCTATTTTTTTAAAATTAAGCTTCATGTTCGTTTTCCTGCAAACGCTCATCAATTTTCCGCGTTGTCGACGTATTCCATGGCATTTATACAACGAAAAGTTTACCCGACAGTGGCAGGTAGCCTGAGGTTATGCTCCACACCGGCAATTCCCAAAATCATCTCGGGATATTTAGCGTAAACTTGTCAAGTTTATTTATTTATAGCTCCTTTGCCGTCGGCTATGCTTCCTGGGCATCTTTTTCTTCGGAATGCCACTTGCTGTGCCACTTGCGGCGTAGATGTTCCAGGCAGACGTAGAAGACGGGAGTTACGAACAATGTCAGAAATTGCGAGAAGAGCAGACCTCCAACCATGGTAACGCCCAACGGTTGGCGGGATTCGCCACCGCCGCCGAGGCCCAACGCGATTGGAATTCCGGCCATAATTGCCGCCGCCGTGGTCATCATAATCGGGCGGAATCGTACCAGGCATGCCTGAATAATCGCTTCCCGCGGAGTTAGGCCTTCACGCTGTTGGGCGGAAATAGCGAAGTCAATCATCATAATGCCGTTTTTCTTGACAATACCGACGAGCATGATAATACCAATAAAGCCGTATAGTGAGAGTTCGATATTGCATACCAGCAGCGAGAGCAGCGCGCCGAATCCGGCGAATGGCAATGCGGTCAGGATGGTTATCGGGTGAATGTAGTCTTCATAAAGGATTCCGAGGATAATATAGATTACCAGAATGGTTACGGCCAGCAGCAGCAACATTCCACTCATTGAGTCTTTGAACGCCTGGGCAGTACCCTGGAAATACGCGGCAACGGATGATGGAAGAATTTCGCCTACCTGAGATTCAACTTTGTCCACAGCCTGACTCAGAGAATAGCCGGGTTTTAAATTGAAGGAAATTGTTACGGAGGGGAGCTGTCCGGAGTGGTTCACTGACAAAATCCCGGCGACTTGTTTCATTTCGACAAGGTCTGCCAGCGGCACAAGACTGCCGTTGCCGGAGCGGACATATAGCAGTGAGAGCGCGTTCTGATCGTAACGGTAAGAGTCTTTGAGTTCGAGCAGGACGCTGTACTGGTCGTCGGTTCCGAAAATGGTGGAAATGTCATGGGGGCCGAATGCATTATACAGTGCGCTTTGGATTTGTTGCGCATGTATTCCCAGCAGCGCGGCCTTGTCGCGGTTTATATTCAAATTAAGTTGCGGATTGGTGATCTGGAGATCGCTGGTAACATCCTCAATTTCAGGCAACAAACGCATGGCTTTTTCCGCCTTCTGCCCGGCAGCGTAGAGTTCATCAATATTAGGCCCCGTGAGGGTGTACTGGTACTGGGATTTAGTGCTGCGTCCGCCAAGATTGATAACTGGCGGATTCATGAGGAACGTCTTGATGCCGGGAATAACCGCCAGTCTCGGCTTTAAGTCAGCTAAGATGCGGTCCGCAGTGCGTTGCCGTTCGGCGCGCGGCTTTAAGCGCAGCATAAGCATACCGGAATTGCCATCGCAGCGTGACATGACGGCTTCAACGTCGGGGTCATGCCGGATGATTTCAGCGACGAGGTACTGCTGCTTTTTCAATTCTTCAAAAGAGACGCCTTGTGCGGCTTCGGTTCTCCCTCTCAACAAATTCATATCCTCCTGCGGCATGAAACCTTTTGGCATGAAAATAAACAAGCCAACGGTTGCGGCCAGGACGACAGCGGAAAAAGCAATGGTCAGTTTCCAGTGCTTAATGCACCATGTGAGGCTTCGTTCATAAAATCCAAGCATTCCTGATGCGGCTCCATTCTTGACTGGCGCGTCAGCTGCGTATTGATGAATCATCCGTTTTTTCAGGAACCTGCTGGCGAGCATCGGGATAAGCGTAAGTGAGATTATGCCTGAAATCAGCACCGCCGCCGCGATTACGACGCCAAATTCACGAAAGAACCGGCCGATGATACCACTCATAAACATAACGGGAATGAAAACCGCTGCCAGCGATAAAGTCATGGATATCACGGTGAAAAAGATTTCGGCGGAACCGTCAATCGCGGACTGCCGCACGGATTTGCCCATTTCCGCATGTCGGAAGATATTTTCCAGCACCACAATGGCATCGTCAACGATGAATCCGATGGACAGCGTCAGCGCCATGAGCGACAGGTTGTCAAGGCTGTATCCGAATAAATACATGATGATAAAAGTACCGAGCACGGACATGGGCAGGGTCAAACTCGGAATAATGGTAGCACGGACATTGCGCAGAAACAAGAATATCACCAATACTACTAAAAAGAGGGTAAGAATCATAGTGAATTCAACGTCATGAATTGAACTCTGAATAGTTTCGGAACGGTCTATCAGTTTAACCATCTTGACTGAGGCCGGAAGCCGTTTGGAGAGTTCCGGCAGCACGGCTTTGACATGTTCGGCGACAGCAACAGTGTTAGAGCCGGGCTGGCGCAGAACGGTCATGACTATTGCGCTGGTCTGTTCACCTGAAGAGGAGCACCAGGCCGCCATTTTATTATTTTCGACGCTGTCATAAACTTCCGCGATGTCCTGCAATCTGACTGGCGCGCCATTGCGGTAGCAAATAACGATACGCTTAAATGCATCAGCATTGAGCAATTGTCCGTTGGTCTGAATGATAAGCGAGGTACGATGCCCATCCAGTGCCCCTGTAGGCTGATTGACATTGGCAGATGAAATTGCAGATTGAACTTCATCAATACCGAGTTGCCATGCGGAAAGCAGCTTTGGATCAAGCTGGATGCGTACCGCATATTTTTGCGAACCCCATATCTGGACTTCAGCTACTCCGTCAATAGTGGAAAGACGCTGCGAAATTACCGTCTGGGCATAATAATCCAGCATTGACATCGGCAGTGTTTTGCTGGTCAGAGCCAGGTACAGAATCGGCATGTCGCTGGGATTGACCTTTCTGTATGACGGCGGAGTGTTCATATCGGAAGGCAGCTTCGATATGCTCTGTGAAATTGCCGACTGCACGTCCTGAGCTACCGCATCAATATCCCGTTCAAGTTTGAATTGCAGGGTAATGGAGGTTTCACCCAGAACACTCGTTGAGGTCATCATATCAAGACCGGCAATGGATGAAAATTTCTTTTCCAGCGGTGTCGCAACCGAGGATGCCATTGTTTCCGGCCCTGCCCCGGGGAGATTCGCCCGGACAGTGATCATCGGGAAGTCCACATTCGGCAGGTCGTTTACTGGAAGTTTAGAAAAAGACATTATGCCGAAAATAATCAACCCGCAAGTCAACAGCGCAGTCATTACCGGACGATTAATAAAAAAAACTGAAAAATTCATGGATTAACTCAAGGCTTTGCGGAGACAGACGTTCCGCCGGTTTTACTGCTGTTTTCTTTCTTTCCCGGAGTCACTGAAGCACTCTTGCCTGGTTCATACACGCGTGCGCCTGGATAAAGTCGGATCTGTCCATCAGTAACTATCTTCTCATTTCCGCTAAGTCCTTCAATAATAATAGTTTCTTCGTTCTGGGTGCGCCCGGCTTTTACGGGGTGATATTCTGCGGTACCGTCCGGCTTGACGATAAAGACGTAACTCCCGTTCTGGCCTTTGGAAACTGCCTGCGAGGGGACCACCACACAATTTTTTTCAATTGTTAAGGTCAACGTTACATTAACGAACTGACCCGGCCAGAATTGAATATCCTCATTGGAAAACGTCGCTTTCATTTTGACTGTTCCTGATGTCGGATTGACCACGCTGTCAATAAAAGTGAGTTCGCCATCAGCTTCAGTACCGCCCTTCACCGGAACCTGGGCATGGACAAACAATTTGCCATGCTTGAAGAACTGCTGAATTTCCGGCAGATGCAATTGCGGCGGCGCAAAGACGACATAAACAGGTTTTAGCTGAACCAGTTGAATTATATCAATGTCATTGGCCTTCACCACTGTGCCTTCATAAACCAGAATATCGCCGGCACGGCCATCAAGCGGAGCTTTGATGGTGCAGTACTCCAGATTAAGCTGGGCATTCTTAAGCGCGGCTTCGGAAGAGTAAACTTGCGCCCGTTGCGATTCGGCCAGTGCCCGCTGCGATTTAGTCGAATTGGAGTCAACAGCGCTGGATTGCAGCAGACGCTCCTTCATTTCCGCTTGGCGAATAAGGTCATCCAGTAATATCCGGTCTTTAGTCAGGGATGCCTGACATTGCTGCAGTACTGTTTCGTAAGGTCGTTTGTCAATCTCCAGTATAACATCGCCTTTCTTGACGTAATCACCTGGTTTTATCAGGAACCGGCTAATTTGTCCTGAAATCATGGTTTTAACCGGAATCTGCGAATATGCCTCAACTTTGCCGAAAGTGCTGATCTGCAGAGGGACGTCTTTGATTTTAGCCATCTCTGCCGTTACTGGTACCGGTGGCAGTTCACGGACTTTTTCTTTTTTGCCGCAACCTGCCGCCGACAGCAGCGCCAACAACAACATGCATCTTACAGTCAAGACTGCGAAACCAGGAAAACTTTTTCTCATAATAGATGTTTCAACTCCCGAATTATTAATACCCAACATATCTCCAGCAACCTATTTTAATGATTCTGACATCAAACAATATATCTTGCATACTTGAAGTCTGCAACCGGACAATGTAAAGCAATCTTACACAACCAGAGTACCATACATCTACTAATAGTCGGATAAAATCCCTATTTGGTTACACTTGAGGTAATTGCAGTACTATTTTAAATTGATATTTGCAGGATTTTTTGAAGATTTTGACGATTTTAAGCGAAATCAAGCGTAGCAGCGCTACGCAAGATGAGCTTAAGTCGCCAAAGACCAATCGTTTGTCAATCAATGAAAGCGAATTGGTATAAAGAGCCAATTTGGCGG
>CAZITV010000053.1:0-12969 GCA_964542255.1 uncultured Victivallaceae bacterium
GTGCGGTGGATTTCATTGCCTGGCGGCAATATCATACCCCGCACAAGTTACTGTCATTTTGTGCTTGGAAGTGTGATGCGCTGGAGAACGCCAATTCGGCGGCGGTAGATTTGACCTATTTGACCTATAAGACATATCAGACATATCAGGCACAACAGCCCTGCCGCCCAATAGTACCCCAGACTAATAGCGTTCTTTGCTGAAATTAGCGATAAGCGGTTCAATTTTGCCGGAGTATTTATCGGCATTGTCAAGGTATTGACGAAATGCTTCGAGGCGATGGCTGACCGCGTCGGCGATGGTGGAACTGCCGCCCTGCGCTTTGAACGCCGCGGCGTTTTCAATCAATTGATTAATCCGTTTATTGACATTATCGGCAGGAGAACGCAAATAGATATTTTTTATCAATGCGCAAAAATTTCCCAGCAGCTTGATATCGGCGGTAGTTCCGGTGAGATTATCATTCAAATATTTATCGCCGAGATTTTCGGAGAGGAAATAGACTATTACCCGGAACGGGTCGCCGGCGGGGACATCAGTTGCGGCAAGGCGCTGAACAATTACCGCGCATTTTTCTGCGGCGCGTTCATCGTAATTTAAATAGGCACAAAGTGCGGTGAAGACTGCCGCCTGTTTGCGCTGAGCGACATTAGCGCGGATATTTTCCAATTCAATTGCAGCCATAATGGCGGCTTGTGCGGAGTCGCCGGAAGCCATTGATTTAGTTATATTCGGCAGCAGGTCAGTATAATTCGGTACCGTAACCTGATTTTTTGGTTGCTGCGGACCACGGTTTTTGGGATGGAATACGATGACTGCGGTAACCATTAAGGCAAGCGCCAGTGCTGCGGCGGTATAAAATTTCCAATTTAATAACCAGTCAGACCAATGTTGTTTTGCCACAACCGTTTTGGCGCTGAGTGAAATATGGCGCAAATAGTGGTGCATTGTTTTGATAATATCAGGATATGCCGGACGCATATCAGGTTCATATTCCAGCATTTTCAGCATTAACGCGGTAAGCTCAGGAGTAATTTCGGAGCGGTAGTGCTGTGGTTCGGTGAAGCGGCGCTCTTTGCGGACGCGCAGCAATTCTTCGGTGCTTGATGAGTTTTTAAAGGGCATTTTGCCGGTAACCAGCTCATAAAAAACCACGCCTAAACTAAAAATATCGCCGCGGTAATCCTCATGACCTGAGATCAATTTTTCCGGGCTGACATAATGCGGACTGCCCCAATCGCGGGTGAGGTGCGACAATGCGCTGGATTTGGCATCAAAGATAGCCTGAGCGATACCGAAGTCGCCGATTTTTGCATTTACGTCTGAATCCAGGAGGATGTTCCCGGTTTTTACATCATGGTGGATGATGCCGTGTTTTTTGGCGTTTTCGAGTCCTTCGGCAACACTGGTGAGCCAGCGGACAATCTGCGGCAAAGTTAAGTCGTCTTTGTGGTTATTGAGATAATGCTCCACGGTGCCGTTAGCCATAAACTGCATGACAAAATAGGGTTGACTGTCAATTTCGCCGCAGGAGTAAATAGGCACAATGCCGTGATGGTTTAAACTGGCGGCAATTCTCGCTTCCTGCAAAAAGATTTCGCCGAAGTTATCCACGGAGGCGAGTTCCGGCTTCATAACCTTGATGGCGACTTCGCGATCCAAAGTTACGTCCAGAGTGCGGTAAACTTTCGCCATCCCCCCCTCGCCGCACATCTCCTCCAGCAAATAAGTGCCAAACCACTGCGGGACAATCAATATCGAACCGCACGCCGGACAGGGACAATATGAAAATGGCTCCAGCGAGGTGAGATCGAGTTTCTGCAAACAGGAATAACAGGAGACCTTGAGTTCCTTGGCTTCGCTTTCGGAATCAAGCTCAATTTCCAGTTTAACCGGAGCAGCAGTAGCCATATCCAAAGATTTTTCCACAGTTATAACTCCAATAACTCACCGGACGGCGCCAGCCAAAAGGTTTCGACGGCGTTGTCTTGTGTTACCACGCGCAGCAGAATATCATCGCGCTGCAGCGTTTTCAATACCGCGGCGGCGCGCTGTTCGACCAGTTCATAGGAATTGCATTCACTGCTGACGTGCACCAAAAAGAGTGCCGCGGTGCGCGGTGAAAGCAGCTCCGGCAATTTACTGCAGGCATCGTTGTTGTCTAAATGTCCATTGCGCCCCATGATGCGCCGTTTCAAATACAACTGCCGCTCCGATTGATATAACATATCGCGGTCATAGTTGCTTTCAAGTACCAAAATATCGCAATCAAACAAACGCTGCTGCGCCAAAGTATTAATTATCCCCAGATCGGTGGCCAGGGCAATGGCGCGCCCGCACTTGCGGATAAGAAAACCGACCGGCTCGACCGCGTCATGCTGAACCGCAAACGGACTAATATTAAATCCGGCAAAAACGAAGTTTGACCCAGGTGAAAATTCCATGACTTTGTCCGGCAATTTATTTAATTTCCGCAAATAATCGGCGGTGCGGTAGGAGACAATGGCGGGAATCCGCAATTCGCTGCACAGCAGCCTGCATCCCCGGACGTGGTCATCGTGTTCGTGAGTAATCAGCACGCCGCAAATGGTTTCTGGAATTACGCCGGTTTCATCCATTCGCCGCAAAATTTCTTTGCGGGAAAAGCCGGCATCGACCAAAATCGCGCCATCAGGCGAGTGTATAACAAAGGCATTGCCGTTACTGCCGCTGCCAAGTGCTGTAATTCCTATTCTCATTATTACCGTAAATCCTGATTATAATTGTGCCGGAAGCGTTAAGCCGGCAGCATTCTATGATTGTTCCCGGCGCGGCGTTTTTTTGGTTAAAATGGAGTATAACCTATGATGCGCTTCTCATTTTTAGCACTTTTCATACTGATTCAACTGGATTTTTTCTACATATCAGGCTAATATACTATGGAATAATTCTTCAGGCAATCTGATTTTCTTAATTTTCATTGAAATAGAATTAAATATGGCAGAACAAGGCTTAAGTCAACATCTAACGCAGCGTCAAGAGCAAATTATGGCGCCGCAGCAACTGCAGTCTCTGGAAGTACTGCTGACCCCGCTGCTGGAATTGCAGGACAAACTCAATCACGAGTTGGAACGCAATCCCATCATTGAGCAGGACTGGCCTGAATCAGAGCCATTGCCCACCGCCGGCGCCGATGATGCTGATGACCATGCCGGCGCCGATGGCGCTGAAACCAAAGCCGATTTCACTCACGATAATCTGCCGCTGCGTTCCGCTATTCCTACCGGCGAGATTGATAACGGCAGCGATGACTCGTTAGACCATGAAATTAATGAATTATTCGACTTAAATTCAGATTGGCAGGATTACAAAAACGACTACACCGGATATGAAAATCCGCCGGATGAACAAGAAAAACGCGATTTTATGTTCAATTCAATTATCGAACAACCATCAATACAGGAGCAACTGCTCGAACAGCTGCGTTTAACCGATGTGGTGCCGGCAGTCAACGCGGCCGCGGAACAATTAATCGGCAGCATTGACGAAACCGGCTATCTGCGCATTGCCCCGGATGAGCTGGTTGGCGGCAACTGTACCAGACAGCAGGCGCAGCAGGCGCTGGATTTAGTGCAGTCCTTTGACCCGCCCGGCATTGGCGCACGGACTTTACAGGAGTGCCTGCTGCTGCAAATGGCCAGAAAAAATGATAAAGATAAAAAGTTAATCACGCTGATTAAATCACACCTCGATGATATCGGCAAAAATCATCTGCCGCAAGTCGCCAAGGCAATGAAAATTTCTTTGGAAGAACTGCATTTGCTCATCAATAAATTGAAAGATTTAACCCCGCATCCCGCTACGGCAATCGCACCCGGCAACCCGGTATTTGTCGTCCCGGAGGTATTTGTCGAGCCCGATGGCGAGGAATTCAAAATCACGGTGAATAATGAATATTTACCACGGCTGCGGATTTCCTCCACCTATCAGCGCATGCTGCAGGACCCGAATACCAATTCGGAAGCCAAAGAGTATATCCGTAATAAAATTTTGAATGGTAAAATGCTGATCCGCAGCCTGGAACAGCGCCAAAGCACAATTCACCGCATCGCTCAAGTAATTGTTGACAGCCAGTACAGTTTTTTAAAATACGGCATCGAACACCTGCATCCGCTCACCATGCAGCAGGTGGCAGATAAACTCGGCCTCCATGAAACCACCATCAGCCGCGCCATCGCCAATAAATATATGCAGACGCCTAACGGAATGTTTGAATTTAAATTTTTCTTCAGCTGCGGCTACAGAGCACTGGACGGCGAGGAGCTATCTTCTAAAAGCATCCAAGAAAAAATTAACGACTTAATTACGCGCGAAGATCCCGATAAGCCGCTCTCCGACAGCAAATTATCCGCACTGCTCAAAAAAAACGGTCTGACCGTCGCCAGACGCACCGTCGCCAAATACCGCGAAAATCTCGGCATCCCCCCATCACATCTAAGGAAAGAACACCTATGACCGGATTGGGTCAGATGCCGCGGCTCAAACATAACTTACTGCTGCTGTGCCTTTTTACCGCGGCGGTAACTGCCGCCTTTGCGGTTAGAACATTTATCTGCGCCCGCGATACCCAGGCTATCCGCAAAGCCGTCAACGCCGACTTTGTGCCATATCTGGTAGAAAGTTCCATTATGTACGGGTTTGCCCGTGATGCCGGCACGGGCAAAGGCATTCCCGAATACGACCAGCGCCTCATCGGCATGGAGCATATCAAAGTCTCAGAACAAATGCCGCTCGGCGTTGAGTATTTTCTGGGCTGCTCGTGGCGTTTAAAAAATTTCATATTCGGCCGCCCTGCCCTGACACCGGAACAATTGTGCTACGACTCAACGCCGGATGCCGCCGCCTTTATGCGGTTTCTGCTGCGGTTTTGGACTTCGCTCACTGCAGGAGTAATTTTTTTGTGGCTTTACTGGCTCGGCTGTCCGTTATTATTCGCCTTTGGCGGGGCAATGCTGCACGCGGTGGCGCCGGCAGCGGTGGTCCGCCACACTGGTCAGGATATTCTCTGTGAAGCTTTCGCATTGCCGTTTATCGCGCTGGCATTCGCCTGCCGTGCCGCCGCGCTGCGGTTTCAGCGTCCACTGCTGACCGGGTTAAGCGGTGCGGCGGTATTCGCCGCCACCGCATTTTGGGATATGAGCCAAATCTGTTTTTTGCTCTACGTTATGTACGAATTAATCCGCTGGCTTTGCGGTGGCGAACTGTCAATACCGCGTTTATTTACCGCCGGGACAGACCAAACCGCAGCGCCGGTTAATAACAGCCGCCGCTATCAACTGCTGCTGCTATGGTTTGCGGTACTGGTGCTGTCCGCGCTGCTGGTGCCATATAACCGTGCTCACCGGTTGTTGTGTTCGCCGCTGCTGATGCTGGCGTTTCCCGCAGTGTTGTCGCTGCCGTTATGGCGCTGGCGCGGCAACTGGCGACGGCGTTTAACCCTGCTGCTGCTGACTTTGGCGGCGCTGGGTGCACTCTGGTATTTCACCAGCGCCGGCTACAAACAGAACTACAACCATTTCCAGGCGCTGATTAGCGCTAAACTCCAGTACGGCAATGTCAAACCGGCAGATCCGGACAAACTGGACTTTGCCTCCAGATTTTTATGGACGCCGTCACTGCATTCGGCAACGATGGCAATAACCGCCAATCTGTTTCCGGCGGCATTCTGGCTAATGCTGCTGACGCTGCTGGCATGCGTTTTTTTCCGGCGCGGGCGCACACAATTCGGCGGCGGTATTTCACGTTACGGTATGCCGTTATGGCTCAGTCTGATATTTTTTATTTTATTCATCTATATGGTGCGGTTTCACGTTTTATGCGCGTTGTTTATGGCCGTGGCGTTTCCGCTGATTATGTATGAACTATCCCGGATTGGCCGCAAAAGTTATATTGCTGCGGTGATGCTGCTGCTGGCGGCGCTGCTGCTGGAAGCGGATACCGTGCGTAATCTGCGGCGTTCGTACCCCGAAAACTTTCTCAATGAAACCGCCAACCTCGTCAAATGGCTGCGCGCCGAAAAGACCGACGGGAAAATTATGCTGGCGGATATGGGGTTGTCGCCCATTCTCAAGTGCTATAACGGCGCCGCTATCTTGATTCAACCAAAATTTGAATTGCCGCAAACCCGGAATATTGTTGAAACCTATGTAATGACTATGTTTCACGGTTCGGAATCGGATTTTGCCAAATTCTGCGGGCAATACAACGTGGACTTGGTCATCTTCAACCGCAATATCGCCACCGACCCGATGCATCCGTATTCATACCGCTATATGGCGGCTGCCAAAACCATTAACAAAAATGCGGTGGCCTCTATTATGGACACCAAGCCTAATCAATTAAATTACTTTTACGCCGTTGCCCCGCCGGCAGAATACAAAGATTTGTCACGCCGCTACATCGTCTTCAAGTTCATCAGCCCGCGCAAAAAAATCCTTGCCCGCGACACCGCGGAACTCGCTAAACACTATTGGGAGAACGGCAACATTCCCCTGGCGGAAAAACTTGCTACCGCCGCCTATATCACCGACCCCACCAGTCAACAAACTTACCTTACCTATTACAAAGTCTTTCAGCGCATCCCCAACTTCTCCCTAAATCAACTGCTCATACCAATTCGTTCACATTGATTCAAATTTGCGCATTCTGGTTGACGCGATAATGAATTCTAATTTCGGTCGGGCACATTGAAAAATGTTTTTTTATCATGCGTGAAAAATAAAACTGATCAATGAGATTAGCAGCAATTTGGCATATACATATGGAAACAGGCGGGTTATTCGATAAAGAACGGCACCAGCATCAGGATGATCCAATAAAATATCCCCAGCATCAACAGGATTAATTCCCAAATATTTTTATTAGAACGAATCATACAGATCATCCTTCACTAATGAGCGAATTGGTATAAATCAACTATACCGCATCTTCAGAAAATGTCAAGTTAAAAAATTATACTAATACCGATTCGAGTTCACCACCAGGTCAGACAGGACGGACAGGTCAGACTCGTCGGACAAAACACGGTTGACACAGAGGTCAACCCTCCATCGGCGGGCAAACCCTCCATCGGCGGGCAAGCACTCCATACTCATGGCTGATTGGGATTGATTATTGGTATTTTTCAGTGTTGTCGGTGATTTCCGTGGTAGAACAGGCTGTTTGTTTTACTAAACTTATTCCACCGCGTTGTCCACAATAGAACGGTCAAAATAATTGACACTCATCCCGGCATCAATGACAATGGTTTGGGCGTTGATGCCGGAAGCACGCGGACTAAGCAGGAATGCGGCAAGGTTGGCAACTTCTTCGGTTTTCAACGCGGCTTTGCGCAATGTAGCTTTTTCGGCGAACAGATATGGTTTAAGATAACCTGGGATACCGGCGGAAGCGGAGGTTTTCAACAGTGACGCGCCGACGCCGTTGACGCGGATGCGGGTAGATTCGCTGAGTGATTTGGCGAGGAAACAGATACTTGAATCCAGCGCCGCCTTGATTGGCGCCATATAGCCATAGCTTTCCGCTGCCATTCTGGTCGTGGAAATGGAAATTGTTACCATCGCGCCGTCCGGTTCCATATAGGGCAGCAGTAAACCGGCAAGACGAATAAATGAAAAACAGGAAATATCGGTAGCCTGAAGAAAGTCCTGACGCAGGGTTTCATGAAACGGCTTGATGCCTTCAGAAAAGTTGGCAAATGCGACAGAATGCACCATTCCATAAAGCGGTTGATGCTGTTCGCCGATGCTTTTAACGGTTTCCTGCATCGTCGCGTCATTGGCGAAATCACAGAGAAACACCGGAGCACCAGGGAAAAATTTTTCAATTACGGCGGCGGTTTCAGAATTTTGAATTGAGAAGATGAGTTCCGCTCCGGCAGCTTTGAGCAGTTCGGCGATGTGAAACGCCACACTCTTGCGGTTAGCGATGCCGAATATTAATATTTTTTTGCCGTTTAATGCGAGAAAGTCCATATTACACTCCGCGAGATTATACTCAATGGTTAAATACCGCCGGTAACTTCGAGGACAGAGCCGTTTACATAGGCGGCTTCCTTGGATGCAAGATAGAGCACAGCGCTGGCCACTTCATCGGCAGTGCCGAAACGCTTCATCGGGACAATCGCGGCATACTCTTTCTTTTGTTCCGGGGTCAAATCAGCAATCAGTTCAGTATCAATAAACCCTGGCGAAACGCAATTAACGGTAATGCCGCGGCGTGCGACTTCTTTAGAGAGCGAGCGGGTAAACCCGACCTGCCCGGCTTTGGACGCGGCATAATTGGCCTGACCGAGAAACCCGATTTTTCCGGACGGCGAAGTTATATTGATGATGCGTCCGAAACGGTTCTGCATCATTTTCATAACCGCGAATTTGCTCATATTAAAAGTTCCAGTCAAATTGACCGCGATGACCTGATTCCATTCCTCCGGAGTCATCATTCCCACCACGCAATCGCGGCGGATACCGGCGCAGTTCACTAAAACTGACAGTGATGGGAATTCAGTATCGTACTGCTGAAAGAAATTCTCTACAGCATTGTAGTCGGAAACATCAAGCTGCACCGTTCGCAGCGGCAGGCCGGTGAATTTTGCGGCGAAATCCGCTGCTGCCTGGGTGTTGCCGCCATAGACAGCAGTTACCCCGGCGCCGTTTTGCAAAAATTGTGTTGTAACCGCCGCCCCGATACCGCGGGTACCACCGGTAACAATTACATTCCAGCCGCTAAATTTACCTTGCATATAATTACCAAGTTATGAGTTGTACCAATTTGTTTGTGCCGATGACTGCGCACGATTGAGCTAATTTCAAAAACTGCAAAAAATCCTGCGAAACATCAATTCAAAATAGTTTTGCAATTACCTCGATTTGCTGTTTCTTACTGATTTTTTAACAAAAAACCCCGACGGATGCCGGGGTTGAAAATCAGCTCGAAACGCGACGCTTACTCAGTCTTGGCGGCTTCGGTCGTAACTTTAGCGCTGCCTTCGACTAATTGAATGATGCACATTTCTGCGGCATCGCCTTTTCTCTGGTCTAATTTAATAATTCTGGTGTAACCGCCGGCACGTTCAGTATATTGCGGGGCGATTTCATCAAATAATTTTTTGACCATGGTTTTGTTGCGCATTCTGGACACAGCCATACGGCGGTGATGCAGAGCGCCTTTTTTGCCGAGGGTAATCAGTTTTTCGGCAAAACGGCGCAGTTCTTTGGCTTTAACCAAAGTGGTCTGAATGGTGCCGTGCTCAATCAGGCTGCTGGCCATATTGGCGAGCATTGCCCGGCGGTGTGCGCTGGACCGGCCTATTTTAAAAGTATGTACTCTATGACGCATTATTTTTCCTCCACAACTAGCGCTTTGATGCGTTCTGCTTCGGCATCAAGGGCATTCAACAGATTTTCACTGAAAGTCATTCCCAGCGATAATCCGAGTGATTCAATTTTTTCTTTGATTTCATCTAATGATTTCTTACCGAAATTACGATATTTCAGCATGCGGTGTTCAGTTTTGGTGCAGAGTTCGCCGATAATTTTAATATTGGCATTGTTCAAGCAGTTCATTGCGCGGACTGAAAGGTCAAGCACTTCAACGTCTTGAGACAATTGTTTGTACTGCTTCAATTCTTCATCAGACATCACCGCGATAACATCTTTTTCATCCGGCTGACCGCCGAGGAACGGCATCAGATGGTCTTTCAAAATTTTAGCGGCATTTTCTAATGCATCGGCTGGCATAACCCGGCCATCAGTCCAAATTTCAATCTGCAGGCTATCCATTTCGGTTTCTTCACCGACGCGGGCAGCGCCAACGTGGTAATTGACGCGGGTAACCGGACTGAACAAACAGTCAATGGGGATGGTGTTTTCGGGTTTTGGCGCATTTTGCTTTTCAGCGGGGATATACCCTGTGCCCTTAATGACGTCAATTTCGGCGCGGAACGGCATATCTTTGTCAAGGGTGCAAATCACTTGTTCAGGATTAAGCACTTCAACAGTACCGTCGGCATTGATATTGGCGGCAGTAACTGCTCCGGCTTTATCACTCTTTATTTCCAGCGTTTTATTAATTTCGCCATGCAAATTGAGTTTTACCCGTTTCAGATTCAAAACTATTTCAGTAACATCTTCGACTACGTTCGGCAGTGAGGCAAATTCATGCGAAACGCCTTCAATGCGAACCGCGCAGATTGCCGCGCCTTCGAGCGATGAAAGCAGCACGCGCCGTAAAGAGTTGCCTAACGTGTGACCGTATCCGCTTTTCAGAGGGGCGGCAACAAATTTGGCATAACGTTCATTAGCGGTTTCTTCTTCCATCTTAATCGCTTGAGGCATCGGAAAACCAGATGCAGCAGTCATATTATTCCTCCGGAATTATTGGTTAAACAATCTTAATTGTTAAATTTATACAAAACACCGGCACTTAGACGCGGCGGCGTTTGGGCGGACGGCAACCATTGTGCGGAATCGGAGTAGTATCTTTTATACCAACAACTTCCATTCCGGTCGCAGCGATACCGCGAACCGCGGATTCACGCCCTGCGCCTGGCCCTTTTACCCGGACTTCCACTTCTTTCATGCCCAGCAACTGCGCCTTTTTAGCCGCATCGGTGGCGATAACTTGAGCCGCGTAAGCAGTGCTTTTGCGCGAACCCTTGAAACCATTCTTGCCGCCGGTTGACCAGCACAGCACATTGCCGTGTAAATCGGTAAAAGTAACTTTAGTATTGTTAAAAGTTGCCAAAATATAAGCAATGCCGGCGGGAACTGAACGACCGGATTTGCTTCGTTTTACTTCTTTATGTTCTGCCGCGGTGGTATCCGCAGTAACTGCAGCGTCCGCTGCGGCAGCTTCCATATTTTTTACTTCATCAGCCATGGGTACACTACCTCTTGGTAATTACGTTATTCAGCTTATAAAAGACCCAAAACAAACCGTCTATGCTTAGCCGGCGAGCTTACGTTGTGTCTTGTCACGAATGGCGCCGACGGTCTGTCTGCGTCCCTTTCTAGTTCTGGCGTTGGTCTTAGTGCGTTGACCACGGCACGGCAGTTTTCTGCGGTGACGGGTTCCACGGTAGCAGCCAATCGCTTGGAGACGGCGGATATCACCGGCAATCATACGGCGCAAATCGCCTTCCACCAGCATATCATTCTGGAGGAGACTGGTAATCGCGCTAATATGTTCGTCAGTCAGATTGTCCGCGCGGAGGTCCTGCGGAATCTTCAATTTTGTGATGATTTCCAGAGCCTTGGCCGGACCAATGCCGTAGATATACTGCAATGAATATTCAATGCGTTTTTTGCCTGGAATGTCAACTCCCATAATACGTGGCATAGTTTATTTATCCTTTTGCTAAGTTATCCTTGTCTCTGTTTATGACGCGGGTTGCGGGCACAAATGATTCTGACCACACCCTGCCGCTTCACTATCTGGCAATATTCGCATCTGCGTTTAACCGATGCCCTTACTTTCATAACCTTATCTCCCGGTTCTTTTTATGAAACCTAAATAAGTCCCATAACCTTTTAAAATTACTTCTTTTTTGCTCGCTATTTTACCTTAACTATCAGCCGTCCGCGACCAAAACCGCGGAACTTTCCCGTCCCATGTCACCTCGTAGCGGTGTGGAATGTAGATACAAAAATGACACACGGAATGATTAAGATACCACGCAAAACAAATATGTCAAGAACATAAAAAAATATTTTTTTTTATTTTTTTTCAATTTGCAGAAATAAAATAATATCTGCATTTTTTTAGAAATGCCATTGACTTATACACAAACATTGTGTATAATAAAAAATATCGGAGTTCCAGATTTTTTTGGGGCTGTTATTCGGTTCCAATAATTAATTATTGATCAGGGAGGATTGGTGAATGCATAGCCGTGACCTGATAAAGATTTTAGAAGAAAATGGATGCGTGTGGCAAAAAGGTCGTGGCAAAGGTGACCATCGGATTTATAAAAGTCCAACCGGAGAGACCCTCTCTGTTCCACATCCAAAGAAAGATTTGCCGATTGGCACAGCAAATCAAATCCTAAAAAATGCTGGAATTAAATTAAAGAAAAAATAAAAATCAATTAAATCAATTAGTAAAATTTTAAAATTAAATAAATCATGAAAAAACATTATTTTGTTATTGTAGAAAAAGAAAAGACAAGTTGTTATGGTGTTTATAGTCCTGACTTAAAAGGAGTTATCGGCGCTGGAGATACCTTTACCGAGGCTGTTGACAATATGCGCGAAGCCATGGAAAATTATCTTGATGAAGTTAAAATTGTTCCGGATGCCGCCAAGATCGAAACTATAGAAAATTATATAATCAATAATTATCCGTCACGCAGCGTTAAAACCATAGTTGACTTGGAAGTAGAGCTTCCCAATACGCATTCAGTTCGTCTTAATATCTCCATGCCGGAAGATGTTTTAAGCCGTCTCGACCAACAATTGGCCGGTAAAACCAATCAGCGGTCGCGATTTATCACCAACGCCGTGGAAAAACAATTGCAGCAAGCATAACAAAATCAGCGATGACGCCAGAAAGAAAATTTTCGGGCTTTTTTATATAAAAATCATTTTTTTCAACATAATGATGACGTAATGACTCAATCCTGATATGACAAACTGGCTGCTCTGTACAACGCTGCGCGGTGCCGAACAAGTCGGACAAAACACGGTTGACACAGTCACCCCCATAGCTATCAAGTTAAGGATCTAATATCCGTCCCGCTTTCGCGGGATCCCGCCCTGCGGGAGAATATCCAATATCCAAGGGGAACAGGAAGAGGGAAAATATCCAATAGCCAACAAGAAATATCCAATGTCCAAGTGGAACAGATAACAGCCCGGCTGCTAATGGAGGGTGATGGGCATTATTTGGATTACGGAGTAAAAAGCGCACTGGAGGAACGCCGATTACCCCATA
>CAZITV010000054.1:0-12758 GCA_964542255.1 uncultured Victivallaceae bacterium
TTTCTCAAACCGGCAAAAAAAAGCCGTACCGGTAAAGGTACGGCTGGATGAACTTAATTGACCGGTAATTACTTCGCCGGTGCTGCTTTTACATCATTTTTGACTGGCTTTGCGGCAGCCTTTTCTTCCGGTGCAACTTTTGCAACCACGAATATTTTAATATTCTGTTCAGCCTTAATTTTGTCAATCAAAGTCTTGATAGTGTTTTGACTCTTTTCGCTGACGATCATATTTTCGATGGCGCCTTTGACTTCATCAAAAGACTTTTCAACCGCCGGCATGCCCTTGTCACGACGAATAATATGATAGCCGAACTGTGTTTTGACTACGCCGCTAATGTCACCGGGTTTCAGTTCAAATGCTACTTTTTCAAATTCCGGCACCATTTGTCCCTTGGCAAATGCGCCGAGAGAGCCCTTGGCCATTTTTCCGCTCGGGCAGGCACTTTCAGCTTCAGCCAACTTTTCAAAAGACTCGCCAGCTTTGATGCGGGCGAGAATCTTTTCTGCGGCTTCTTTGGCTTCCTTATCAGATTCTGGTTTGTCATCTTTGAACTTTATCAGGATATGTGAAGCGCGAACTGTATCTTCGGCATCAGCCGCTACTTTGAAATTTTCTTTGTTCTTGGCATAATACTCCTTCATTTCTTCCGGAGTTGCCTTGATGCCGCCGGTAACGCTTTTTTTCAACCACTCGTCAATCGCGACATTTTCCTGGATGAATTTGTTTTCCGCAGTTTTAGCAATATAAGCATCAATGTTCATATTTTGCTGCGCCATATTCTGTTTGAGCATTTCAAGCTGCTCAGGCGGCATTTTTTTGACCATATCGTTGAACAAATTGATGACGTTTTGTTTGTCTGCTTTGAATCCGGCCTTCTCCGCGGCATTCAACAAACCGCTGCGTTCTGCCATCTGCTGCACGATTTGCGGTGCAACCTTTTCCAACATCTGGCGATTCACCATCGGCGGAACCTGACCATCAGGGAACTGCATCATAAAAGATTTGATAAACTCATCTTTGCTGACTTTTTTGCCGTTTACTTCAGCAACAGTATCCGGTAAAAATCCCCAGAGATCTTCTTTGACCGGTGCAGCAACAGGTGCAGCAACAGGTGCGGCAACGGGTGCGGCAGCAGGTGCAACGGCAGGTTTAACATTCTGAGCAAAACCAGACTGACTGATTAAACACGCCGCGGAAACGGCACCAACAGTCAACAGCGTAGCGTTGAACTTTTTCATTTTGTACCCTTTGTTCTACTAATAATTTACAATACTTAAGAATGACCTAATAACCATAAGGAGCTTTAGATTACCATACTTTATTAGACATTACAAGTTTAGATTTGTTCCAAATATTATTTTTTTTCTGAGTTTTTTGTTAAAAATACCATCATGCCGAGGCACTTGGCTTAAAATGGCGGATGGCGGTTGAGAGGGCGGTGCGCTGTCGTCACGACTGATAGAGCATAGGTCTTATAGGTCACATAGGTCTAATAAGTTTGCATCGCCGCCGAATTGCCTAACTCCTAACTCCTAACTCCTAACTCCTAACTCTTAACACTTAACACTTAACACTTAACACTTAACTCTTGCCCCCCGCACCTATCTTCCCAGCAGGACAACGGCCATGGCGGCGATGCCTTCTTCACGGCCGCAGAACCCCATGCCTTCGGTGGTTGTAGCTTTAATAGAAATGCGGTCAGGAGCGCAATCAAGAACCTCGGCGAGATTAGTACGCATATGATCAACATACTGGCGGATTTTAGGACGCTGTGCGATAATATTCAAGTCCAGGTTGATGATTTCATAGGAATCAAAATGTTTATCCGCGAAAATGGTGGCAAGCAACTTCATGCTGTCAGCGTCTTTATATTTGCTGTCGGTATCAGGGAACCATGCGCCGATATCACCCAGCGCCATTGCACCGAGCAAAGCGTCAATTACGGCATGAATGGCTACATCGGCATCGCTGTGGCCGAGCAGACCCAACTCATGTGGAATATTAACACCGCACAAAATAAGTTTGCGGTCCGGAGCAAAACGGTGAACGTCAATACCTTGTCCGACTCTGCAGTCACTGTTCATAATTACACCTCATCAATATGCTTTATCTGATTTAAAGTTACGGATTAGACTATTCATATCTTCCCGGGAGATTAGCTCGCGGCTATAAAGTTCACCGACGGCTTTTTCCATAGTAACCATGCCGTCCTTAAAGCTGGTTTCGATAACCGACTGCAGGTGGCTGGTTTTACCTTCGCGAATTAAAGACTGCACTGCCGGAGTACCCAGCATAATTTCAAAAGCAGCAACGCGGCTCTGACCATCTTTGTGAGGAATGAGACGCTGGGAAATAATACCGAGCAGGGTTCCGGAAAGCTGAAGTTTAATCTGATTTTGCTGATGACCCGGAAATGAATCAATGATGCGGTCAATGCTTTGCGGGGCGCTGTTGGTATGCAGTGTTGCCATAACAAGATGCCCGGTTTCAGCGGCGGTAAGCGCCGCGGCGATGGTTTCAGTATCGCGCATTTCGCCGACGAGAATGACATCCGGGTCCTGGCGCAGGACAAATTTAAGGGCATTGCCGAAACTGAGCGTATCCGCATGTACCTCGCGCTGTTCGATGACGGCTTTTTTGTTTTGGTGAACATATTCAATGGGGTCTTCAACTGTAATGATATGGCAGCCGCGCGTGGTATTGATGCGGTCAATTAAACTGGCCAGTGTAGTGCTTTTGCCGTGTCCAGTCGGACCGGTAACTAGAATTAATCCATGTTTTTTGGCGGTTAAATTGACGATAGCGGGAGGAATTTTCAATTCTTCCGGTGACGGGATGCGGTCAGAAATCATCCGCACCGCGGTGCCGACATTGCCGCGCTGATAAAAACCATTTACCCTAAAACGCCGTTGTTCCGGCTGCGTTTGATCCTCTGTTTTGGCATTAATAGTCAAGGCAAAATCAATCTCGCGTTTGGATTCAAAATCTGCCCGTTGACGCGGGTTTAGAATACTGAAGAGCAACTTTTTGGTGTCGGTTGGAGTCAATATTTCAGTATTCATCGCAACCAATTCGCCGTGGACACGCACCATTGGGCGCGACCCGACGGATAAAATTAAATCACTGGCGCCGTTGACAATCGCTGAATGCAGTAACCGCTTCATATTAATATCTTCATCATCAGCGCCGTCTTTACTGAATAAATCCCGGAAAGTTTCAATGCCGCTTTCCATCCCCTTGACCAATAACGAAAACTCACCGGGGTTGGTGGCGGCAATCATTCCGGTTTCCAGCGCAATTAGACCGCCCTTGTGCATTTCACACAGCGCGCGGTCAAACGTAATCATGCCGTCTTCAGCGCCGCGCCGTATGGCATTTTCCACATCCTTAAAATTTCTGGCGGCGATAAGATTGCGGACATTGGCGGTGGCGCGCAGCAGTTCCACCGCCGGAACCATACCGTCGCAGTCAGCACGGCGCAGCAGTCTCTGCGCGATCACGCCTTCAAGCGCCAGCGCCAGGTCATCTGCCGCCTGCTGCCGCAGGTGTTCTGGAAAATAGTTAATGATACGTTCAATTGCCTGCACTGTATCGGCGGTATGGACGGTGGAAATGACCAGGTGCCCGGTCAGCGCCGCGGTAATCGCAGTCTGCATAGTATTCAAGTCGCGCATTTCACCGATAACAATTACATCGGGGCTTTCCCTGACGACATTCACCAGCGCATCGGCGAAGGATAGAGTATCCGAACCAATTTCCCGCTGGGTAATCAGGCTTTGCGCGTCGCAGTGGATATATTCAATCGGGTCTTCAATCGTGATAATATGTTTTTGGCAGGATTGATTAATGTGGTTGATTATTGCCGCCATAGTGGTGGACTTGCCGCTGCCGGCGCTACCCGCGACAAGGATTAAACCGCGCGGCAGTTCCGCCAATTCCCGCACCATATCCGGTAAATTTAACCGGGTGAATGACAAGTCGCTGCCCAGCGGCACCGGCCGTGCCACCAGTCCCGGGAAGCCCTGCTGCATCAAAAAATTCAGCCGGAACCGGCAGCCGTTTTCCAGCGTTATTCCGGTATCAAAACTGCCGGTGTTGTCGAATTTTTGTTCTGCCTCCGCGGAGATTACTTTGGCACGAAATGACTCGATATCTTCAGCTGACACCGTAGTTTCGTGACAGGGCACAACCTTGCCCAACTGCCGGAAGTATGGTACCTTGCCTGCGGTGATAAATAAGTCTGACGCGCCCTGCTCTGCCGCCATGTTCAGTAATTGAATAATTCGCATAACTCTTTGCCTCACCAATTGAATTACAGCGTATCCCAGTATAAAGTAAACCACATAACTTATATTACAAAAATAAAAAGGAAATAACTGTGAAAAACAAAACAATTGTAAAATTCAGGATGATGGAAGGATGCGAAGACTTAAAACCACAGCGCGCGCATCACGATGATGCCGCCTTTGATTTGCGTTCACGCTGTGATGCCGAACTTGTCCCGGGGCGCAGTATGCTCGTCGCTACCGGTTTGTTCATCGAATTGCCCATCGGTTTCGAGGCGCAGGTGCGCCCGCGCTCCGGACTGGCCCTTAAACATGATATAATGCTCACCAATTCGCCGGGTACCGTTGATGCCGGATACCGCGGTGAGGTCGGCATCATTATGTATAACGCCGGCAAAGAACCGTTTCACATTAAACGCGGGGAACGTATCGCCCAAATGGTTATCAATGAACTGCCGGAAGTTGATTTAGTCGAAAGCGAAACCCTTTCTGAATCCCAACGCGGACACGGCGGCTTCGGCAGCACCGGCAAACATTAATCTACACGAAGCGCAATAACTGGATATATAATTATGAAAAACAGTGCAACCATCATCAGCGGCGACAACTGGTCCGCTAAATCAACACCGGCACCAGCTTTTCCGCTGCAATTTTTTTTAAATGAGACCGAATTGTTACGGATTCTGCCTGTTTGTGCAGATACCGTCAGTGAAACAGACGGGATGACCCGCAAATGCCGCAAACACAACCGCAATGACCGGCTTTCCGGCAGCCTGGAATATCAGTGCCGTATTCCGCTCGCCTCGGTGCCGGAAATTCGCCGCGATATGATTTTCGCCGCCAATCACTGCACCATTACCTACGATTTTGACTTGTCCGGACCGTTTGAACTCAAACAGATTGAGATAGATCCGCTGCTGCTGCCGGGCAAATGGCGCCGGTATGCAGTAGTCGAATTTCCCGCTGCCGGGTATGAGGTTTCAGCACCGCAATGGCAGGAGCTGACCGATTCAAGCAATGTCCTATTTGACTCCGGCAAACCATTCCTCATTGCTCTGTTTGAGAATCATAATGGACAAATTCTGGAAGTTGGCACCGGTGATGACCTGTGGCGCTGGTATGGCAACAGCAATATCGAAAACGCCGACAGCAATTTCAATATCACCGTAACTGCAGAGGGAATTGCTATCCGCCGCACCCCTCTGCGTCTGCCGGTAAAAACCGAATGCGGCAAGCGTTGCCGCCGGTTTAAGTGGTATTTTGCCTGGAACGGCTCAACGTCTGCGGCACTTGACGCAGTTACACCACTGACCATGACCATTCCCCTGCCCGATTCTGCCATGTCCGGGGACGGCAATGGCGGGTTCTGCCCTGACACACCATGCTTTCAGGCAGCCGCCACTGAAAAACGCTGGAAAAAAATTATTCGTTCTAACGCCAATTCCAGCGCAACGTATGACATTGCCGGAATTCAACCGCATCTGTGCGCGGTGGCAGCGCATCTTGAACGCGGCAGCAGGAAAACCCTGCGGCACTGGGATATGATGGCATTAATGGATTTCTACCTGTGGGCAAATCAGCATCTCGCCAATCACGGCGGCAAAATGGTCATCACTCCACCCGCCGGCAGTCCGCTGTCATCCCTGCCATCACTACTCGGCATGACCCGCCCGCCAGCTCTGCTGCCGGAATCCGAGTATGATATAATTAAAAAATAATTTTACCATCAGAAAATTAAGGTTAATCCGGATGAAACAGGATGCAAAGCATTTCAGTAAACGTCAATTAGGCAGCACCGGCTTAAAAGTGTCAACGCTTGGTCTGGGAGGTTTTCATCAGTGCGAAGTTGACGCGGAGACGGTAGCCCAGGTGTTTGAGCACTTTGTCGAACTCGGCGGTAATTTTGTTGAAACCGCACGGAGTTATGGCGATGGCGCCAGCGAAACCAAACTGGGCATGGCGCTCAAAAAACACCGCAAAAAACTCGTTTTGGCATCAAAAACAGTTAAACGCGATGCGGAAGGGGTTTGGCGGGAGCTAAACGAAACTCTGGAGGCGCTTCAAACCGACCACCTCGACCTCTATTTATTTCACAATATCAGCACGATTGAGGATGCCGTAGCGGCAGCGGCGCCGGACGGCGCACTCGAAGCATTCGTCCGGGCAAGAGATGAGGGGCTGGTAAAGCATTTTGCCATCAGCACGCATTGGCCGGCGATTTTGCCGCAGCTTGCTGAAATCATTCCCTATGAAGCGGTGCTAATTTGGGGTAACTATCTGGATTTCTGTAATTATCCGGAAATTCCGGAAGAAATTCTGCCGGATTTGCGGGAACGCGGTATGGGAATTTTATTTATGAAAGCGCTGGCCGACGGCTATTTATACAGGTCAGTAGAAAACGCTTTCCGTTATTCACTGCGCTATAATCCGGACTGTATTGTGAGCGGTTTCAACAGTGTCGAACTGCTTAAGGCGGATGCAGCGGCGGTATTTAAAGGCGCGTTGTCTGATGCTGAAACGTCAGCACTGCTGTGCGATGCGCCGGAACTGGGCAGGTATGTTTGCCGCCAATGCCCCAAATGCTCCGTGCTTCCCGGCAAAAAAGCGCTGATACTGAAAGCATTATTTGAATTGGAAGGCAAGTATGACCGGCAGATGAATGATTATCGGCCGGTTGATTCGGGCGTTTATGCCCTGCGTCAGCAACTGGGTAAATGGTTTGGCAACATCCAGCGCGCACAAATGATTTTCCAGGAAAATTCTGCTGAATTCATTGAGATTATTGAAGCCGCCATTACGGCTGAAAGCAATATTTCATTCGCCGCGTGCCGCTACGGCATAGACATTCCGCGAAAAATCCAAATTGCCGCGGCAAAACTTTCCGGCGGTCAGCCGGCAAAAGTTTGAATAAAAACTGGTTTTACCACGGGGGGCACTGAGAGCACAGAGAGTTAAAAAACATGAGATAAAACACATTCTGCGGCGAAGAATATATTTACAAATTGCTAAAGATGTGTTATAGTTTATGTTGTTGAGCTAATTTCAAAACTCTTCTGAGATTTTTGCGTCTTTTTTGAGTTTTTGGCGACTTAAGCTTATCTTGCGTAACGCTGCTACGCTTGATTTCGCTTAAAATCGTCAAAAGCTTCAAAAAATCCTGTAAAACATCTATTCAAAATAGTTTTGCAATTACCTCTGTTTTATGGCAATTTTAAATTTTAATTAGCATTGATAGACAATAACGTATTTGGAATTAATAGCTGAACTGCCGGTTATAATTCCTAAAAACAGGAGTTACTTTAATGGAAATCAGAGTAGGGCTTATTGGTCTCGGGTTCATGGGAACGACGCACTTCGGCATTTACAAAAATCTCAAGAACGCGAAAGTTACCGCTATCGCCGACATTGACCCGGCTAAATTAAAAGGTGATGTCAGTAAAGTTATCGGTAATATCGGCGGCGGCGATAATTCGATTCCGCTGAATTTGGATGGTATTAAAACCTACAGCAACCCCTTTGACCTAATCGCAGATCCCAATATCGATATAGTGGATATTTGCGTGCCCACCCCCGATCACCAGAAACTGGCAACGGCCGCGCTGAACAGCGGTAAACACGTTTTTTGTGAAAAACCGATGTGCCGCACCATAAGCGAAGTTGAGGCGCTCGCCGCCACCGCCAAAACCTGCGGTAAATTCTTCAATGTCGGGATGTGCATCCGCGCCTGGCCGGAATACCACCACGTGCGCAATCTCTATCAGTCCGGCAAACTGGGCCGCATCCGCAGCGCATTTTTCCGGAGGCTTTCACCGACGATTGGCGGGAATGCCTGGGATGACTGGTTTATGGATGGCAAACGCTCCGGCGGCGCGCTGCTTGACCTGCACCTGCACGATACCGATTTTGTCCGCTATATGTTTGGCCGCCCCAAAGCGGTTACCAGCTTTGGTGTCAATTCGGTGAGATGCAGCGGCGGCACCGATTACGTGCTTACCAATTATCATTTTGATGATGGCGTCATTGCTGCCGAAGGCGGCTGGTGCGCAAATAAAAATGTTGGTTTTGAGATGAGTTTCCAGATGGTTTTTGAGAAGGCCACAGTGCGGATGGCTGGCGAAGGTTATAAGATTTACTGGGAAACCGGCGAGATTGAAACCCCGCAGGTAAGCGACAGCGCTTTACCGACCGGCTGGCATCAGGAAATTGCCTACTTCGTCAACTGTGTTCAAAATAACGTTACCCCGGACAAATATCAGAGTGTTGACGATGTCGTTGATTCATTCAAAATAATCACATCAGAACAAGAGTCTGTGGACACCGGCAAAACTGTAACCATTAAATATTGAGAGAAATTATGTACAAAGCACTAAATTATTGGGTCTTCGGCGGGTTCGGCGGCGAAAAATCTGCATACGATTTTATCGATTGGGCAAAGTCTCAGGGTGTTGACGGTGTTGAGCTGACTGTCGGCGATGCCGTCAGTATCAAAACTACCGAGGCGGAATGCGCTAAAATCGCAGCATTTGCCAAAGAACGTTCCATCGGCCTGCGCACCCTCGCGGCCGGCTTCTATTGGGGCACATCGCTGGGTTCGGCTGATGAGGCGGAACGGCAAAAAGCAGTTGAATTTACTAAAAGTTACCTGCAAATTGCGCAGTGGCTTGGTGCGGAAACCGTGCTGATAATTCCAGGTGCCTCAAGAGTCGCCTGGGATCAGTCACGTCCTGTAACCAGTTACCAGACTGTCTGGGATCAGTCCGTAAAATCATTAAATGAATTAATACCGCTGGCAGAAAAACTGCAGGTCAATATTGGTTTGGAAAACGTGTGGAACCGCTTCCTCTTCTCACCGTTGGAATGGAAATTCTATCTTGACCAGTTTAATTCATCCAGGATTGGCATGTACTTTGATGTCGGCAACTGCTGCGCCTATGTCCGTCCGCAGGATTATATCGAAATTCTTGGTTCAAGAATCAAAGCGGTACACATCAAGAACTGGTCAGGCGACACTCTGGCCGGCGGCAATCTGCAAGGTTTCGGCGAAGATATCGAAGTTGGTGAAGTTGATTTCCCGGCGGTAATGAGTGCACTCAAAGCTATCAATTATGCAGGTCCGCTGACGGCGGAGATGATTCCGTTTTCACGTCTCCCCAATCTCGGAATTCCAGATATTGAACTCGCTGCCAAAACCGTAAAAAAATTACTGAAAATTGCAGCGCTTTAACACTGGCAGGCGAATTTAATAAGGCCTTTAAAAGCATTCTTACTGCAGCGGTTGAACCAGCTGGTTTAGAAAATGCTAAAAACTGAATTGCCATGGAACAAGTTAAAAATACGAATTCACTGCCGAGCCGCTTATTAAGCCGCGACATTGCTCAATTTCGGGTGGCTGTAACCGGACTGGGGAAAATGGGTTCATACCATATCCAGGCGCTGCAGCAGCTGGCCAAAGGTGAGTCTGAAGAGTATTACAAATCCGGATTGGGTGCGCAGATCTGCAAATTGTCACTCTGCGGTATCTGCGACCCTAACCCGGAAAAATTCCGTGGTTTTGCAGCGGACATTCCCAGCTTTACAGATTGGCGGCAGTTACTGGCAGCGGTTAAACCGGATTTGGCAATCATCGCTTCACCAACCCAGACTCATTTTGCGCTGGCGCAATGTGCCCTTGCAGCCGGTGTGCACATCCTGGTTGAAAAACCGCTCGTAACCAGCGTCGCTGAATTCAACACACTGAACCAGCTCGCTGCTCAAAACGGCTGCCGTTTGATGTCAGGGCATGTTGAACGCTACAACCCGGTTTCAATAAAACTGCGCGCGATGCTGGCGGCGAATGAGATTGATGCCGCCAGTTACCACTTTCAACGCAGTCAGCCTCACGATGCGCGCATCACCGATGACATTGTTACCGACAAGATTGTCCATGACCTGGATCTGGCACAATATTTTTTTGGTGATATTGCCAATTACTCGCTGCTGAACTCCAAACAAGCCGGCGGCCGTACTCAGGAGGCCACAGTAATGCTTCACCATGCCAATGGCACCGCAGGTATAATCTTTGTATCCTGGCTGCTGCCTGAGACCAAATTGTGCCGTGAAGTCCGCATTAACTGCAAAGACGGCACTGGTATTATCGGCGATTTCGCCGAAAAAACGCTAAAACTCAACGGGGAACCGCTTTCCTGCGCTATTCCTTCATGGATAAAACCTGATAATAACCAAATTAAAGATGAACTCGCGGATTTTCTCGCCCACTGTTTAATTCCTGACCCGGATATGCCGTTTTTCCAGCCTCTGCTGCTGACCCGTGAAATTGCAACCTCCGTCGCCATTATCGAAGATTTAATTAAACTCACTTCCAGAGGTTCTTTATGAATAAATTTAAAATTGGCGCTATTAGCGACTCATTCCGTTTACCGGTGCGTCAATCCGTCGCTATGGCAAAAGAACTCGGCGCGGATGGTGTCAGTCTTTATGCCGTCTCTCAAGAGTTTAGCCCGGAAACGATGTCGCAGCAGGCACGCCGCGATTTCAAGCAATACTGCAGCAGCATTGGTATCGAAATCGCCTCACTCGTCGGTGAACTTGGCGGACACGGCTGGCGCTGCCCAAACGAAAACCTGGAAAAAATCCCCAAACTGAAACAGATAGTTAATCTCGCGGCTGATCTCGATACCAAAATCATCACCTCCCATATCGGGGTTATTCCCGCCGACCGCGGCTGCAAAAGCTATGCGGTCATGGTGGCAGCCTGTACCGAATTGGCACGCTTTGCCGCAGCCAACGGCGTCTGTTTCGGCATCGAAACCGGTCCGGAACCCGCCGCGGTACTACGTGCGTTTCTCGATGATTTGAACGAACCCGGCATTGGCGTCAATCTCGACCCTGCCAACCTGGTTATGGTGGTCCGGGATAATCCGGTTCAAGCAGTGCACATTCTCGCGCCATATATCATCGCAACTCACGCTAAAGATGGACGCAACCTGCAGCCATGTAATCCACTGGAAGTCTATAATGCTTTCGCCGAAGGCGGTTTTGAGCAACTGGTTGCCCGTACCGGACAGCTTTTCGAAGAATTACCTCTAGGTCAGGGCGATGTGCCCTGGACAGCTTACCTCAACGCTTTAACTGAATGCGGTTTCAACGGATATTTGACCATTGAACGCGAAACCGGTGACACTCCGGCGGAGGACATCGGCGCCGCTATCACATTCCTGCGCCAGCAGTTGGCTGATAGGGCATATAGGTCATAATAGGTCCTATGGGTCGTATAGGTCTAATAGGTATTGTGGCATAAATGGGGCAAATTGGTCTGCGGCTGCCGCTGCGCTTATCCTGGGATGAACCCGCCAAAAGTCGGTCGATGCTTTTGGCGGGTTCATCTCCTGGCAATTTACAGTTTCAAAATGTTAAAATAGTGATGAATGATTGAAATTAAGTTTGCAAGTGAGAAGATATTGTTTAATATTATTAGTTTGTGTAATTGCGCGCTGTGCAGATTATCCACAAAAGGTTGTAGAATGTTGATTATTAGATATTTATGATATATTGCATAAATAATTGAGTGATAATTGGTTGAAAAAAAATGAAAAAAGTCGAAAAAAAGTTAGAATTTTACTGGACAAAATGGGTTATTGTGTCTATTTTAAATGCTCTGCTTGTATGCAATAGCTATGGCGAAGATGCAAGTGGTGTGTTGACAGCGGAAGTGTTGCCGGTCAGAGCTGACCGGGTGACTGCTGGACATGGCGATGCAGCCGGTCCGGATGAACCAGGCGCTACTGGGAAGAGCGGCCGCGCTGGAGACCAAAAGCAGCAGGATACGAATGTCGATGCGGCGTTTAGTGAGCGCGACATGCTGCACAAAGAGTTGATTGAAATTTTAGACCGGTACAAGACTTTAAGCGAGACTTATCGCCAGACACAATTGTCAATAGCTTCGACCCTGGCAAGTGAACAAATCACGGGAAGCAGCAAACGGGAAGAACAATTGTTTAAAATGATGGCGACTCTGACAGAGAACGGCAGGAAACTTGCGCTGAAATCCGTTGAGTTTTGCGAATACTTTGATTCCATCCTGGAAGGGATGCCGATGGGTAAGATCCAAAAAGCAGCGATGCGCTTGCGGATTGATGACCTGAAGTCGGAATCGAGGAAGTATTGTACATTAACAGACCCGTTAATAAACCGCCAAAGCGTCGAGAGATGCCGACTATTGGCGGTGAATGACAGTCTGATGGTCGCAGTATTGCCGATCGGCACAGTGCATGGCGTATTCAATGGATTGTGTCTGTATGATCAAAGTGGAAAAGTAAAGCTGAAGGTCATCACGGTTCTGCCGTATGTGTCGGCAGCGATACTTGAGACGGGCAGTATGAGTGAGCTGGCTCCGGGAATGGAGTTCAGCACGAATGTTAAACGCAATTAATAATGTTCAGAGATTTATTATGGAAGTAAAAGCTGAAACCA
>CAZITV010000055.1:0-12747 GCA_964542255.1 uncultured Victivallaceae bacterium
AGATTTTAGTTTTCGAAAAAAAGTTAAAAAAAGCGTAATTTATGATTTGCAAATTGTTAAAAAAAGGGGTAGATTATCTGTCCTCTTTGGCAACCTAAACCCGATCGGGGCGTCAATGAGGGAGATACTTGTTGGTTTATTTCGGTGTTTGAAATAATAAAATGCGGGTAGAGGTATCCGCGACAGAGAAATTGAGAGAAACATGAAAACTTATCTAGCAAAAACTGGTGAGATCGAACGTGAATACATATTGTTCGATGCATCGGAAGCGCCGTTGGGCAGAATGGCGGTAAAGATTGTCAATGCACTTAGAGGCAAGGACAAGCCCACTTTTACTCCACATATTGATACAGGGAATTTTGTTATTGTGATTAATGCGTCGAAAGCGGTTTTTACCGGCAACAAAGACACCCGCAAGACCTATCAGGATTTTAGCGGACGTCCGGGAGGCCAGAAAGAATATACCGCCGATGTAATTCGTGAAAAACATCCGGAGCGTTTGGTGAAGGATGCGGTTTGGGGCATGATGCCGAAAGGCAGACTTGGTCGTTCAATGTTCCGCAAACTGCGGGTTTATCCCGGCAGCGACTACGAACAAGTAGCACAGAAACCCACCAAAGTATCACTTCAGGAGTAATGAAATAAAATGGTTACTAACAAAAAAGTTGAAGAAATTTGGGCAACCGGTCGTAGAAAATGCGCAGTCGCGAGAGTCCGCATTAAACCGGGTACCGGTAAAATTGTTGTAAACGGCAAGCCTTTTACTAGCTATTTTCCACAGGAAGCGATTAGCGGTTATATTTTTCAGCCGTTAACAGTTACCGCCAATCAAGGCAAATTTGACATTAACGCCAATATTGATGGCGGTGGAACTGCTGGTCAAGCCGGCGCTTTCCGTCACGGTGTTGCCCGCGCGCTAATCAAATATGATGAAACGCTCCGCCCGGTTTTAAAGAACTGCGGTATGCTGACCCGCGATGCGAGAGTCAAGGAACGTAAAAAATCAGGTCAACCTGGCGCACGCAAACGCTTCCAGTTCTCCAAACGCTAATCTGTTACAGAACGGAGGCTTGTTATGGCTAAAATCCGTGCTGCGGTGGTTGGTGCTTCGGGATATTCCGGTGAAGAGCTGGTGCGGCTTCTTAGCCGCCATCCCCATTGCAAACTATCGGTTATTACTTCGCGTCAATATGCCGGCAAATCAGTTGGAGAAATTTTTCCGCGTTTTGCCGAGAATAAATTGACTTTTACTGCCCCGGATGTGAAGGAGATTGCTGCCTGCTGTGATGTTGCGTTTCTCGCACTCCCGCATGGTTTAGCGACAGAATTCGCAATTCCGCTGCTTGAGTCCGGCGTGAAGGTTATTGACATTAGTGCGGATTTTAGACTAAAAAGCCCTGAAAAATACAAAGAATACTATAAGGAAGAGCATCCATCGCCGGAGTTGTTAAAACAGGCGGTTTATGGTCTTCCTGAACGTTATCGTGAGCAGCTCCGCAGTGCGGACTTGATTGCCTGTGCGGGCTGCTACCCCACCAGTTCGATTTTACCGACAGCGCCGATGTTGGCGTCCGGTCTGGCACTGGCGACCGGGATTGTTGTTTCCAGTATGAGCGGGGTTTCCGGCGCCGGCCGAAAAGTTGACCTGCCCTATATTTTTCCTGAATGCAATGAGAGTTTGCGCGCCTATTCGGTAGTTGGTCACCGACATTTACCGGAGATTGAACAAGAGTTGGCGGCGGCGGCGGGATGTTCGGAAGTCGCAATCAATTTTGTTCCGCACCTGGTTCCGGTAAACCGCGGCATTAATTCAACAATTCTGCTTTATGCTGCTCCGGGATGCACTTTGGAGAAGATTGAAAATGTGTTCAATGATGTTTACTCGGAAGAGCCATTCGTCCGGGTGCTGCCGAAAGGCCGGCTCTCTGACACAAAATATGTAACGATGACCAATGTCTGTGAAATTGGTTATGCTTTTGATAAGCATACCAATAAAATAATTTTAACCGGGGCTGAAGATAACTTGACAAAAGGCGCGTCTGGTCAGGCGATTCAGTGTATGAATATCCGCTTCGGCTTTAATGAAACCGATGGATTGCTTTGAGCCGTCATCAGCGCATTAAATATGCCACAAAATTGCCCCGCTGTAGTTTGGTGGCGGTACCTTTAGCTGTTTCTGTCCAATTTAATAGTTAATTTTACTATTTTGCTCTTGATTTTGTGATGTTTTAACATTACGGTAATGGAATGCTCTTGTTCGGTTATTCTTTAACGATTCGATTAATATAATCTGGCTGAGGTTTCAATGGAAAAAGAAAGAGTTTTGCAGGAAAATTTGGACAATTCAAAATTACTGGTTAAATTAACAATTATTGCCGGGGTTGGCTGCCTGGTTTTGGCAATTTTATCGGCATCACTTTCCTCATGGTCCGGTTCGGACACCTTCTCACTGCTGCTGTTGCCATATGTCATCGCAATAATATTCGCGGTTGGTGCGATGGCTTATGGAATCCTCTCCTCGCACGCAGCGCAAGAAGAAGAAGAAAAAAAGCTGCTGGAAAAACGCAAAGAGAATATCGCGGTATTGAATATCGAAGAAGATGTCAGATTTACCGCCGGACGCTCATTCGAAAATTACAAAAGAATCACTCCCTATTTTTTAACTACATTTGCCGCGGTAATTATTTTGGGAATGGTCTTCCTGATCTGGCACAACTGGGCATTGCGTCCGGTAAAACCGGTAGCATCCAATGCGCTGCATGGCGCTTTTGTCGCGGCTATTTTTATGATTTTCTCGATTTTCTCCGGAGCGTTTCTAGTGGGTCAGTCACGGGATAAATGTTTCCGCTGGCTGCGCCCGGTAGGCGCCTGGATGATACTAAGCTTTGTGGTGGCGGCGCTGTCAACTTTGTCAATTTTGATGTTCCGTTTCGGTTACGGTTCTCTGGATTATTACACTTCCCGTGTTATTTTGGTTGTCTATCTGCTACTTGGTTTGGAGCAGGTTATGAACTTTGTCACCGAATTTTATCGGCCGCGGACGATTGAAGAGCCGCGCCCGGTATTTGAAAGCCGTTTACTGAGTTTGTTTACCGAACCAGGCGGTGTGGTACGCAATATTGCCGATACCCTCGACTATCAATTCGGATTCAAGGTTTCCAAAACTTGGATTTACGGGTTTATGGAAAAATCACTGTTTCCGTTACTGATTGTGTGGTTTGTAGTATTGTGGATGTTTACCTGCATCACTGAAGTCGGTCCGTCACAAGTGGGCGTCAAGGAGCGGTTCGGCAAAGTATGCAGTGAAACCTTACTAGAGCCTGGAGTATATTTTACACTGCCATATCCATTTGGCAAAGTTGCACGCTTCTCCTGCACTGAGATCCATCAGGTGCTGGTCGGTCCAAAAATGGAAGACAGCGCCGGCAAAAAATCTTCTCCGGAAGTAGTTACCTGGACGGAAGAACATTACGCAGCTGAAACCTACTATTTAGTTGCATCAGAAAAAGTTGACAACAGCAAAACTCCGGCAACTGCGGTATCTTTTCTCGGTATCAGTGTTCCGGTTCAGTACCATATTTCCCGCGAGGGTCTGTTTGATTACGCCTACCGCAACAAAGACGCACCAAAAATGCTGCAGAGCATCGGCGAAATGGTAGCCGCCAAATACTTTGCGAGTGTTTCGATGCTGGAGATAATGTCGGACGGACGCCACACGGCGGCGGAAGATTTAAAGCGGCTGATGCAGGAAGCTGTCAATAAGCAGCAGTTAGGTATTGAAATTATCTGCGTTAATCTGCACGATGTTCACCCGCCCACCAAGGAAGTTGCCCCCGCTTTCCAGGATGTAATTGGTTCTATGGAAGAACGCGAATCAGAAATCCTCAAAGCTAAAGTTTTTCGTGAGAAAGTTATTCCCGAGGCAGACGTTGAGGTTGCCCGTTTAAAACAAAACGCGATTGGTTACCGTGAACAAATAACGATGGTGGCGAAAGCTGAAGGGGAACGTTTTAACAAACAATTGCAGGCATATCAGATTATGCCATCGCTTTACCGGTTGCGCACCTACCTGGACATGCTGGAAAAAGATTGCAAAGACGCGAGAAAGTTTATAGTCAGCTCTTCAATTAATAATGAAGTATATGAACTGAATTTTGAAAAGAAGGCGACGATGGATTTGATTGATGCCGACCTCGGCGCTATCAATCCTAATTCACCAAAAAACAAATAACGAATTAACAGCAAAATTATGTATTAACATGGAGGCTATTTGAATATGACAGCAGAACACAACGAAGCAGCAATCTCCAGACATTGGCCGACAATGTTGTTGGGATTGATCGTCGCGGCAATTTTTTTAGTGGCAATTTTTTCTTTTCGCGTGGGCAGCACCGAAACTGCGGTGATGACGACTTTCGGAAAGATTAATGAACAGGCGGTTGGCGCCGGACTGCATTTCCGCTGGCCCTACCCGTTTCAAGAAATACATAAGTTTGACAACCGTTACAACTGTTTTACCGGCAACGTTGGCAAGCTGGAGGAAACCTTGACTAAAGACGGTCAAAATATTATCGCCGGCATCTACATTATTTATAAAATCAGCGACCCGAAAAACTTTTTTCTCCGCATGGTTACCACGGTCAATGCTGAAGAGCAGCTCAACAGTTGGATGCGCAGCGTCAAAGATGAAACTTTTGGTAAATATAAATTTAACCAGTTGATAAATACTAATGCTAAAGAAATGTGCCTGGACAAAATTGAGTCAGAAATGTGTCAAAAACTGGACCGCAAGGCTTCTGATTACGGTCTAACTGTTAAGGCAGTCGGCATCAACACTATCAATATCCCTAAATCCATCAGCGAGAAAGTTTTTGAACGCATGGTTCAGGAACGCAAAGTCGTCGCCGAACGTTATCGCGCTGAAGGCAAAAAAGAAGCTGAAACAATAAAAATCGATGCTGACCGTACTAAGCAAATCCGTCTGGCTGAAGCCGAAGCAGACGCGAAAGAAATCCGCGCCCAGGGCGATGCAGATGCCGCAAAATATTATGTCGCCTTTAAACAGGCGCCGGAGTTGGCAGCATTTCTCCGCAAACTCGATTCACTGCGCAAAGTTATGAAGTCAAAAACCACGCTGGTGCTGGATACCGATTCTGCACCGTTTGATTTATTAAAAATGAACGCGGATAAACTGAAACAGGACGCACCTTCGGCCGCGGCTGTAACTGCCGGCAAACAATAACATCTTTATAGAAAGACTTGGATTGTTATGGATAATACGCATAAAACACATGAACCGGCATATCAAACCGACTATTCCAGTCAGTATGATTCCGGCTTAAAATCACTGGTTAAGAGTCTTCAGATATCATTCATTATTCTTGTGATTATTATCATTGGGATGCTGGTTTACTTTTTCACATTTGGCGGATACTTTATCGTCAAACCTCAAGAAGCTGTTATTGTGCTGCGTTTTGGCAAGTATGTAGATACATATTATGATAACTGGCATTGGTTTTTCCCCTACCCGGTTAATAATCTGGTGACGATTAAGACCAATCCGCAAACCCTGAATGTTGACTTTAAGGCGACCATGATGGCAATGCCTCAAGGTCCGGAAGAAGCGCAAATGGAAGCGATGAGCGGTCCGCTGGAACCCGGCAAGGATAGATATCTGCTTACCGCCGACGCCAATATCATTCATACATCCTGGATACTTGAATATCAGGTTTCAAATCCGCAGAAATATTATGAAAGATGTCTTTGCCCTGAAGACCCGCGCGACAACGATGAACTGCTAATGCTGCCCAATGGCAAAATTAGAGGCAGCCGCGGTCCGCAAACCATTCTGCAGGAAGTTCTACGCAATATCGTCATAAAAATTACCGCAAACAGAACCGTTGACGAAGTGCTCTACGACAAAAAACAAGATTACAAAGATGCCGTGCAGTTGGCTTTCGCAAAAAATATCGAAGACCTTGATCTGGGCATTAAAGTTAACAGCGTCACGCTGCAGCAGGCATTCCCGCCACTTAAGACTAAAGCCGCGTTCAGTGATGTTACTTCAGCGAATCAAGCTAAATCAACTATGATAGACAAAGCTAATGAATACCGGGTTAAACAAGACAATGCGACGGTAGCCGAACGTGCCGGCATCAATGCCAGCGCGGAAACCTACCGCAAACAGGTTGTTTCTGAGGTAAAGGCTGAAAATATCTATTTTGAAAAGATATATACTGAATATAAACTTAGTCCGGAAACAGTGTTGATGGCGCTGTACAACTTTATGTTGTCCGATGTGCTTGGCGGAGTGCAGGAAAAATACCTCATCAGCAAAAGCAGCGGCGGTCAGCAGCAAATTCGTATCAAGTTAAATCCGGAACCGCTGGACAACCGAACAGCTGATGAAACGGAAGGGAAATAAAGATGGCATCCTCAAGCATGACCAAACATGATGAACACGCTCCGCACTCTTGCTGCGGTCACGACCACAGCAGCGACAAATGCCGCGACCACGCCCATGATCACAAGCATAAATCGTCCAGCGGCATAACTTGCCCAACCTGTGGCAATTTAACGAGTGGCGCTGGTCATGACCGGACTATGGGACGGCTGGCACTGGCAATAATCGGTGGTTTCTTTATCACCAATTCCTATATTTTGGAATGGTTGGTGCCGGATCAAACATTTGCCGCACGGTTCAGCGCAATTGTTGGCTCCGTAGTTTTAGCGATGCCAATTATGATTACTGCCGTAAAAGATATTTACTACGGCAAAATTTATATGAACGAACTGGTGGCGCTGGCGATACTGGCGGCTTTTGCCGGTGGTGATTTTCAGACCGCCGGAATTATCAGTTTCTTTCTTCTGCTCACCATTATTATTGAAACCCGCACTGCCAGTGGCGCTCAGCGTTCGATTGAAGAATTAATTAAGCTGACACCACATACCGCCAGAAAACTGGTTAATGGCAAAGAGATTGAGTGCGAAGCACTGGATTTGGTCATAGGCGACATTATCCGAGTCCGTCCTGGTGAAAACTTTCCGGTTGACGGGAAAATCAGTGTTGGCGAGAGTACTGTAAATCAGGCATCTATCACCGGTGAATCTCTGCCGGTGGATAAAGATGTTGGCGATGATGTCTTTGCCGGTACCCAAAACCTGACCGGCAGTGTGGATGTGACGATTACCAGAGTTGGCGAAGATACGACTCTCGGCAAAGTCAAGGATATGATTCTCGCGGCAGAAGGTTCCAAGTCGCCAATTGTTAGAATTATTGACCGTTATGCCGGATATTATACACCGACAGTGTTGATGATTGCCGGGGTAACCTGGTGGTTTACACTGGATATGCAGCGGGTTATTACTTTGATGGTTATCGCCTGTCCGTGCGCCATTGTGCTGGCAACACCCACCGCGGTTGTCGCGGCAGTTGCCGCCGCCGCCAGACTGGGCATTCTGATTAAAAACGTCAGCCATCTTGAATTAGCGGCAAAAATCAAAGCATTCGTATTCGATAAAACCGGTACTTTGACCGATGGTGTTCTTTCCGTCGCCAAACTTACCCCCTTTGACAGTACCGCTCCGGCTGAATTATTAAAAGTCGCGGCATCAACTGAACGTCACAGTAACCATCCTACGGCAATCGCTTTGCAGAAATTGGCGGTTGAAGCCGAACTCAATTTATCTGAAGCAACTGAATTTAACGAAGTGCACGGCAAGGGCGTTCATGCCATGGTAGATGGTCACAAGTGCAATGTCGGCAGGCTCGCCTGGCTGCTGTCACTGGGCTATGCAGCGCCAGTTGCGGCTGAACAAGATGACTACGGCATGAGTGTAGTTTATGTCGCTCAGGATGATAAAATTATCGGCTGGATCGGTTTCAAAGATAAATTACGCAAGCACGCGGTTCAGGTAATTAAGGATTTGCGTACGCTTGGAGTGCAGCACTGCGCCATGGTTACCGGTGACCGCAATTCTGTTGCTGAAACCGTGGCGGCATCAATTCAAATTGATGAATTTCAAAGCGAATGTTTGCCTGAATCCAAAGTTGAATATGTCGAAAACATTAAAAAGAGTGTCAGAGTCGCAGTTGTTGGCGATGGCGTTAATGATGCCCCGGCTCTCGCAGCGGGCGATTTGGGTATCGCCATGGGCGCCATCGGCAGTGATATTGCGATTAACAGCGCTTCAATCGCACTGATGACCAATGACCTGCGCCGTATTCCGATGCTGGTTTTCCTTTCGCGCAAATCGCGGATAATCATTAACCAGAATCTGTTTGTTGGAATGGTGTTTGTTTTTGGCGGAATGATTTTCTCGGTATTCGGCTGGATGACTCCGGTGTGGGCGGCGGTGCTGCATACGCTGAGTACACTGCTGATTATTTTTAACAGCGCCAGACTGGTGCGTACTGGTGAAGAACTCACGCTTGATGATTCAACCAAGGATTAAGCTGTATTTTTAACCCCTTAGTGGAGACAATATTGATGTCGGACAATCGTGCTACAATAATCAGAGCCGTCGGTCTCAGTAAAGAATTCCGGGATTTCTGGAACCGTCCTAAAGCCAAGGCAGTCAATGATATTGATTTTGAAGTTAAAGAGGGCGAAGTAATTGGCCTGCTCGGGCCTAATGGTTCGGGCAAATCCACTACTGTAAAAATGATTCTGGGACTGCTTTATCCGACCGCTGGCTCACTTTCGGTATTTGACTGTTCCCCGCGTGCGGTGGAAACCAAACGTCTGGTTGGGTACTTACCCGAAGAGTCTTATCTGTATAAATATCTTACCGCTATGGAAACACTGGACTTTTTCGGTTCATTGTTTAATCTTTCCGCTGAAGAGCGGCGCAGCCGCAGCGAACAGCTGCTGGAAATGGTTGGACTCAGCCACGCTAAACGCCGCCGGGTGGGTGAATTCTCCAAGGGGATGGCACGCCGTATAGGTTTGGCACAGGCGATGATTAATGACCCGTCGCTGCTTATTCTGGATGAACCCACCTCCGGTCTTGACCCGCTGGGCTGCAAAGAAGTTAAAGACCTAATCCTGATGTTAAAAAAACGCGGTAAAACCGTAGTTGTCACCAGCCATTTACTGAGTGATGTTGAAGACATTTGCGACCGTGTGATAATTCTCTATGGTGGTAAAATCCGTGCCACTGGCACCTTAAATGAACTATTGACAATGACTGACACCAATAATATCACTACTCCGGCGCTGTCACCGGCGGCGACGGAAAAGTTATTAAAAGCGCTGCGTGAAAATCTGGACGGCAACGAATTTCGCATTGAACATCCGCGCAAGAGTCTGGAGACATTTTTCCTGGAAGTCATCAATACCGCGAAAGCGGAGAGTGTTGAGACTGCCGGTGTGGTCGGCGGCGGCAAAATTGCGGAATATTTAACTGAACACAACTCGGCGGCGGTGCTGGAAAACTTGATGAAAGATGATGCTGTACCGGTGGTGGAAACACCTTCAACTCCCGAGGAAAAAATTGCGCTGGTGAATGATAATTTAGCTAAACTCAGCCAGGCTGAACCAGTTACCCCAGCCGCAAATGTTGAGCCAGCCAAACTGGAACAGGATTTGAATAAGGTTAACGATAAATTAAAAGATTTAGTGAACTGATTGTAATAATATCCTAGATATTTGAAAGAAGAACATGACTGCTTTTTGGGCTATTGTCAGATTGACATTTAAAAATGGTGTCAGATCGCATATTTTCCAATTATTATTGGTAATTCTGCTGATTTGCATTGTCTTGATTCCCGCCAATATTGCCGGGGACGGTACTGCACGCGGCTTTATCCAGATTTCTTTGAAATACAGCTTGGCGGCAGTGGCTTTTGTGCTATCGCTTTCATCAATTTGGCTAGGCTGCTTCATTATGTCGCGCGATGCGGAAAGTTATCAGCTGCACATGGTTGTTTCAAAACCCGTGTCCCGGGTGGTGATCTGGCTCGGCAAATGGTTAGGAATTATTCTTATTCACGCAATTTTATTGGCAGTTGCCTCAGGCACAGTCTATTCGATCGTCTTGTGGAAATTTTACAACCAGCCGTTCAGTGATGCCGATAAGGCCGCAATCGAAAACGAGGTAATGGTTGGAAGACGGGTATTCTTTCCTGAAATTCCTGATATTGATAATCTCGCCAAGGATGTGCTGAAACAACGCATCGCCGCAGGTTCAAAAATTTCCAATTCCATTGACACCTCTGAAGCCGGACAAGATAAAATGCTGAAAGAAATCAAACGCGAGCTTTTTGCTCAAATGTCCGAAGCCCCGCCGGGAAGTGTCAGAGCCTGGACTTACAAAGGGCTGCCGGCGGATCTTGACCGCCCCATCTACTTGCGCTTCCGCCTTTACGTCAACAAGATAGCAACAGAGTCTCAGCGCATTACCCGCGGTATATGGCAGGTGGTCATTGCCACCCCGGAAGAAGAGCAAAAAACATCTAACAACGTGTTTGAGCAAAGCAAAAATAAGACAAAAAAATACCAGTATTTCTATTATCCGCTCACACCCTATCCCGAGCAACTGATGTGCGGGGTTTTCCTCGAACGCTACTTGCCGCCCAAAGTGGTTACGCCTGAACGTGAAGTAATTATCTCATTTTCCAACTTTGATCCGGAAAACGGGATGCTGTTCTTCCAGCGTTCTGATGGTCCAAAACTGTTGATTAAAGTTACCGGTTTTACGGAAAACTATTTCCGTGCGGTGCTGGTTATTTTCCTGCAGCTGGTTATTTTGGCTGGGCTGGCCTGTGCGGCGGCATCGACATTGTCAATGCCGACGGCGGTATTCTTTGTTATCTCATATTTGATGTTCGGCAGTTTTGCTTCATTTATGGCAAGTTCTTCGTTTTTCAGCGGCGCTGCGGATATGGTGGCGTTTTACATTGGCAAAATATTGCTGTTGTGCATCATACCGATGCAGGAGTTTGAAGTAACTTACTTTGTTGCTGATGGTGAATTGATAGAATGGTCATTTATCGGAAAATTATTTTTGACTTATTTTGTGCTGCGCGGTGTGCCGTTATTTTTACTCGGCATATATCTCTACTGGCGCAGAGAACTGGGATTGGTGGTGAGAAAATATGAGTAAATTTAGAACAATTATTTTTTTCACAGCGATGGTAGTTGTTTCTCTGCTGCTGCTTATCGGCATTAGCTTTACCCAGCGGCAGCTGGATAATTCTATCGCCAAAAACAATCTTCATTTTACTGGACAGATTAATAATGCGCCGCCAATTGTGGCATTTACCACCGTTGCACTGGGCAGTTTCCGCGGTTTGCTCGCTGACCTGCTGTGGCTGCGGGCTGCTTCTCTCCAGGAAAGCGGCAACTATTTTGAAATGGTGCAGCTTGCCTCTTGGATTACCAAACTTCAGCCCAGATTTTCCGGTGCTACTGCTTATTTGGCGTGGAATATGGCCTATAATATTTCCGTAACCTGCTCTTCATTTGAAGACCGCTGGCGCTGGATTCAAGAAGGGATTAAACTGGTTCGCGATGAAGCTCTGGAATACAATCCTACGGATCCGCTGCTGTATAAAGAGCTTGCATGGATTTTTCAGCATAAACTCGGTAATGTTCTGGATGATGCCAACTTATTCTACAAAAACCGTCTGGCGATTCTATTGACGCAAATCGTCGGCAGCGACCCCGACTGGGCAGTCCTGGCAAAAACACCGACAACCACTGAATCCCTGTTCAAAGATATCCCGGAATCCGTCAAATTTGACGAATTGATTCAAAAATCAAAATATGAGACTTTTGATAAACTATTTGAAGAATTTAAGAAACAGTCAAAACTGCCGGAAGATTTCGTCACTTCTTTAAATAATCCCAAAATTAGCGAATTATTAACCCGCTATTTTCAAGTGCGCTGGCTCAAAGAAAAACTTAAATTAAATCCGGTATTAATCAATGATTTGAATAACAAGTACGGGATGCTGGATTGGCGCACCCCGGAAGCTCAGGCCATTTACTGGGCAACTGTCGGTATCGACAGAACCGTAGGTAAACGCGACCTCTCTTGTGAACGGCTGATTACTCAATCTCTTAAAGAATCCTTTATCGCCGGACGCATTATGATGATTGACAAAGACAAGTTTGAAACTATCATCGTTGTGCCAAACTTCGCTGTTCTTGACTCAGTATTGCGCACTTTTGAAGAAGCTTATGAGAAAAATGACAAGCTCAGCACATTCTTCTCCGCGAAAATCAATTTTATGGCTGAAGCCATCGTTCTGCTCTATAATTATGGCAAGTTCGCCAAAGCCAACGAGTTTTATAAACTGATGCGCAAAGAAGAACCCGGCAAATACCGCAAAAGTCTCGAAGAATTCGTTATGGCGCAGTGGACCGAGGAAGTCCGTGACGCTTCTGTCAAAAAGGCCACAGACATCGTTAGCGGTATGATTTACCGCAGCTGCAACTATCTAATCTACGGTGATGATGATGCTGCCGTCGCCAATGAACGGATGGCCAGATATATCTATACCACCTATCAACAGAATAATGCCGATGTCAAAGTCAGAGTAGGCCTCGCTCCGTATCGCGATATCAAAAATTCCGTCGTTTCCAACCTGCTCAAAAATTATCCGCCAGCCATCTCTGAAATCCTCAAACAGAGGCTCAAGGAAGATAGCGCGCAAAAAAATGAAGCAGAAGCGAGAGCTCCGGATATGCCGCCGATAAAAGTTCCAGGCCTTGAACTGCCCAAATTAAATCTGCCCAAATA
>CAZITV010000056.1:0-12742 GCA_964542255.1 uncultured Victivallaceae bacterium
GTTGAATTACGCCGATAAATGATTAGATTAACGCCTCGTTGAACAGTTTTAACCGCTCGATTAATTTAAAATAAAGTTGAAATTAGCTAAGGAGTTGTAAAGAAATAAGTGGTATTTTTATACTGAGGGTATCAGGGAGAAATTTCGGGGTTGCCGGAGAGGAGCAAAGCCGTAGCTTTGTAACGAACCGGCAAAGCCGAAAGTACCCCCGGAGACACCAGTAGAAAGTACCAGTTATTTTTGAACGACTCCTAAAATAACAAGAAAGGGTATTTATGTCTTCTCATAATGATTTAACTGCCAATCCGGCGCCGTTGGGACTTTGTGCTTTTGGAATGACAACGATTTTGTTGAACATCCACAATGCCGGATTATTTCCGCTGGATAACTCCATCGTCGCTATGGGTATTTTTTACGGCGGATTAGCGCAGATTATCGTTGGAATAATGGAGTGGAAAAAAGGCAATACCTTCGGCACTACCGCATTCTCCTCTTATGGATTCTTTTGGCTAACGCTGGTGGGAATATGGCTCCTGCCGGAAATAGGCAAAGTATCCAAGCCCAATCCTACCTCAATGGCATGTTATCTGGCAATGTGGGGATTATTTACCGGATGTTTATTTATCGGCACCTTAAAGTTGAGCCGGGCGCTGCAGGTGGTCTTTCTTAGCTTGACCGCACTCTTCTTCCTCCTTAGTGCTGCCAATGTTTTTGAGAACCATGAAATTCATACTCTTGCTGGTTATGTTGGTCTTTTTTGCGGTTTCAGCGCATTTTATACCGGAATAGCACAAGTGCTCAATGAAGTTTACAAAAAAACTGTACTGCCGTTGTAAAGTACTAAAGTTCCTTGATTATGTTTTTGCAGATAGTGCGGGCGATATCCCGCACCGCCGGTCCTTTGATGTCTTGAGTCGGATCAGCGGCAAATACCGCATAATAGACTAATTCTTTATTGGGTAATTCAATCATTCCTACGCACCATGCTTCCAGGTGTTTGGTATCATGATTGCGTCCGGTTCCGGTTTTGCAGTAGAATACCGCGCCGTCTATATTATCATATTTCATACATTGCTTTAATATCGCAACATGTTCCGGTTTGAATCCGGAGCTGCCACTAAATACAGTATGCAGGAAATTCACCTGCTCCACCGGCGAAATTTGTAGTGAAGATTCAATCCAGAAAACGTTATGACCGGCGCTGTTCCAAGCACTGATGTCCGCATTGCCGTAGCTGAGCCGGGATAATTTATCTTGAACGTATGATGAGGAAAGTTTGGCAACAACTTTTTTGTAGTACCATACACAGGAAACTTTAAATGCTTCTTCCATTGTTAAATCGCTATTCCAAGCGGCGTACTCGTAAATAGTCCCGTCATATCCCATTTTGGCATCAACGCCAGGAACGATGCCGCAATCCAGCGCCATCAGCGTGGACAGCACTTTAAATGTTGAACAAGGAGAGTGCCGGATGGTGGCAGATACTTGATTACTCACCGTATATTGTCCTGTCGCCGGGCGGTAAAAAACAACAACCGCGTTAATGCCGTTTAGATATTGACTGTAATCCTGTTCGAGAAAAGTGGTGACGTTGTCGTGCCGCGCTATGCAGCCGGTCGTGACAATTGTCAAAGTCAGGGCGATGATGGCAATAATTTGGTTCATGTAGTTGCCCTTGAAGTGGCGCATCAAATAGCCGGTGCCATCATCAATCGCCTAGGAATTTATCCGGGATGCGGTAATTGCGGACGTAATCGGCTATGGCGGTATTCAGTGGCGTTGAGGGTTGGTTATAGCCAAGATTAATTAATTTAGTCATTTCCGCGCGGGTATAGTACTGGTAGCGGTCGCGCAGATGTTCCGGCATTTCAATATATTCAATGTTTACTGGTTTGTTCAGGGCTGCGAATGCGGCGGCGGCGAGGGCATTCCAAGATTCAGCTTTACCGCTGCCGATATTGAAGATTCCATATCCGCGCGGGCAGTTCATCAGAAACTCCACCATATTAACAGCATCCTTGACATACAGAAAATCGCGCAGCTGCTCGCCGTCAGCGTATTCCGCGCGGTATGATTTGAACAAACGTAACTTTCCCTCACTGGAAATTTGTTCATAGGCGCGGCAAACGACGCTGCGCATATCGCCTTTGTGTTGTTCATTGGGGCCATAAATGTTGGAAAACTTCAAGCCGGTAACTTTATCCAGAATGCCGCGGCGTTTACACCACAAATCGAAAAGCTGTTTGGAGTAGCCGTACATATTGAGTGGCCGCAGTACTTCAAGTTTTGATTCATCATCGACATACCCCATGCTGCCATCGCCGTAGGTGGCACAACTGGAAGCATAAAGAAAGCGAATCCCGTTCCTGACGGCAAAGTCTGCCAGTTCGCAGCTGTAGCTGAAATTATTGTCCGCCAGATACGAACCATCGCGTTCAGTGGTGGCGGAACATGCGCCAAGATGAATAATTCCGTCAATTTGCTTCGCATTAAAATGACCTGCTGCCAGTTTGCTGCGGAAACTATCCTTTTCCAGGTAGTCAGAGAAATTTAATGCCCGCAGGTTTTTCCATTTGTCGGACGTGCCGAGATGGTCAACGGCGATAATATCATTAACACCGGTTTGATTAAGTTGCCAAATCATTGCGCTGCCAATGAGTCCCGCGGCTCCAGTTACGATGAACATAATCAACCTCCTCCAAAACCGATATTCCCTGCTTTATTACTGCTGGGCGAATCGGCGGTACTATAGCTGTTCATATTGTCGCGGCTGACATCTTTAAGCGGTGATTCAATACCGACCAGTGTTGCGGTTATCATAAAACTATTATCGTATTCTTTGTTGCCGTTGCCGTCCTCGTTGGTAGAACGGCCAACTTGCAGCGCCACCTCGACGCAGTGGAAATTTCGGGTGATTTTGACGTTTTGCTCCCGCAGATACCCGGCTTCAAAGTCATAAAGCAGCTCATAAGCAAATTTTGACTTATTATCGAATAACGGGAAATCAAATCCCCAGCGCAATTGCTGCACGGCATTATTGTAATACTGGTCAAACGCATTACCAGACTGCACTTCCGAGAAAGTGCTGCCCATCGAGTAAATAGATTGCGTTTTGTAAACACGCTGATAAACGTAGGCAAAGTTGGTATTAACCCCTTCAATAATGCGGTAACGCAGTGCAGTCTCCCATTTATTTAGGAAGCTAATGTTGAGTCCTTTTTGTTCGGTGGGCGGTCCGCCGGCATTTGTTTGGACATTATTTTCATCGTTGTCGCCCAAGTTTATTGCCGCCATAGTGGAGAGGTCAACATCCTGGAACGGCGAAAAATTCAATTTAGTGACGAAGTCGCCGATGCTGTTCAATCCATCTTGATTGGTGAAGTGATAATCCCAGTAATTTTCCATGGACATCCAGTTATAGATAGTTTCACTGCCGTAATTACCGCGCCTGGTCTGCAAACGGTTTAATGCACCCAGCCGGACAAAATTCTGTTCTTCAATACGGTCAATATCATCGAAGTAATATAGATTATCACGGTCTTCAGTGGGTTTTGGAATGCCGGTATAGTTGACATACGGCTGGAATATATGGCGCATACCGTCGAGCTGCCAATAGGCGTTTTTGACATTCTGCCAGGAGTTATGAATTTTGGTGGAGGCTTCTAAACCAATTTCGCCAATAACCCGGAATTTTGAACTGCCTTCATGGTCATAGTTGACGACATCAACATCGGAAATCTGGTCAGGACTGTTCGCCGTCAACAAATTCTGAAAATTATTTTCGTTAATATCTGTTTTGGAAGTGTTGTTGTAATAAGTCATGCGCAAACCGGCACGGGGAATAAAGTTAGCCCAATCAATATTGAAGGGATAGTAGAACATGTGCAGCGAGTCAACCCGCTGAGTCATATAATTGCGCGGATCAACATCATTGCCGGTGGTTCGCGGCTTATCAAAATCGCGCCACATCATCCTTAGCACCGATGCACTGTTTTCACCCTGATAATAGAGATTGTCGAATAATTCCTGGCGCGGCACATCCAGGCGCCATTCCGGCATCTTTTCTGTGGTACTGTAGAATGTATTAGTGCGGGCACGCGCATAAAGCGCGGTAGAAAAACGGTCAAATTGTTGTTCCATGGCGGCGTAAGTAGCCGGCTCCGGGTCAGCGTTATACTTATCGCTGAAGAAATCATTCAGGAAGTAATAATCGCTCATAACCGCTAAATTGCCGCGGAAATCCAGCTTAGGCGTGATGTGGGTGACGTTGCTGATGTTAAAACCGTAACGGGCATTAGGAATTTCTAGCCTGGATGTGTCTTCAATATCATCGGTATTGTATGGCCGCTGGTCATAAATACCGTAACCCCAGAAGTTTGTTTTAGTGTTCTCGCGGCGAATGTCAACTTCACCGCCATAGCCGACGCCGCGCTGAGAATAATAATCCAGCATTACCGTGGCAGTGGTGTACGGGTCATCCAGCAGCTGGAATTTTTTCGACATTGAAACGAAATATCCCCAGTCGGAGGTATAGCCGCCTCTTACTTTGAACAGCCCAGGGCTTTCATCTTTGGGCTTATAAAACATTGGTACCCACATGAACGGAACATCGTATGCTTTGAGAGTGCAGCCATAAGCCCAGACACTATGGTCGCCAAAATCCGGATTGTATCCGGATAGACCAAAGCCCTCCTGGGTGTAAGGATAAATTTTAGCTTCAGCACAGTTGATGGAATAATGCGCCTGGTCGGTATTTAAAAATTCGCAGGAACTGATTTCCGCGTCTTTGACGATAATTTCCCCGCCCGGCTTGCGTTCGCCAGACTTCGCCTTGCAGGCAAAAGTTTTGAATCTGCAGTCAAAGTCGCGAAATGAAAGGTAACCGCTGGCCATATTTCCTGAAACCTTGCTGGCGCGGATTTTGTCACCCTGACTAAATGCAGTCACATCAATTCGTTGTATTCCGAGCGGGTCAACGGTAAATTTGTCAATTCTGACTAAGCAATCTGGCATGTCGCGCAGTTTGGCAAGTTCATCCACGGTAACGGTTGCCTTTGATTCGCGGGTACGGAACATGCGGATATTGCCAACTGCTTCAATATCTTTGGTTTCGGTATTAACAATCGCGCGGTCGGCATATATTGTGATGTTGCCGTATGGAATATGTACATTGCCTTTAACAACAATATTTTTGCCGACAACACTCCAGGAATCCGCTTTGGTATTGGCCAGGGTGCGCTCTTCATTTTTGACAAAACTTTCTAAATCAGAGATACCCGCGGCACTAACCGATAAAAAATTGCCAGCAGTCATCAACACGGCAACTGCGCTGACAATTAAAGCTAATCGGATATGCGCCGCTAATCTCATTAAGAGGAGTATTCCTTCATCAAACGTTTTTCGGTCTCAATCGTATAAAATCCGTCAGAACTCAGCGTAGAATTCAAATCTTCCGCCAGCGTGCCAATATCTTTTATCGGGGTTAACGGCATATCCGGACAATTCGGGAAAATTACCGTTTTTCCAGGAAATTCAGCATTAATAACGGCATCTAAGCCGCGCTTTAACACTTTCATCCCACCTACCGCCGCTAACGCCGTAACCGGCTTCAGCTCATTATTTTCAGCTAATGTCAGAGTGTGGCGGAGGTGTGAGGTCAGGCTGCCGCTGGAACCAATGTAGCGGACGCCGCCGTTAGCGATGCCGCGCACGTTCAACTCACCATCTTTTCCTGCGGGAATTCCCGCAAAGATATTCATCAGACCGTCATTTTTTAGGAATTTTGCCGAACCGTTCAATACCGGAATGACAGGGACAAGCATGATAATGTCATCAAATCCTTCCGGGGCAAAATCTCTAATCTGCTGCTCAAATTCTGCCGCAGATAATTTTGCCGGATTGATCGTTTTAAACTCGATGCAGCGTTCTTTTATTTTATCAGCGAGCAGACTGCGGACGTTTTCAATTCTAACGTCGTCCATATCGCTGACGAGGATACGGCTGGGACCGTCTGGCGACTCAACAGCCATTTGGGTATGCATTTGTCCCATTGCTCCTGCGCCGCCGGGCAACCAGCAGGTTCCGCCTTTTTTCAGCTTACTGCGGATATTGCGGCCGTATGCGGCAGAAAGGTTATTGCCGTCTGTGCCTTGATAAAACCATCCCTCATAATGAATTCTGCCGACATCCAGCGACCACGATTCATTGGGGAAATTGCCGATAAAACTAAATACTGCGCCGCGATTGCCGGATTTGGCGGTAGTCTCGGCAAGTTTCCGTTCAAAAATACCGCAAATAAAGATATCGTCAAATTTCATTTCCGGAGTTAATTCAGCAATAGTCTTGACTGTAGTTCCGAGTTCTTGTTGTAAAACGGTGACGGCTTCGGCAGAGAGATTTAATGCGTAAACTTCTGCTGGTTTAGCCGCGCAGAGCAATGCTCCGGCGTGATATACTGCCGTTGAGCCTGGTGCCGCGGCAATCAGAACTTTGCCGTTAACTTTCGGGGTGGAACGATTTTCGATCATATAGCTGGCTTGAACGCATGTCCATGGCTCCATTAGTGCAGCCACGGCTGACGAGGTTTGCTCTTTAACGGGAAGGAGGTAACAGCCTTCGTCGCCGTTTAACACCCGCTGGTCAATGATGCTGTATTGTGCCATGCCGCCGTCAATAGCATAACCATAGGCATAACCTTTGCCGCCAACATAAATATCTGCCTGAATAATAAACCGTTGTCCCGGCGCAAACTTATTAACCAGATTTTTGCCAACTTTAACGACGGTCATAACGGCTTCGTGTCCTGGAATCACAGGATTTTTGCTCAGGTCTTTGGAAATTACCCGGGGATGCTCTTCGCCGGCGCGGATTAGTTTGACATCAGAAAAACATAGACCAATGGCTTCTATCCGGACGAGCAGTTCATCGTCATTATTTGCCGGAACGTCCACTAAACATGGTTCGCCGTTGCAGCCGAGTTTGTCCATGCCTGCGCCAAAGAGCGGCCAGGCCAGCATTTTGTTAGGAACTGAGAAACTGTTCATAGGAATTTTCCACACCTGTAAAAATTTTATAGTAGAACGTAAATTGTTTGCGCATCAACGTTTTGCGCGCGTATACAAAGAGACTATACATTAAAGTTGTTAATATCTATCTTTAAACCATATTTTTCAAGCATATTCACAGTTTTTTATTGCCAATTTTTAAAAAAAAGTAACCTTTGACGGACAAATTTGCTTGAAAAGTTAATAAAAAGCTGTATCTTCACAATTCGCTCCTATTCTCCAGAAGGCGGGGAATGTGGAATTTTAGGAAAAAAGTTAACCAGACTTAACAAAAAAGAAAAAACATGTCAACTCAAAACTCAAACTGCTACGTTGATCTCGAAAACATGCCGTCAATGGAAGAACTGCTCAGCGGCAAAGAAACCAAAACCTCCTTCGGCGAAGGCACAATTATCTCCGGAAAAATCGCCGAAAAACGCACCGATGGCGCACTAATTGATATCGGCTACAAGGCTGAAGGATTTGTTGCCGCATCCGAATTTTCTAACTTCGCTGATATAAAAGTCGGTGATGTTGTTGATGTACTCCTCGAAGAAATTGAAAATGAAAACAGCATGCCCGGCATCAGCCTCCAAAAGGCGCAGCAGATGAAGGCATGGACTCGTATTACCAAGGAATGCGGCGAAGGTTGTATCGTCCGCGGCTTGATGAAGCACCGCGTTAAAGGCGGCATCATTGTTGATATTGAAGGCGTTGAAGCATTCCTCCCGGGTTCACAGATTGATATTGGTCCAGTGCGCAATATGGACGAGTTCATCGGCAAAGAATATGATTTTAAATTATTAAAGATTAACCATGACCGCAAAAACATCGTGGTTTCCCGTCGTGAATTACTGGAAGAGTCACGCCGCGGCCGCCGCAGCGCGCTGCTCAAGGATATGACTGTAGGTCAGGTACGCAATGGTTTGGTCAAGAATATCACCGATTTCGGTGCATTTATTGATTTGGGTGGTGTTGACGGATTGCTGCATATTACTGATATGTCCTGGGGCCGTATCAATCATCCGAACGAAATGCTTCAAGTAGGACAAGAAATTGAAGTGATGATTCTGGATATTGACAATGAAAAAGAACGCGTTTCTCTCGGATTCAAGCAGAAAAGCGATAATCCGTGGAAATCAGTTCAGGAAAAATATCCTGTCGGCACAAAAGTTAAGGGCAAAATTGTTAATATTATGCCTTACGGCGCTTTCGTTGAAATTGAAGATGGCGTTGAAGGACTTATTCACGTTTCTGAAATGTCTTGGACAAAACGTGTTACCAAAGCCGGCGATGTTGTAAATATCGGCGAAGAAGTTGAAGCCGTGATTCTTGATATTAACTGCGACAGCAAGAAAATTTCGCTCGGTCTGCGTCAGAAAGAACGCAATCCATGGGAATTGCTGGCCGAAAAGTACCCGGTAAACAGCAAAATCCGCGGCAAAGTCCGCAATATGACCAGCTACGGCGCATTTGTTGAAATCGAAAATGATATTGATGGTATGATTCACGTTTCCGATATGTCTTGGACACGCAAAATCAACAACCCCAATGAGGTTCTCAAAGCCGGCGAAGAAGTCGAAGCCATTATTCTCGACATCAATCCGGAACAACAGCGTATCTCCCTAGGGTTGAAACAATGCGAAGATGACCCGTGGACGAAAATTAACGACTTATACAAAGTCGGCGACCTGGTCAAAGGCAAGGTTACTAAAATTACCCCGTTTGGCGCATTTATCGAACTCACCAACAAGATTGACGGCTTGATTCATATTTCACAAATCAGCCAGGATCATGTTGAGAAAGTAAAAGACGTTCTCTCTCTCGGCGACGAAATTGAGGCACGTGTCATTAAAGTTGACACCGAAGAACGCCGCATTGGTTTAAGCATCAAGGCAGCCAAGCAGGAATTCTCTGAAGCCGACCTCAAGGCAGCAGCTGAAGAATACACCGCAGCGCTCAAACCCGGTGAAGAAATGGTCGCCATGGGCGAAGTATTTAACGAGTCGCTCGGCGGCTTGTCCATGAGTGAAGCGCTATCAGGAGAACAAAAGAAGTAATTTACTTGATGCCGGCTGCAGTATCTGCAGCCGGCACAAATTATCTCTTTTGAGTTATTTGTTACAGCTATGATACCGGGCAGCATTAAGTTGTCCGGTTTTTTTGTGTGCGTCAGGCACCACGCGGGTGTGTGATTTTAGGATTGCCGGTAAATTATTTATGGAGTTATACAAATGAAGCCAACATTACTGGTGCTCGCAGCAGGCATGGGAAGCCGTTACGGCGGATTGAAGCAACTCGACCAAGTCGGGCCGTCCGGAGAAACCATTATCGATTATTCCGTTTATGACGCTATCCGGGGCGGATTCGGCAAAATCGTTTTTATTATCCGCAAAGATATTGAAGCAGCATTCAAAGAAGCCATCGGCAGCCGCTATGCCGGCAAAATTAATATTGAATATGCTTATCAGGAATTGTCCATGCTCCCGGAAGGTTTTACATTACCGCCGCAGCGGCAAAAACCGTGGGGAACAGGACACGCCGTGTTATGCGCCGCCGCTCAAATCCACGAACCCTTCGCGGTAATTAATGCGGATGATTTTTATGGTGCAGCCGGCTATCGGCTTATCGCGGAATATTTGTCTAATATCACAGATAACGGCACTAAGGCAAATTATTGTATGTGCGGTTTTATGCTGCGCAATACTTTGTCGGCCAATGGCACCGTGTCTCGCGGCATCTGCACGATTCGTGACGGCACACTGGTTTCAGTCAAGGAAATGACCAAATTGGAAGCTGATGGCGATGGTGTATGCAACCGCGAAAACGGTGCAGAGTGTACCTTAACCGGGAACGAAATTGCTTCGATGAATATGTGGGGGTTCACTCCTTCGCTATTTAAGCATTTAGAGCGGCTGTTTAGTTCATTTTTGCGCGCTAAGGGTCAGGAAGAAAAGTCGGAATTTTATATTCCCTCGGTGGCGGATGCGCTGATTCAAGGCGGTTGCGCGCAGGTTAGAGTTATTGAGAGCAGTGATGCGTGGTTTGGCATTACCTATCGTGAAGACAAGGATAACGTGGTAAAAAATATTCAGGCCTTAGTCGAACGCGGAATTTACCCTAAAAAATTATTTTAAAGTATCAGGAAGTTCCAATGCATAGCTCAATTACTACCAAACATGATGTTCTGGCAGTAAGCCGCAATTTTATAATTTACGGTGATTGTAGCGCCGCCGAGCCTTACGGCACCGGACGCATCAACGACACCTACAAAGCGGCGTTTAATCAGGGCGGCAATTTTATCCATTATATCTTTCAACGGATAAATCGCTGCGTCTTCAAGAACCCGGTGGAAATTGAATATCTGCCGTTTAGCGGCAAACTCATCACGATGGAAATCGGCGTGAGATTTTTGACCGATTATCTTTCCGGCGGTGTCTATTTCAAAACACACCGTGACGGACACAACCTCGACCGTTGCCGCACTCAAATCACCCTGGCTGCATCTATTGAAAAGCAAATGAATCAGATGATGCAGTTGCTGCAATCTATAACACAGAAACCAAAAAAATAAAGAAAAACGTCATGAAAAAGCTTAGAATTGGAATAATTGGTACATGCCGGCGTGGAGCGTTAGCAGATTATGCGCATTGTCCGGACAATAATGTGGAAATTGTCGCCGGTGCGGATATTTGTCCGGAACAATTGTCGCGGTTTGAGCAGCGGTATGCCGAAAAATTCAACGCCAAAGTAAAATCATATCTATCTTATGAAGAAATGCTGGACAAGGAAAATCTTGACGGGGTTTTTGTTACCTCACCTGATTATTGCCACGAAGAGCAGGCGGTCGCCGCACTCCAGCGCAAAATCGGCGTTTACCTCGAAAAACCACTCGCCATTTCCATCGCCGGATGCGACCGGATTTTGCAGGCTGCTTATGACCACAAAGCTAAGCTGATGCTTGGACACAATATGCGCTATATGTCGTTTACCAATAAAATGCGGGATATTATCAACAGCGGCATGATTGGTGAAGTCAAAGCAATTTGGTGCCGCCACTTTATTAGTTACGGCGGCGATGCTTATTTCCGGGACTGGCATGCCGAACAGACCAAGGCAAACAGCCTGCTGCTGCAGAAAGGCGCTCACGATATTGATATAATTCATTGGCTCGCCGGTTCTTTTACAGCGCGGGTCTGCGGAATGGGCTCATTATCAGTTTATGACAAACTGCCACGCCGTACTGCGGAAACTCCAGATGTCAGTTTTAATCAAAATCACTGGCCACCGCTGGAACAAAGCGGATTCAATCCGGTGATTGACGTGGAAGATCTCAGTATGATCACTATGCAGCTTGCCAATGGCGTGCAGGCATCCTATATGCAATGCCACTACACCCCGGACTGCTGCCGCAACTATACCGTCATCGGCACCAAAGGCCGCCTGGAAAATTATGGTGACCACCATGATGGCACCACCATCGAAGTTTGGACAGAGCGCAAAGATTGTTTTCGTCTTGATGGCGATGCTACTTTCCGTACTCCGCCCACCGCCGGTTCTCACGGTGGCGCTGACCCGAAAATTGTTTCCGGGTTTGTTGAAATGCTGCGCGGTATTTCCAAGCCGTTGTCAACGCCTCAAGCTGCCCGTTACAGTGTTGCTGCCGGCTGTTTAGGCGCGGACTCAATCCGCTCCGGTGGTATGCCTTTTGCAATGCCGCGGTTACCTGAACATTTAGAAAATTACGATTTTAGCGCCGCTAAATAATGAAATATTTTTTCAGAAAGATTTAGAATTATGAAAATTTTAATTACCGGCGGCGCCGGTTTTATCGGCAGTCATCTCGTTGAATATTTTCAAGACAAGGCAGAAATTGTGGTGTTGGACAGTCTGCGCTCCGGTTTTCGGCGCAATCTTGATGCATTTAACGTTAAATTTATCCAGGGGGATATCCTTAACCGCGATGATGTGCGCCAGGCAATGGTTGGCGTGGATTATGTATTTCATCTCGCCGCGATGATTAGCGTACCGGAATCCATGTTCAAACCTATCGAATGTGTGGACATCAATGTCCGCGGATTGCTCAACGTGCTGGAAGAAGCCGCCGCCGCCAAAGTAAAAAAACTTTGTTTCAGCACCAGCGCCGCCATTTATGGTGACAATCCTATCGTGCCAAAACGCGAAGAGATGGTGCCGGAACCCAAAAGCCCATACGCTATCACCAAACTCGACGGCGAGTATTACTGCGGGATGTTTACCCGCGAGGGCAAACTCGCCACCACGTGTCTGCGCTATTTCAATGTGTTCGGTCCGCGTCAAGACCCGAACAGCGCCTATGCCGCGGCAATTCCCATCTTTACCGCTAAAGCAGTTGCCAACGAAAAAATCACTATTTACGGTGATGGTGAGCAGACCCGCGATTTTATTTATGTCAAAGATATTGTTGCCGCCAACGTTTTTATGGCGCAAAATGATTTTACCGGTGTGTATAATGTCGCCTATGGCAAAAAAATCACCATCAATGATTTGGTGTCAAACATTAAACAGATTACCAATTCAAATTCAGAAGTGGCATATTTGCCGGAACGCCCCGGCGATGTAAAGCATTCAATGGCGGCGGTTGACAAGCTGTTTGCCACCGGATTCCGTCCGCAAACTAATTTTGAACAGGGACTCGCCGCCACCATCGCATATTTTTC
>CAZITV010000057.1:0-12342 GCA_964542255.1 uncultured Victivallaceae bacterium
ATACATCATCCTTTTTTATAACGTCAATTTTCTGCCGCGGCAAATAATATATTTTTTAAATAAAAATAAAAATTATCATTGAATTTTTCATATATTTATGATAATTTATATAGGTAATTAAAATAGGGCGTATAGCTCAGTTGGTTAGAGCGCTACGTTGACATCGTAGAGGTCACAGATTCGAGTTCTGTTACGCCCACCATTTCCCGCCACGCAATGACAATTTAATTACTCAAATAAGCTCTAAAAATGTCAAAATTATCTTCGCCGCAACATAATCTCAAGCTTTCGTTATTAGTTGAAAAAATATAAGCTTATAACATAAACTTCAATTTTCTGGAATTTGCTAAATATGAAACGTATTTATTTGTTTTGTTGCTGCATATTAATGCTTTATTTGTCGATGACGGGCTGTTTTATTACGTCAGATCATGCAACTATCAGCGCTAAGCCAAAATATATTTTTTTATTCATAGGAGATGGACTGGGGGAGAATCATCGTCTTTTGGCCGAATTAACTTTAAAGCAATTGTCTCCACCTGCCACACTTTGCATGAACACATTTCCGGTTCAAGCTAAAACATTTACCTTAAATTCATCTGGTCAAGTCGCTGACTCAGCGGCTGCAGGTACGGCAATCGCCTGCGGGGTAAAAACTGTCAATGGAAGACTAGGCATGGATCTGGGCGAGAATCATGTCACCAGCATCGCTGTGACCGCCAAAGAGAAAGGAATGAAGGTAGGGATTATCTCGTCTACCGCAATTAATGATGCTACACCTGCCAGTTTTTATGCACACGTAAAGGCTCGAGGGCAATATTCTGACATTGTAAAAGATATGGCATCTAGTAAATTTAATTTTTTTGGCGGCGGCAAGCTGCTATGCGATAAAACTGCTCAGAACGATATCGAAGCACAACTAATTGTCGGTGGTTATAAAATTTTAAATGGTAAAAACGGTCTTAACGCGGCTACAACCGAAAATTGTTTTGCGCAATGTGTTAATAGTTATACAATTGATTCAAATGCAGAAACCGATAAACCAACGCTGGCTGATTATACTGCTAAAGGAATAGAATTACTCAAAAATCCCAATGGCTTCTTTATGATGATTGAGGGCGGCAAAATTGACCATGCATCACATTCTAATGATACTGGAACCATGCTTAAAGAGTTATATGAATTTGACAGCGCGATCAAGGTGGCGCGTGAATTTCAGCAACGTCATCCAAATGACACCTTGTTGGTGGTAACATCCGACCATGAAACCGGCGGTTTAGAGTTTGACAACAAACAACAGTTTGAACAAAAACAATTAACTTTATTTTTGAACCAAAAATGCAGCGCCGCAATAATTGCCAGCGAGCTAAAAAAAATTGACAAAGCTTCAGCCACATATGAGCAGTCTTTAAATATTATAATAAATCTCACCGGGTTCAACCAGTTTAGCACATCAGACGAAAATAAATTAAAAGTACTGTGGCATAGTAATTCGGCAGATAAACTCAAGCAATTCACGACTCAAGCACTCATGGCCAGGGATAGACATTTGGGAGTAAAATGGAATTTAACGGGGCATAGCGGAACACCTGTATTAACTTCAGTATCAGCACAAGGCGAGGTACAGGAACTATTCGCCGGAACATATGAAAATTCAGCAATTTTTACAAAATTAAAAAGCCTTCTTGACAAATAATATTTGTTCACACTTTGATAACCGCATTGAAATATTTCCCGAGATTTTTTGCTGCGCAAACACGATCTCCCATGTGGTGAATGTTAATGTGAAATATATTGGATTAAAAAATTATTCGAGCCGTTGCTCACTGGCAGCTGCTAATTCCTGCAAACTCTTGATTGCCGAATTGGCAGTATCACGCAAAGTCTGGTTGTTCCGGTATTGTCCGGAGTTCAATTGATATCGCCATAATTCGATTGCTGCCGCATATTTCTTTTCTATTTCAAGCCTGTATGATTTTTGTTTAATGCTGATAATTTCAAGTTCAACGTTGCGTTTTTCTTCAGTAACCCGATTCTCAATAATCTTGTCGCCAAGCAGCTTTAACAGTTCTTTAGCGCGGGTAGAGTATTCCGTTTGTTCTAAACGCAAAATCTGCTCTAAATTTGCAATCACCATAGGATATTGCTGCGGAGTGCAGTTTTCCGCTTGTTGAATTGTACGCACACAAAACTCCCTGATATTTCGGTGTTTATTTTCATAATGGCTATAAACAATCAAAATCAATGCTGAAATAATGCTAATTATCAAAATAAATAACAGCCTGGGAGAGAATAGCTTAGTATTCTTTTTTAACGTATGAGGTGCTTTATCAGAGTTGGTATTCAATGTTGATATTGACAAAACCCCTTTATCACTGAGATATTTATCACATTCATCAATAAGGTCTTTCCACTCCGGAAATCTTTCATAAGGCTTTTTTGCTATCATTCGCATTGTAATAGCAGAAACAGTGGTGGATACTTTTTTATTAATCACTTTAGGCGGCACAGCAGATTCACAAAAATGTTTACTGATTATACCAAGTGAAGTTGGTGCGTCAAAAGGAGGTTTCCCTGTGAGGATTTGATACAATGTGCATCCCAGGGAATACATGTCTGCATGGAAGTCCAATTCAGTACTGCGTGCCTGTTCGGGACTGACGTAGTAAGGAGAGCCAATAATAGTGCCGCATTGTGTTAATTCTTCACGGTCATCGCCGGCTATTTTTGAAATCCCGAAGTCGAGCAGCTTGACCACGCCTTCATCAGACAGCATAATGTTAGATGGTTTGATGTCACGATGAATCAAGTGGTGTTTTTTCCACGCATAATCCAACGTCACCGCAATATCTCTGACAATTTTCAAGGCATTTATTTCATCTATAAACCTGTCTGCCGCAATAATCTCAGATAAATTTTTACCTTGGACATACATCATGGAAAAATAACACACATCATCATCAATCCCAGCTTCAATAGCCTGGACGATATTCGGATGTTCAATTTTAGCTAATGTCCGGACCTCAAGAAAAAACCGTTCTAGCGAATGTTTATTATTAACCAGCGCTGGTAAAAGAATCTTTAGCGCCACCATTCGCTGCATCGACTTTTGCTCAGCTAAGTAAACCTCACCCATGCCTCCGATACCAATAGGACGAAGTAAATTATAGTCACCCAGGGTTTTAATATGCATGAATGAAGAATTTTGTGCCAGTGAGCTATCGTCAGATTCAGTACTCAACATAAAATCCAACCGTATTTAGTATTTTTTTACCTGCTCATTATTGAATAATTAGCCAGACATCGCCTCTTGACAGGCCAACCACCCTTCTCTGCCAGGAAAAGGTTTCTGAACAATTTTACCAAAAGGAATAGTACCGGCATCACGAACAAGTTCGCCTAAAGTTACAAACGAATAGCCCCGCTGCTGCGCTTTTATAATATAATCTTCAAACATAGCCAAACACTTATTTCCCTCCGCCTCTGCATGGATTGTCAATACATTCAATTTATCAGGTTGTAATAATGATAACATATACTCATTGTAATTACTATCATCAACGCCATCACGGCCAAGGACTTCGTCATATGTCGGCAAGGTTACAGGAACTTGAATTTGAGCTTTAGGTGCGGCATGGACATCGGGACGAAAAATCGAAACACCTCTGCAATCACTATTAAAATTAAATAATAGCCGACTCTTCGCAATTAGAGCGTTGTCATTGCAGCGCCAACCCGGCATGGCGGAACTAACTGGGGAGTTACCCGTAATTTCAGTTAAAAGGTCATACCCCTTTTTGAATGACTCATACAGTTGTTCTTCAGTCATTATTTCAATTTTGGCTTGAAGCTGATGGTGATCCCATGCATGCAGCCCTATTTCATGCTTTTCGTCTGCAACATCTTTGATGATTGATGCATTATGTTTGCCAATTAATGGCCCTGGCCACATAGTACCCATCAAGATTATTTCTGGTCCATAAAGACTGGCTGCATTGGTGCGCAGCATTTTCCATAAAAAATCTGGTTTAAGGAGACGCCATAAGTGCCGCCCCATATTATCCGGCCCAACTGAAAAATAAAAAGTCGCAGAAATCTTATATTTACGCAGCAGCTGACAAAGATTTGGAACACCAATTCTCGTTCCACGAAAAGTATCAACATCAATTCTTAATCCAATCTTCATAATTTCACTTCTTAAATTTTAATAAAACCAGTTCATCCCGTTTTACTTTATGAGTGTAAACTATATCCATATTATTGAAGTTGCTGTTTTTATCATATTCAGCTAAAATTATTGCTTTAGAAGCCAACGGCGATTGACGCAGTTTTTCCAACTTTTCTTCATCAAGCTCCCGTACAGTTCTGCCAAGGTAAAATACCGCGCCGCCACTAAGCCGTTCCGATGGTTTAAAGAGATAAAATTCATCTCCATCGGCTAGATACTTGTGTGCTTGAACAAAAATATCAGCTGTAGAATTTTTATAATTTAAAGTTTTTAAAATAACTGAATCGATTGAGACATACATCGTAGCGACGCCCAATAATATGCCTATCGCAATAATCGTTGGATTGTGCTTTGCTTTCAACCGATAACCTAAAATCACCAATCCGGCAGAAAAAATAAGGCACAATATTTGGCTCATGCATGATACTATCGGGACGTACAGTATTATTACCGTAACCAATAGTATCAACGGGGATACCATGGTCAATATCGCCAGCACGACAGCAAAACCGCGCATAATTGATTCAATTCTATACTTTGCCGGCAGTAAAATTTTACCTTCAATAAGCGGTGCCAAGGCAGTAGCCGTCAACAACGCCATGGCACCATATAGCGGCAATAAATATACCTGCCGCTTACCGGCGGAAATGCATAACAATAAAAAAGGAACAATTAACCAGCATAATATAAATAAGAGTTGACGATTCTGCAGTGTCTTTCTAATTTTGTAGAGATAAAAGCCAAGTGCAGCCAATAAAAAAATAGTCCACGGCTGAAATTGTTCAGGTAATTTTAATAGATAATAGTAAAACGGCTCAACATGTTCGGCATGACTGCCAATAAAACGACCAAAGTTATTTGTCCACACGACTGTATATACCGCATCATAACCAGAAGCGTTATATAGTGCCAATAACCATAACGCAACCGGGATAAAACTCAGTAACGCCCCTGTGAATAATCCGCACCAATTAATCCAACTAAACTTTTTATTGATAAAAAAATCTGTAACTGCCAACCAACAACATAATGCGGCACATGGTATCGCTAAGCCAACTAATGATTTAGTCAGCACTGCTCCACCAAGCATAACGGCAAACATAACGAAATACGTATTGCGATGCCGCCATGTGGAAGATTGTGAAAAACAGTAAAAAGCCCACATCGCCAATATCACCAATGCGCACAACAGAATATCAGTCATCCCTTTTCTGCTGTTATTCCAATAACGCATTGAGGTGGCAAGCAGAAGAGCTGATAAAAAAGCAGTAAAATTTGAGTACTTCATACGGCGTGCTAATAGAAAGACACCAACAACGCCTAATATACCGCCAAGTGCAGCCGGTAATTTTACCGCCAAAGGGGTTCGCCCTAATTGGGTAATAGAAAAGCTTTCAAGCCATAAAAACAGCGGAGGAGTTTCAAGGAATGCAACGCCATTTAAGCGCGGTTCAACCCAATTGCCATTAATTGCGGTTTCCGTGGCGATACCAGCTATGCGCGGCTCATCCGCGCCCCACAATTGACGATCTCCAAGACCGGCAAAAAACATAAGGCTGGAAAATAATATAACTGCCAGCAGCCACTCACGCGACGATATATGTTCTAACCATATTCTAAATTTGCTGGTAGTCGTTATCATAAATTCTTTTGATTAAGAGTAAAATTCAAAGTGTTTTAGTGTTTTTTGCAGAAATCATGTAGCACAAACTGTTAAAAAATCGATTGTAACTGTAACGGCCATAACTGCAAAAAACACAAATAACATTGGAATCTATTCAAAAACAACTTTTAAATTAGCACTTTAAGATTTAAATTCGCCTGAACTAATGGCTTCTTCAAGGAAAAAGTCAAGAGTTGTTCCGATTGATTCATCCAATTTAACTTTTGGTTTCCACCCTAGCAAACGCATCGCATTTTTGATACTGGGACGACGGTGTTGTACATCTTGATATCCCTTGCCGTAAAAAGCTCCGCTTTCAACGATGAGATAACCGGCGAAAGGCGGAAATTTTTTGCGGGACGGATGTTTATCAAATTTCTTGACAAGCATCTCAGCCATCTCTTTGATACTCGCTTCATTATCAGGATTACCGATATTAATAATTTGACCGTCACAGCTACCGTTTTTATTCTCAATAATTTGAAAAAGTGCCTCAATGCCTTCGCTAATATCCACAAAACAACGCTTCTGTGCGCCACCATCAACCAGCTGAATCGGCGAACCCTGAACAAGATTTAAAATTAATTGAGTAATCGCTCTGGAACTGCCAATTCTTGCCGATGTCAAACTGTCAAGCTTTGGTCCGATCCAGTTAAAAGGTCTAAACAGGGTAAACTTTAGATTTTCTTTGACTCCATAGGCCCAAATAACACGGTCTAATAACTGCTTACTGCTTGAATAAATCCACCGCTGCATGCGAATTGGACCAGTTACTAATTTAGAGTCGTCTTCATCAAAATTCTCATCCTCACACATTCCGTAAACTTCTGATGTAGAGGGAAATATAATTCTCTTATTGTATTTAACACAATAACGAACGATGCGCAGATTTTCTTCAAAGTCTAATTCAAAGACCCGCAACGGATTTCTTGTGTACTCAATCGGAGTAGCAATCGCTACTAAAGGCAGGACAATGTCACATTTTCTAATGTGGTATTCAATCCATTCACGATGAATTGAAATATCCCCTTCGCGAAAATGGAAATTAGGACGATTCAGCAAGTGGTCGATATAATTTGAACGCAAGTCCAAACCAAATACTTCATACTTGTCACTTGCCAGCAGGCGTTCACTTAAATGACTACCAATAAAGCCATTGACACCCAAAATTAAAACGCTCTTCCGGCGCGATGCCTCTTTGGCTAGGCGCGGTTCTTTACCAAAAACCATATTAGCCACAATTCTGCTCTCAGTCGCAAACTGATTGCCAGACATCAAAACTCCATTTTCAATTTGAGCAGACTCTACCTGAATTGCTCCTTTTCCACATGCAATAACCAGTGGCTGCTGGCAAATTACAGTTCCAGGCTTAACTTTTACTGTAGATTTAACCTCAGAAACTTCCCAAAAAAGACATTTACGGTCACCCATATAACTGAATGCTCCGGGATACGGACGGGTGGTCGCACGAACCAAGTTCCTAATTTCACTTGATGTACAGCCCCAATTAATTTCTCCATCAGCAGGCTTTCTGCCGCCAAAATAAGTCGCTTTGGATTCATCTTGTTTTTTTCTGACAACTTTCCCCTTTTTGATTTGTGGCAAAATTTTATTCAGAAGCGTTTCGGATGCGGCGGCGGCTTTCAGATGAACATCTTTGGCATTATCACTGTCAGCGATAACAATTTTTTCCTGGGCAACAATGTCACCATTATCAGGCTTTAGTGTCATATAATGCAGCGTAACTCCGGTTTCTTTCTCACCATTGATAATTGCCCAGTTAATCGGAACACGGCCACGATACGCTGGCAATAGCGAACCGTGAAGATTTAAGCAACCTTGCAAAGGAATGCTTAAAATATCACTTTTGATCATGTCGCGAAAATAGAATGAGAAAATTATATCAGGCTTTAATTGCCGAATTTTTTCAACCCAGACGGGGTGATTAATGTCTTCTGGAGCGAATACTGGTAGACCCTTTTCGCACGCTAATTCGGCGACTGAATCAAACCAAATATTTTCATTTTGGCTATCTTTATGGGTAAATACGCCAACAATATCAATTTTATTTTTTAATAAAGCTTTAATCCCTACACAGCCGATGTTGTGATAACCCAGTACAACACATCTCATAGTCTGACTCCAAAAGTTATTTGAGTAATTACAAAATGACACAAACATAATTTAAATTCAATGACGCTATAATATAGCAACTAATATGCGCTTTTCTACATCACATACACAAATTATCCAATAAAATCAACGCTGGCGCCTGAGATTTTTATAGGCACTTAGTATTGTAAAAACAAACACCACTAGCATTAGTAGCATCACTAGAACAGATAATACAACTAAAAGGTACTTGCCATTAGGCAGATAATTGTTAAAAATATTCAGATACCCGGCAAACAAAGTAATAAATGCCAAACAAATACCGGGAATTGCCGTAATATATATGTACTTCGTCTGCTTCATTGTTATCAACATAACTGAAACCACTAATAACCCGCAAGCGGCAAGAAGTTGATTACTCATGCCCAATAATGGCCAAATTGTTGATATATTACCGGTATATAACAAATATCCCCACGCTGAGGTAAAAAGAGCGCCGGTTATCAAAACCCCTGGTCTCCAGTGTGGTTCCAAAAAACGCGGATAAATTTTGCCAAACATTTCCTGCAGCAGAAATCGCCCTGCCCTTGTCCCGGCATCAACGGCAGTTAGCACAAATAACGCTTCGAACATAATTGCATAGTGATACCAATATGACATTAATTTATCCATATATGGCAGCGATGAGAAAATGTATGCCATGCCTACCGCCAGCGAGACCCCGCCGCCAGTTCGTCCTCGCAAATTTTCCTCAACCGCAGTTGATAAATAATCAACATTAACTGTTGCCATCCCTAATTTGGCAAATACTTCCGGCGCAACGTTAATAGCAAAATAATCCGCAGGAATAAGCACACAAGCCGAAATTAATGCCATCAGTGCTACTACCCCCTCAACCAACATTGCGCCATACCCAACAAACGGGATATCGTTCTCGGTACTGATCATTTTCGAGCTGGTCCCACTTGCGATGATAGCATGAAAACCAGAAATTGCACCGCAAGCTATTGTTATAAATAAAAACGGGAAGATTGACCCGGGAATAACTGGGCCGCCACCTTTCGCGAAATGCATCACTGCCGGCATCTTCAACTCCGGCATCACAATGACTATCCCCAATGCCAGCATCGCAATGGTCCCGATTTTCAGATACGCAGAAAGATAATCGCGCGGACACAGCATTAACCATACTGGTAAAACTGAAGCTAAAAATCCATATACCGGAATTGCTATAGCTATCTGATTTCTACTAAGCAAAAAATATTTTGTCAATTCTGGTGTTACCGCAATATAGCGACCCACAAAAACCGACAATAATAATAACACCACACCAATGACAGTGCCCCACTTGACATCGCCTGGACGCAAATATTGAATATAAACACCCATCAACAACGCAATTGGAATTGATGCAAACACCGTAAAGGTGCCCCAGGCACTTTCAGCCATAGCATTGACGACGGCTAACGCTAATCCAGAAAGCGCTAAAATTAATATTGCCAAAATTGCAGCTGAAGCGGCCATTCCGCCCACTGGTCCAATAATTTCGCGGGTTATTTCGCCTAAACTTCGACCGCCATGGCGGACCGAAGCGAATAATACGGTCATATCGTGCACACCACCAGCCAATACTGCTCCAAGTATAATCCATAAAGCGCCAGGCAAATATCCAAACTGCGCAGCGAGTATTGGTCCAAGCAAAGGTCCTGCAGCTGCAATAGCTGCGAAATGATGCCCGAAAAGCATATAACGATTTGTTGCAACAAAATCCCTGCCATCAGCCTTTAATATTGCCGGTGTAGGAATTGCCCCATCAATTCTCAACACATTTTTTGCAATAAATAAACCATAATAACGGTATCCAAGCGCGAACACGCCTAAGGCCGCAACCAATAGCACCAATGCATTCATATTTTTTTATCTCAGGTTAATTCTTAAATAAATTTAATCAAAAATAAATTTTGTAATAATCATATTAAACGAATCATATCTCGGCAATGACCTAAATTCACACTATATTAGTCACAACCAAACTATAACCGGCATCATTCTGGATTTTAACCGTCATAAACCGGCTGTTTGAGTCCTTGTTAGCAGCATGGTTTTATGGCATTAGGTATCTATCTGTCAACATAAAAATGTGCTACATATTCAAATTTTATCTGCCAAAATTAATGCCGGTTTCAACTGCGCTTTTAATCCACGAGTGTTCTTGTGGCACAAATTTCAATTTATTGGCAACCTCTTCAATCGGTATGGCAATAACATTGTTTTCATTTATTGCAACCATAACTCCATATTGATCTTTGCAAATAAAATCCACACAAGCATTACCAAGCTTTGTTGCCAGAATACGGTCAAACGGCGATGGTTTGCCACCGCGCTGCAAATAGCCTAAAATAGTAACTCGTGTTTCCAAGCCTGTCAATTCCTCGAGTCGCTTGGCAATGTTAAATGAGTTGCCAGTTCTTCTTTGCCATAGAGTTTCAAGTTCAATCTTTGCCTTTTCTTTTTCTTTTTTAGTCACAGCCAATTCTTTAGCATGTGCTGCTTGACTAAACAGTAACGATTCATCAACCGAGAGAGCCCCTTCTGCAACCGGCACTATACTGAAACGTTTGCCCCCCCTGGCACGCCGCAAAATAGCTTCTGCCGCAATATTTAAATTATATGGAATTTCTGGAATTAGAATCACATCGGCGCCGCCGGCGATTCCAGCGCCAAGTGTCAACCAACCGGTACGATGTCCCATTATTTCTACCAACATTACTCGTTTATGACTGCTGGCTGTTGAATGCAGACTATCAATCGCGTCAGTTGCAACGCGCAATGCAGTGTCAAATCCAATGGAAGTATCTGTTCCATAAATATCATTATCAATTGTTTTGGGAAGTGTGATAATATTGAGTCCCTTTTCTTTGAGCCGCAAAGCACTCTTATGGGTACCTCCTCCACCGATACAAATTAAACCGCAAAGTTTATGACGATAATAGTTTTCAACAATTGTATCAGTCATATCCAGCGTATTTTTCCCAACTTGCATCTTTTGCGGTTTTGATCTTGACGTACCAAGAATAGTACCACCTGCGGTAAGTATCCCGGAGAGTTCTTCATCGTTGAGTATCAAATTGCGGTCATACACCAGGCCCTCGAAGCCGTCCCTAAAACCAATTAACTGAATATTGTGATAGTGCAAGCTTTTGCCGATAGCACGAATTGCAGCATTTAAACCGGGACTATCGCCGCCGGCAGTAATAATACCAATACATTTTGTCATAGTTTGTTCCATAAAATTACACTCTGAAATAATAGTGAGCCCATTTATACGTACAATTTTAACTGTTGTATAAGGTGTAAAACACCTGTGGCGGAGCCACTCCAAAAAACGCGTTCCCTAACGGGCTTATTATACCAATTGAGCGATCAATCGTTTGTCTATCAATAAAAGCGAATTGGTATTAGTTCTATTTTAGTTTATCTACAACGCATGGGCTGAAACTTCATCCGTGCTGACTCCTGGACATCCCGCAGATATCGTCCGGGCCTGGTAATTCAGCGACTAATGGTAACGCTGCGTGTTATAAAACTTTAAATAGTAACTTATACCTCCTTTGAGTGCTTTCAAGTCCTTTTATTCTTTTATTCATTATGAAAAATATTTTCACAACAATCACGTAAAATTGCTGGATTGTGATTTTAGTGCGTGTTTGAACATGATGGTGTCTTGTTTTCAAAATACCGTCTTTGTAGATGTGCGTATTTGAGAACGACTGTTATACAAAGTCAAAACTCATCTGATAAGCTTGTTCTGGAGGGCCTCGAATCCTTGGCACTTTTGAAGATGACAAAATCAGGCATAAACGATTGCATATTCAAACCGGTATGCATCTTGGCGGCAGCTTTGCGTCGGCTGTGCCGCGCCCAATCAATACTATTGGCAGTCAGACACTAATGGTTGATGAATCAAAAGCATAGATCATCCTTGAATACAATGCGGCACGCCAGGATAGTTCCGGCTGCCATTGAAGAAGCCAGAATCGGCAAATTTTAGTTCATTGTAAGTTACCCAAAATAACTCTTCTGCCATGTCCGCATTCCGCGCCCGGTTGGTGTGGAAAAAGCCATTCCGTGTTGGTGGAGTGCAATTTCTGATTTGACTCAGCGGCCAGTGATGTCTTTACAGGCTACCACAAGCATCATTCAAACTCAGCGAGTGGGATAATTGAGAAAACAGCATTGATACCACATTGTAGGTCAGACCAAAGGAACGTGCTTGAATCTTATGATGAACCCGCCAAAAGCCCGGTCAGGTGATTTTTGATGGATCGGCACAAGGATT
>CAZITV010000058.1:0-12330 GCA_964542255.1 uncultured Victivallaceae bacterium
ATGAGTCTGCGCCAGAGGAGGAACTGGCAGTTAAAGTTAAGCGGCGGATTGACAATCTGGAAGTTGGCGTGCCGCAAATAAAAGAGCTGGTTGAATATTACAAAGTCAGCCGGACCACGTTGTTCCGCGCGTTCAAGAAGAAATATGGCGTTTCTCTAAAAACTCAAATTGATAATCATCGTCTGGAATATGCAGTGACGCTGCTGAAACACAGCCAAATCCCAATAGCAGACGTGGCAAGTCTCTGTAGCTATACGACTAAACGCTATTTCTACCATGCGTTCGCCAATAAGTATAAGTTGTCACCAGGGGCATTCAGGAAAAGGTATGCCATGCCTCCGAACAGAGTACATCTTTCCTCTTAACCGGCATCTATGTTATCATTCTGCTCTCATATTTTGAAGCAGAAAAAAATAAAACAAACGGAATGACCTGATACTTCCGGTCGGTAAACACTAATGAGTGGAAATTAATCCAGCTTGATAACTCTTTTGTTATACTGAATAGCATTCTAAAAGATAGTAAAGATTGCACAGATTTTGAGTTTGGTTTGTATTCTGAAAGTCCGCCGAAACCATAAAATACCATGTTTGAAAGGCTTGTGGCAGCAGAGAATAGGCGGATAAAAGAAAACCTGGTATTATGATAATTTTGCGCGGTTGTATCCCCCTGTCAGAGCATAAATTACCGCTGAATGCTTTTCAAAGAGGCCGTGGCTTTCCGTTTAATTTTGCCTTCGTCTTTTCCAGGCGGTCATGGTTTGCGGTGTTCAGCGCTCATAAACAGACATTTTTTTGGGCATTTTTCGATACAGTAGCCGCAAACAATGCATTTATATGGGTCTAGAGTCCATGATTTATCGGGTTTGCGGGTGACAACGATGGCGTTAGCCGGACAACATTTAACGCAAATGCCGCAATAAACACATTTATTGGGGTCTATATCGAGTTGTCCCTTGGCGCCATTAAAAGGGTCGCGTTGTTCCGCCGGATACAATCTTGTAATTGGTTTACGGCTCAGATTTTTAATAATATTACCAATAATACTGAACATAATAATTATCTTTCGGTGCAGCTGATACAAGGGTCAATGGAAATAACGATTACACCGACATCCGCCAATTCACAACCCGTCAACATCGAAAGAAGCGGAACGAGATTGGCAAAAGTTGGAGTACGAACTCTTAAACGGTCCAGTTTATCGGTGCCGTTAGCTTTAATGTAATATAATACCTCGCCGCGGGGCTGTTCGCCGCGAGAAATAACCTCGCCGGTGGGATTGCCTTTAACAGGAACGCTGAGCGGGCCTTCGGGAATCTTGCCGATAGCACTGCGGATCAGTTGAATTGATTGATAAAGTTCACGAACTCTGACTTTGGTACGGCAATATGAATCGCCATCCTGCTCCACAATAGGCGCGAAATCAAGTTCCCCATAGGCGCTGTAGCCGGTTGAACGCAGGTCCATAGATAATCCGCTGGCTCTGGCAGTTGGTCCGACTGCGCCACTTGCGTAGGCCGATTTTGCGTCAAGAACACCTACCCCGCAAAGGCGCTGTTTAACACTGTAATCATTAATCAGCACCGGTGTAAGCTCATTCAATTCATCTTCGACTTTATCTAGAGTTTGCAGGATATACTTGAGCAGTTCCGGGTTGATGTCTTTGCGGACGCCGCCGATACAGCAAGTACCCAGCATAATTCTGGCACCGGTAGTCGCTTCCATTGCATCCATAATATGCTCGCGGGTACGCCATAACTGCATAAATAGATTTTCAAAGCCAAATGCGTCTGCGAGAAGACCTACTGCAAGCAAATGGCTGTGCATGCGGTGCAACTCGCTCCAAATAACGCGCAAATACTTTGCCCGCGGCGGGATTTCCAGACCAAACAATGTTTCCATACCGGAACAATATGTAACCGAATGGATGAAGCTGCAAATACCGCAGACACGTTCAATCAAAAAAGTGTCCTGTTGAAAATCTTTTTGCTCTGCCAGTTTTTCCAGTCCGCGATGAACATAGCCCAGAATAGGTGTTACAGAGACAACTCTTTCTTCGTCAAGCACGAGCCGCAACTGGATTGGCTCCGGTAATACCGGATGCTGCGGACCATAAGGGATGATGGTATTTTTAGCCATATTATTTAACCTCATTTGGCGCGGTTGCCCTGGTTCCGGCCTCAGTGACAAGCACTCCCGGAACGCGGCACAGGGGTTTTTCCGGTGCGCAATCGGTCAGCAGCAGCCGGCTTTCATAATCAAGTACCAATCCGGTAACTTTGACTCCGAACAAATCCTTGATTTCATTTTCAACGAGCAGAGCCGCGAAAATGATTGGAGAGATGCTTGGCAGGGTGTCGCCTTTTTTTAATTGCAGGCGTAGATTGCTCAGCTCGTAATTTTTGTCAAAATGGTAGAGAATATCGAAATATTCGCCACAGTCGGTGCAGGTCATGGTAACGAAACGAAAACCCAATGGCAGCATTGACGCCACTTTAACGTTAAGATTGTCCAGAGTTACATTATCTACATTATTAATCATAGCTGTTATACCGTTTTTGGTTCAGAATTTTCTGTCATAATTTCGGTTGGGACGTAGCGGCAGGTTGGCTTGGAAGCGGGAGGGAATATTTCCCCATTCCGTTTACGTTCAAGAATATCGAGCGCTTTGACCACGCCATCAATCATTGCTTCCGGTCTTGGCGGGCAGCCGGGTACAAATACATCAACAGGAATCACAATATCCACCCCGCCAATAATATTGTAGCAACCGGCAAAAATGCCACCGCTGGAGGTGCATACCCCCATTGCAACAACAACTTTCGGATCAGGAATTTGATTATAAACATTTTGTAAAACCCGCGCGTTGCGGTTATTGACAGAACCGGTTACAACCAGGATATCTGCATGTTTCGGGTTGCCAATATGCAGCAGACCAAAACGTTCTACGTCATAAAGCGGAGTCAAGCACGCCAAAAATTCAATATCGCAGCCATTGCAGCTATTGCAGTTAAAATGCACGACCCAGGGAGATTTTGAAAGAGCTTTAAACATAATTATTGCACCTCACCACAACCAAATAATATTAGCGACTGAAACCATCAGCGGAATCGTCCACATATAACGCAGCATCCACATCGTCGTTAAACGGGAGAAGGCGTTATCCAGCACCAACACCGCCAAAAATGCAGCAGTTTCGAGTAAAAAACCGACATATAAATTAGTATGCCAAAACATCATTATCACAAAAAACAGTATGGCGGTTTCATAAAAATGCGCAATCTCGATCAGGCCAAGATAGGGGCCGGCATATTCAATGGTTACACCTTTGACAATTTCCTGATGCGCGTGGTGCGAGGTGGCAACGTCAAAAGGCGATTTACCCAGCTTGATGGCAGCAGCACAAAGAAATGCCAAAAACAACAGCGGCATTGAAAACAGCATCGGTTGTTCCATTTTGAGAACATCTGCCGCGAGAAAGCTGTGGTTTTGCAGATAGATAGCAACAATCAGCAAAATTAAAATCGGTTCATAAGCGAGCATTTGCAGAATTTTACGCTGGCTGCCGATACGGCTATAAGGCGAGCGAACGCTCATCCCGCCCAAAACCAAGCAAATCGTTGAAAATGCATGGGCAAATAAAATCATAAATAAATCCTGCCCCATGGCCAGCAATACAACTACCAGCATCATAAACGCCAAGTGTAGAAACGCATACAATATCTGTAGTTTATGCAGCGCTATCGGTTGTTTCTGAAACAACTTAATTGTATCAAAAAAGGGCTGTAACAACGGCGGACCTACCCGGCATTGCATTCTCGCGGTAATTTTTCGGTCAAATCCTGCAATTATCGCGCCGACAAACGGCGCGGCAAAGAGGGCTGCCGCAATCAACATCCATGTGTCCATTTTTACCATAACAGTTTTGTCTCTCCCAGTAAAATAATAATAACCAGCCAGGCGGTCAGGTTAAGCCATACCGTTGCTTTTTGTTCCGAGACATACCCTTTAAGATATGTAGTTGAACACCAGGAATCTTCGATTTTATCTCCGACGCTGCGGAACGCATAACTCCTCGTTCCCTCAGAATTATTAAAAGCCGAAGTATTGAACACGGAACTTTCCGCGTTTTCACCGCATAAGTAAGGCAAGCGCACATCATTTTCGCTGAACCGGCGCCATACAGTCAACCAATAAATCACAAATACGGTCAGCAGTACTACCGAAAAAGTGATTGCCGGAAAAGAACCAGTTGCCTCAAATACCTGCCACAACTGAAGCGGAATTGTATCAATATCAGCAAATACCGCTTTAGCTATTGGGGCAAAAAATGTATTAAAAATCCAAATTGAGCCAAACCCGGTGACCAGCACTCCGGTTGCCAGAGTCAACAGTGCAAACTTCATCCCGGGTGCAAGCTCTTCCCCTTTAAACTTTGGATGATACGATGATGTCTGAATCCGGCCAATCCATTTTGACCAGAAAAATACCGTCAGGGCGCTGCCTAGCACCATAAACATCAAAATCAGCGGAGAACGAATTGTCGCTTCAATTGCCATCCATTTGCTCAGCAGCATTCCAAACGGCGGCAGCAGCATCGACATCATCCCGATAAGCGCCACAGAAGCCGTAATCGGCATCCGGAACAAAATGCCTCCCATATCTTCAATATCGCGGCTGCCAAGCTTCTGTTCAATCGTGCCAACGCAAAGGAATAATAGTCCTTTTGAGACAGCATGGAAACAGATAATCGCCAGCGCCGCGGAATATGCCAACGGGGAATTAATGCCGGCACACGCAACGACCAATCCCAAATTGGAAATCGTTGAATAAGCCAGCACTCTCTTGGAATTGCTTTGAGTCACGGCCAGCAGCGCAGCGCCGGCAAATGTCAGCGCACCAAAAACAATGATAACAAACATCACCTTCTCACCATAAAATCCTGGAGAAAGACGCAGTACCAGATACGCCCCGGCCTTAACCATCGTGGCAGAATGCAGCAACGCCGAAACCGGGGTCGGAGCAATCATTGCACCCAGCAGCCAGCTCTGAAACGGCAGCAGCGCCGATTTGGTAAAAGCAGCAACGCACAACAACACCATGGGGATAACCGCCTTCGCCGCCATCAACCCTTCAATTGATTCGGTATTATTGTACGCCAAAACCCATAAGCCGCCGGCAATCAGCGCGGTACCGCCAAACGAATTTATTAATAGCGCCCGCAGCGCATTTTTCTTGGACTCGCCGCCATCCTGACCAATCAGCATAAATGAACAAAGCGTCGTCGCCTCCCAAAAAAATGAAAACCATTTCATGTTGTCCGCCATTACCAGACCGTTCATGAAACCCAGGAAAGCGATAAAGAAAAAGAAAAACTGACCCAGCGATGCCGCGGTTTTCGGTGCGTGTTCCTGATGTTTCTTCATATAACTGATAGCATATATCGCGATAACCGGACCAATCAGCGTCGTAATCAGTACTAAAATTTTGGTGAGTGAATCTGCGGTAAAATCATTGGCGTGGTGTTCAATTTCGTGTCCGGTGAAAATCAGCGTTAATTCCGCACCCACCATCGCCAGCTGCGCAACACTGAATAATATAATCCACCAGTTTTTCAATCTAAGCGCAATAAATAAAATCACGCCGATTATCAATATTTCAAAGCCCGTCGCAAAATATCCCGACAAAGCCGAAGACTTAATCGCGAAATCCGGCAGAAATGCCAGCGCAACACCGGCTGCCGCAACAACCACACTGCAGGATAAAATGGCAAGGTTGCGCCCCCAAGCCACCGGAGAGAGGTAAGCCGCAATACCAAAAAATATTGGTGCTATGACTAACGCAATAAACAGTATCAGATTAATGTCCATATTTTGAGTATCCCTGAAATATATAGATGTGGCAGAATCTCACTCGTCCGGCGGCAGTACCACTGCGTAAAAACAACAGATCTCTCCATCATCTTTAACCCAATGAATTCGCGGTAGACTCGAACCATAACAGATGCAAAATATACGCCATTATCCATGTTTTGCAAATTTTTATCCTGTTTTTTTCGGAAAAAATCTCTTATAAATTTGTAAAGCGCTCATCATTAATAGTTTATATGTAAAAAATAATTGCTCTATATTATCCTGTAAACATTTTATATTAAGGTTAGCCCATAAATATTTTGCTTTATTTTTGCCAATATTCATACTTACAATCATAAAACAGCTAATCATGATATAGAATTATATCCAGATACAATATTTTCTGTCAGAATAATTTTGTTGGTAAAAAGCAATAACTTTTATATAATGTCTAAAAAACAATATTAATAAGATAAAATAAAGCAAAATAATATCAAAATGTTGCAAGAAAAAAGATTTTTACGAGTTAAGATATAGCAATGTCGAGAATGCTGTTGTTTAATATGATAACCGGCAAAGATTAACTGTAAGGAATAACGCGATGAAAAGAGATTATTATTTAGATTTGGCCGCGAGGGGTTTACGAATGCCGATAGGCACTGATTTGGTCTTAAAAGAAAAAGCTAATCATGATGAGCGGCTGATTAATGGTAAATTGTTAGGTGAGGTTTATGTTGAAGCGGCAAAACGTTTTAACACTCCATTGGCTTTTCCGCTGATGGACTTGACCATTGAGAAAGAGTGGCTGGTAAAATTATTGGGATTAAAAGGTGTTTCTAAAGTTAAAGAGTGGCAATTTTCCAGAAATTTACTGCCTGGCGAATTAGAACTGGTAAAGAACGGGACGGCAAAACGTTTATTACTGACCGACCGCATCAAGGCCAACTGTGCAGCAATTAAGCATGTGGCAGACACGACTGATTTAATTCCTGTGGGAATGTCTTTGGGGCCATTTTCGATGATGACGACTTTATTGAAAGACCCGATTAGCGCGATTTATATGGCGGGAATGGGGATGACAGGAAGCGAAGACGAAGAAGTAAAAATGGTGGAAACCGCCCTGGAAGTGGCGATTGCGATTATTTTGAGTTCTATCGAACAGCAGTTGGAAGTTGGCGCGAAAGCGATTTGCGTATGTGAACCGGCGGCTAACAAGGTCTATATTTCACCGAATCAGTTGGAAGCCGGGTCGGATATTTTTGACCGGCTGGTAATATCCTATAATAAACAGATTCGCGATTTAATCGGACGTTATGACAGTGACTTGATTTTTCATGATTGTGGCGAGTTGACTGACGGCATGGTGGAAAAATACAATTTGCTTGACCCGGCGATTCTCAGCCTGGGCAGTTCCCGTCATATTTGGGACGACGCTAAGCTGGTTTCTAATAATACGGTGCTGTTTGGGAATTTACCGACTAAAAAGTTTTATTCCGACCGCGATATTACCAAAGATCAGGTTGTTGCGATGACCAGGGACCTTGTTGACAAAATGAAACAGTCCGGACATCCGTTTATTCTTGGTTCCGAATGCGATGTGTTAAGTGTTGATGGTTCAACCGCAACCATCCTTGAAAAGGTCAATTTGATGATGACGTCATAAATTATCCAGACAGCCTTATACCAATTGACTCACATTGATAGACACCTAGTACTCTGTAAAACAAAAAATTGCATATAGATTGCGACGATTTTAAGCGAAATCTAGCGTAGCAGCGCTACGCAAGATGAGCTTAAGTCACCAAAACTCGAAAAAGACGCAAAAAACTCAGAAGAGTTTTGAAATCAGCTCTTTATTCCAAAAATTTTCGTTGTTCATTCGCGAGATATTTATAAAGATTTGGCCATGGCTCGTAAATTGGGCGCGACACCTCATTTATTTCACGGGAATAGAGCAGTGAAGCGGATATATCGGAAAATGCGGTCTCATTCAAAAATCTTTCTATCGCCATCTGTTTTTCGAGTTGTTTTTCTATAATATCAACTGATTCAGCAATTTGACGGGAAGCCTTATCTTTTTTGACGCTGCCGATGGCTGCAATAGCGCGGTGAAGATTTGCGGTTGCCTCAAACAATAAGGGCGGGCAGGCTATCGCCATTTGCTCGATCTCGCGTTGTTTTCCCAATACTACAGCATTTTTATCTTCGAGTTCGTCAAATTTTAAAGGCAGCTGGTCAATGGTAAAGTTTTCGTGGTTTTGCTGGTTGCCTTTTTTTATTATGCATGAAACTTGTTTTAGCTCTTGCAGTTTGCGGCGAAACTCTACCGCTGTTAATGGATTATATGGCGAAATTACCCTGCTTTTGACGGTATATTCAAACCATGCTTGAATCTTCGCTTCATCATCGAGTTTTGACGGAAAGTTTCTGGAGTATTTTTCGACAATGACGCGTCCCAGTGTAGTATTGAAGATCTCGTCTCTAGTATATTTGTTTTTCGCCGTCAAAACAATAATATCGCGTAATAAATTTTCAGAGCCGGTGGAAAAATCATTCGCCTCGCGCAGCATAAACCGGCAGGTTTCTTCATAAAATTCATAAGCTGCGCCATGTTCTTCAGGATTCATCGGATAGCGTAATACCGTTTTTAGTTTAGGATATTGGCCTGCCACCGCACACGCCCGCAGTCCCGGCAGATAGTTAAGATCAACTATTTTAGCAGCGAACTCCTTTTGTCGGCACAAGCCAATAAATCCGGATAATACCCACGCCGGAATAACCTCATTGTAACGTTCTGGAGCAATGCCTATTCTTGCTAGAATTAAGAGACCGATAATCTTGCGGTTTGTTTTATAATCGTTTTTCCAGAGTTCAGAATCGCTATGCAGCGCGATGGTGAGCTGACCGTCAAGACGGGATATTCTTATCCCGTCCTTATTGTCCGGAGAAATAAAGAACTTGCATTTTTGCGTTTTGTCATGGAGGGAAGAGTCTTTAACCAGCCGCCCGATTGTACTATCAATATGCCGCAGATACTGCAGGGTGGCAAAATAATTTTTGTCAAATTTTTTAAACTCGACAATGTGACCGGAAGACGTGGTAAAAGTATTATCTGCCACAACAGGCAAACCAACTGTTAATATCAGAAAAATAAGTAGCGCGCCTGATTGACGCAAGAATGTTGTCGTGCCATAACCGCAAGAGAATAGAGCTAAATTAATACAAACTGTCAAAATTTTTATTAATGCTGTTTTCATTGCCTTATTGCCGGATACCTTATTCATAAACTATTGACATTGACAGAGTTTGGTAATCCGCGGGCAGTAAGGCAGCGCCTAAGAAAAATAACAACCGCTGCTGACCACCCGCAGAGAATGGATTATATCTTATTTGTGGTGCTGTTCCAAAAAAACTATTTCCAGTATATTTCTTAAACAGCTCCGTCGGTTTTCACGGCTTTAATTTATCAGTCTTTTGCTGATTAGCAAGGATTACCGATAAGTGGTCTTGCGGATTAACTGTTTATAGATGGCGAAATTATCCAAGCCGGCGAATGCCATTCACAAAGACCGAGGCTGGAGAAAAATCGTCATTAAGCACCGCAATATCCGCGCGGTAACTTGGTTCAATTTTTCCAATTCCTGGCAGTCCCAGCGAACGCGCCTGATTCCACGACGTAGTTTTAATTAATTCTTTCAGTGGTAATCCAGTAACTTCATAAACATTTTTTAATGCCTGGTTAAACAACAGCGTGCTGCCGGCAAGAGCGCCGTTTGATTTTAATCTGGCGGCGCCGCCGCTAACTGTTACCGGCAGTCCGCCGATGTCATAGTCGCCGTCATTCAATCCGGCGGCCCGCATTGCATCAGTAATCAGCAGAATATGCTCCGCGCCCTTGATTTTAAATGCCAAACGAATCATATCCGCAGAAACATGCAGTTTATCGCAGATTAACTCAATAAAAACATCGTCGTGAAATAGTCCGCCGCCAACCAAGCCGATATCGCGGTGGTGCAGTGGTGTCATTTGATTGCAAAAATGGGTCAAATTGCGTAATCCAATATTGTTAGCATTTTTAAAATCCGCATAAGTGGCGGCGCTATGAGCGCATGATGGTGTAATCCCGGCGTTAAGCAGCTCTCGAACAAGCCCGTTGCCGCCGTCTGTTTCAACCGCGAATGATACTTTCATTACTTTCGCAACCGCGTCAAGGCGTAAAACTTCATTAATATCTGGCTTCCTGACAAATTCAGGATTTTGCGCCCCGCAGCACTTGCAGTTAATAAATGGTCCTTCAAGATGGATGCCCGCGATTTTTGCGCCGGGAATATTTTTTCGGCTGTATTCTGCCGCAGTATGCAGGGCCTGCCTAAGTTGCTGTTCCTGGACAGTCAGTGTTGTTGGAAGAATGGAAGTAACGCCCTCCTTTAATTTATCAATTCCAATAGTTTCCATCCCTGCTTGAGAGGCATCACAAAAGTCATAGCCGGAGCGGCCGTGAAAATGGATATCGAAGAATCCCGGCACCACCATTTTACCAACTGCATCAACAACTTCATCGCAGCAGGGCAGCTTATCAGTGGCAGCAAACACCCCGGCAATCTGCTGATTATTTATTAAAATAGCCGCATTTTGCAATTCAACATCAGGAGAAATCAGATGAGCGTTTATAATCAATGTTTTCATAAATTAATCCCCACGTTTTTTAATTTCAGGCAGACTGGCGGCAATTACTGCTTGACCGTGACGTTTAAATTGTTCGTCCGGGGTACGGAAAGTAATTTGCGCCGCCAATTCTGGAAATTCTTTTTTAAGCGTCTGTTCCGCTACTGACAGGATAATTTCACCGCCTTCCCCAGAAGTTACCCGTCCCAAAATCAATAGATTGCGAATCTCATAAAAATCCGCAAAATGTGCCACCGCATAACCAAAACAGACACCAATGGTACGGTAAACCTTGGCAGCCCGCTCATCTTTTTCACTCATCAACTGCTGCAGCGCAACCAACCGTTCAGGCAACGGCATCTCATTCGGAAAATCAATCCCTGCCAGACGTGCTAAACGCGCTGAGCCCTGCTGTGAAAAATACTGAACTCCGCAACCAATATCGCCAGACCATTCATCTGCCGGCGCGTCATCCCGGTAATCTACCGGTACAAAAGCCAGCTCGTTCAACCAATCCGTAATATTGCCGTGCGGATTCACATATCCTCCCGCCAGGCTTGTCCCCATTGACACTCCCAGCACCGCAGTGGACTGCATCGACATCGCTCCAGCTAACGCCGTCACTTCTCCGTCATTTGCCACAATCACCGGCACTTTATATTCCGCTTCAATATCAATAAAAATATTTTGAATATGCGCGTCAAAATCGGTTTGGCTGATACCACGGAATAATGACGCGATACGCGGACGATTGTCAACATATACTCCTGCGGCGCTACCGCCAATCGCATCAACCCGCGGCAATTTAGCCGCGGCGCGGCGAATTGAATCCAGAATGCCGTCTTTATGATAGCTGGGGTCTTTTTGAAAATAAGGGTCCCAAGTGACTTCTTCGGTAAATACCACGTTACCATCCTGCACCGCTGCACATTTACGGTCCGAACCGCCCAAATCAAAACCGATGCGGCAGCCATCCTGATGTCCTCCTAGCTTTACCTCTATTTCTCGACTTTGGGGTGCACTCTCCAAATCACAACTTACTACTTCAAATGGTCTTCCATAGATCCGCGTTCCCATAATCTCGGCATCAAAAGCCCGCGGCCCAGCCGCTGAATAAATAGCGCGGATATCGTCCGCCAGGAAAGCATCTCCTCCTGCCAGAGTAACCCTGAATCCACCTTTCATAAATAATAAAAATTTAATTAAGCGCTCAACATATTTTATATTAAGCTGCCGGTACACACCCGTATGCGGGAATATTCGCGTGGCAAACGTGGAAACTGCGCCATTGGACCGCTCCAATGCGATTACCAAATCTTTGCCGGCTCCGCTTGATTCAACCGCTCTGCGGTATTCCTTATTCCATAATACTGCCGGAATAAAACCCGGATCCAGCTCCGCAGTTACTTTCGGATACACTTCTATTTTCATTCCAACGTCCTCTTTATTTTTTAACGAAACAGCTCTATTTTCCGCACTTCGGCTGTCTTTAAAAACTTTTTTACATCAACAGTAAATATATACAGTAAAGCAGTTTTGTCAAAAAGAATATAAAATATTTAATTTATTTTTTTGTTTTGCTATTGCGGTTTTAGCTCAGTAATGCCGGATTTGATTTTTGCAGGGTGAAAAATCCGAAAGCAACTGCCAGCGACAAAGAAACACTCAAAAAACAAAAGTGAGAAAATGCACATCAATCTTTTTGTCAAACCAATTGCACATGCTCATTTTTAAGGCGTGCGTTTACTTTTACAATTAACAAACTAGAAATAAATGCAATTTTTTTTAATTAACTATTGACTTTTTTAAAGGTT
>CAZITV010000059.1:0-12186 GCA_964542255.1 uncultured Victivallaceae bacterium
AGTTTTGCAATTACCTCTGATAATTATTAAAAAATCAAGAATGGCCTATGGTGGTGGTTGACTATTATTTAGAACTGACTAAATTAACAGATGACACAAAGAGTTTTTGACGGTCAAGAACTCGGTACTCTAAAAGGATTACCCTAATTCGTTAATACTTCATCAGGAATTTCATATGGTAAATTTTGCATTAATTGGCGTATCCGGATTCGGAGCCATACACTACGGTGATATACTAAGAGAATATAGTAACAAGCGAATTAATTTCGTCGCTGCAACTATTATCAACCAGGAAGAGGAAGCTGAAAAATGCCAATTCCTGCGCAGCATCGGCACGGAAATCTTTGTTGATTATCGAACGATGCTGAATAAATATGCCGGCAGAATAGACGTATGCTGTATTCCTACCGGAATTGCACTTCATGCACCGATGGCTATTGCCGCATTGGAAGCGGGGGCTAATGTCCTACTGGAAAAACCTGCCGCAGCGACGGTTCAGGATATACAATTAATTCAAGATGCAGAAATCAAATATAAAAAATTCACCGCAGTTGGTTTTCAGCAGCTTTACCGACCGGAAATCATCCAGCTTAAAAAAGATTTAGTCGCTGGTTTAATCGGGAAAATAACTGAAATTAACTTCAAAGGTATCTGGCCTCGTGACTTAAAATATTATACCCGAAACAACTGGGCAGGGCGGCTGCAGCAGAATAATTCATGGGTTTTGGATAGTCCGTTCAATAATGCGATGGCCCACCATATCATGATGTCCTGTTTTCTGGGTGGAGTTACTCTTGACACCGCAGTAACACCACTTGCCATCAAAGCAGAACTTTACCGCGCGAATAACATCGAGTCAGCAGATACAGCATCAATAATGCTTGATACGGCAGAAAATATCAATTGCCATTTCTCTCTTTCCCACGCCTCAAATCAAATGTTGGCCGATACAATTAATGTTATTGGCAAAAATGGCAGTATCACAATAATAAATAATAAAATAACAATAAAAACCTCAATGAGCTGTGTTGATATTCCACTTGATACAGAAATAGTCAGAGCGCAACTGATGCAAGCCGTTGCCGCCAAAGCAGCAGGCGGTAATCAGTTCATTTGCACGTTAGGTTTAGCCAAAATTCATACGCTGTGTGTAAATGGTGCGCACGACTCATCTGTAATCAGCAATATTAATCCAGATTATATATATCAAGAAAACACTGCCGACTCTACACTGGTGGCTGTTAAAGGTATCAATGATGCCGTTGAACAATCCATCAAACAACATAAAATGCTTAGCGAAATCTGCCCGCAATGCTTCAAAGGCAACAGCCGAACCATCAACTTGCGAAACTATGCCAAGTTCCCGGGAGAACAACCATGACCTTAAAAGCAGTCATTATCGGTACCAGCGGCCATCATTACTATGCGATGCAAACGTTGAATGACAGGCGTGATGCAGTGCTTTGCGGTATTGCATCTGGAACAGATGGTGATTTGTCTTCGGATGCGGTAAATTCTATAACTGCAACTGCGCCAAGCCCCTGTTTTGCCTCATGGCAAAGAATGCTTGACGAGGTTAAGCCGGATATTGCAATTATTGGCACCAGGTTTGACCGCAATGGTGTAATCTCGCTCGAATGCTTAAATCGCGGCATTAACTGCTTTACAGAAAAAACAGTTGCACATAGCCTTGAATTATTAAATCAACTTAAGGAATCAGCAGCAGAAAATCATGTTAAAATTTTTGGTATGCACGGAATGCGCTATGAGCCGCATTTTTTTGCAGCGTATCAAGCAGTAAAAAGTGGTCTTATCGGCAGACCGAGTCTTTTTTTTGGGCAAAAATCATATTGTTTCGGTAATAATCGGCCTGACTTCTACAAACACCGCGATACATACGGCGGCACCATTCTTTGGGTTGGTATTCATGCCATTGACCTGAGTTACTGGATGATTGGGAACTGGGACAATGTGTCGGCATCACACAGTACTTCATCTAATCACGGCTATCTTGATTGCGAGTCTCATAGTTCAATGTTAATAAATTTTGCTGACGGCGCGATTGGCAGTATTAATGCCGATTTTCTATTGCCCGGCAAATTTGGTTCTCATGGCGACGACCAAATTCGTGTCGCAGGCGACCTTGGCTCCATTTGGGTACGTTCCGGGAAGGCCTATGCGGCAACACACGAATTACAATCCTTTGAACTTCCATTAAAACCTGAAGCTAATTTTTTCAAAGATATTTGCGATGAAATCAGGGGTGCTGGAAAATGTTTAATATCAATGGAAGATACTTTTATGGTTTCCCATTTAGCTATTATCGCGCGGCAGGCTGCTGATAGCAAGACTAACATCAAAATCAAAGCACTATAACAAGCCCACAAAACTGTACAGATTAATTTTCCTGGACGGCTTACAAGATTAGCCGGTCATCGAGATACAATAATACCAGCCACAGACAGAGACCGAGCAGTACCGCCAAAGTAATCAGGAACAGCGATGCCAGCCAGTTACGGTTAATAAACAGATAAGTTTTTTTGATGGAACTGGCATCTTCAGCTTTAGGTGCGTAGCCGGCCAGGAAGGCGAAAATATCTTCACGCAGTTCATTGACCGTCTGATAGCGGTCATCAGCGTTACGGCTCATAGCTTTCAGCATTACTGCCTCGAGCGCGGCTGGAATTGGACGCCGTAATGCTTCAGGGTTTTTGGGAATTTCGATATTGCCGTGAATGGTTTCCATTAAGATATCTTTCAGCGGTTTGCCGGCCATCGGGCTTTCAAAGGTGAGAATAGTATAGAGAATGGCGCCGAGGGCGTAGATATCGGAACGTTCGTCTTTGAACCGGTTTTGTCCAGCGGCCTGCTCTGGTGCCATATAGCCCGGGGTGCCTTTAGTGATACCGTCGATAGTAAATTGTTGAGATGATTTAGCCTGCGGCAAAGAGAAAAAGTCTTCTTCCGGCTCTTGTGATTCACGTTCGGGTTCACCGATAAACCGCGCCAGTCCCCAGTCCAAAACCAACACCTCACCGAAGTCGCCAACGTGAATATTGTCCGGTTTTAAATCCAGATGGATTACCTGTTTGGAATGGGCAAATTCAATACCGTTGCAGATTTTCACAAAAATGCGCAGCAGTCTGGTCAGATCATATTCTTTTAAGGTACGATAGTCATCCTCACGCATTTTGCGGATAATGTCCGCGAGACTTTGACCACGCAGCAATTTCATCGTAAAATATGGTGAGCCGGATGTATCCACGCCGATATCGTGCACCGGGACGATATTCGGGTGTTCCAGTCTGGCGGTGATTCTAGCTTCTTGAATAAACCGGTTAACATCTTCCTGCGGCCGGTCTTCGGCATCGGGGATAATAGCCATGGCGACGTGGCGGGTGGTGTCTTTGTCCTTCACCTGCATTACTGCCTTCATTCCTCCAAAGCCGACACTGCGGACGAATTTGTATTTGCCGCCGGGTTTTAAGGTAAGCTGGGCTATTTCGGCATTATTGGCAGTAATTTCCGCCTGGTCTGAAATGATGCTGCCGCCGCCGTCGGTAACGGAGCTTTCCATTACGACGGTTTTAGTATTTAAATCCGCGTCATAGGTGCCGACATCCAATGTCGCCTCATTGAGCAGATGCTCTTTGAGTTCATCTATATTCTGAGTTGGTGTCTTATCTGCCATATTATTCTTTTGTAAAAATGCCTAACCTTAGAGCTAATTTCAAAACTCTTTTTAGAATTTTGCGTTTTTTTGAGTTTTTGGCGACTTAAGTTCATCAAGCGTAACGCTGCTACGCTTGATTTCGTTTAAAATCGTCAAAAACCCCTGCAAAACATCAATTCAAAATAGTTTTGCAATTACCTCCTTATACTGATACCATGTGTTCACACATAAATCGGTACCACATACAATATCCAAACCGTATCCGGCATAAAAAACAATAGCGGACTGACATCTTGAAAACGCCAGTCCGCTTAAAAGTTATTTTTCAGCTGTCAACGTTTCCGTGTGCTATTTTTTTTTATTTGCGGTGTTGATTCACCTCTGACGACCGCGCCGGTAATTAAGCATTCACAAGCCGCGTCCATAGAAGGCACTGAGAACATAAACTCGAGCATCAGCGACTCCAGGATTGAACGCAGTCCGCGTGCTCCGGTGCCCTTAATTACAGCGGCATCAGCGAGTGCGTCAATGGCATCCTGGTCGAACTCTAATTTAACATTTTCCATTGCCATCAGCTTTTGATATTGTTTTACCAAGGCATTTTTGGGTTCGGTGAGAATCCGCACCAAATCTGGTTTGCTGAGCGGTTCAAGATTGGCAATGACTGGAAGCCTGCCGACAAATTCCGGAATCAAACCGAAACGAATCAAGTCTTCAGGTTCATACTGTGAAAATGGCTGATTGATATTTTTTGGAGTATCGGCTTCTTGCCCGTGATGTTTGAATCCCAGCACCTGCTTGCCGACCCGGCGCTGCAGAATTTTGTCTAATCCGACAAAAGCACCTCCGCAAATAAAAAGGATATTGGTCGTATCAATTTGAATATAATCCTGATTAGGATGTTTTCTGCCGCCTTTGGGCGGAACATTGGCAACAGTGCCTTCCAAAATTTTTAGCAGTGCCTGTTGAACGCCTTCACCGGACACATCACGAGTGATGGATACGTTTTCAGTTTTACGTGCGATTTTGTCAATTTCATCAACATAGACAATACCTATTTTAGATCTTTCCACGTCAAAATCGGCATTTTGAATCAATCGCAGGAGAATATTTTCAACGTCCTCGCCAACGTATCCGGCTTCAGTCAAAGTAGTGGCATCGCAAATACAAAACGGCACATCCAGCAGTTTTGCAAGTGTTTTTGCCAGCAGGGTTTTGCCGGATCCGGTAGGTCCGATAAGCAGTACATTGCTTTTTTCAATTTCAACGCCGTCCAAACCATCGGAATCTGGATTATGAGCCAACTGCAACTGCAGACGCTTATAGTGATTGTGCACGGCGACAGATAAATATTTTTTTGCTTGTTCCTGACCAATAACAAATTTATCCAGTTCAGCCTTGATTGCCGCCGGTTTGGGCACGCGCAGCGCGGCGACCGGGTTTTTCGGCGCCGGTTCGATAGCAGATGTTTTGCCATCTTTTCGGTAAAGGTCATGACACGTGGCAACACAGGCGCGGCAGATTGTCGCTCCTGCCGGGCTGGTAATAAGTTGCCCCACTTCCGGGCTGTCGGCGTGACGCCCGCAGAAGGAACACCGCAACGGATGATTAATTCTTTTTGCCATGCTTTTTAACTTTCTTAATTCTTTTCGGTTTACTTGGCGGCGGCAATGCCAACGACATTATCGACCAGTCCATAAGTCTTGGCCTCTTCTGCCGACATAAAGAAGTCGCGGTCAGTATCAGTTTCAATGCGCGACAAATCCTGCCCTGTATGTTTAGACAAAATTTGATTCAGCATTGACCGCAGGCGTAAAATTTCTTTGGCTTGAATATTGATGTCGGCGGCAGTGCCTTCGGCTCCACCCCAAGGCTGATGTATCATAATTCTGGCATTGGGCAGCGCATAGCGTTTGCCCGGCGAGCCAGCGGCAAGCAATACCGCGCCCATGCTGGCGGCTTGACCGATACAATAAGTTTTCACCGGACAGGAGATAACCTGCATCGTGTCATAGATAGCCAGTCCTGCGGTAATCGAACCACCCGGGCTATTGATATATAAGTCTATCTCTTTTTTGGGGTCTTCAGACTGCAAAAAGAGCAATTGCGCGACAATCAGATTGGAAACTGTGTCATCAACCGGAGTACCAAGCAGAATAATGCGGTCTTTCAGTAACCTGGAATAGATATCATAACCGCGCTCGCCGTTGCCGGTTTGCTCGACTACCATTGGTACCAAAACTGAATTTTTCACGCTAAAGACTCCTTATTTAATCTGTTAAAAAACTGGATTAAGCACCTGCTTTGACATTGATGGTAGTGTTTTGCGCCAGCATTTTTTTGACTTTGTCGGCGATGACGTATTTTTCCATATCCACCAAGTCGTCTTCAGACATATTTTTAGCCAAATCTTTATAATTTTTGCCGTACATTTTTGCCATCATTTTTAACTGATCTTCCATTTCCTTGCCGGTAACGGAGATTTTTTCACTGCGGGCTATTTCACCGATAATCAAGTTATGCCGGACGAATTCGGCGGCAGTTTTGGCCGCCTGCTGGCGAATTGCTTCAATTTCATCTTTGATATTCTTGGCATCTTCTTCGCTTTTTACTTTTTCGCTAACAATTTGACGGATAAATTTATTGGTAGCAGATTCGAGCAGAACTTCCGGCAAGTGGAAGATACCAATGGCTTCGGACAGCTGCTTATAAACTACGTCAAACACCTCATCGCCGCGGCGCGATTCTTTTTCTTTGAGAACCATGTCTTTAATGGTTCCACGGAGCTCATCCATATTGGCAACTTTAAAATGTCCGCAGAGCTCTTCATCCGAAGTCTGGGATTGGCGCTGAATATCTAAAACTTTTATTTTATAGTTGATAGTTGCACCGGCAAGTTCTTTATCTTTCCAATCAGCGGGAAAAACCGCAACGACGTCATACTCTTTATCTTTTTCCGCGCCGGTCAATGCTTCTATCGCGCCGGGGATAACTACCGGAGGAGTCTTCAGCCATAACCAGTTGCTGTCCGAGCAGACTTGACGTTTTAATGATGCGGAGGCGTTGTCCGGCAGTGCGAAATCAGAGGTGTAAGAAACTTTCAGCATATCTTCAGCCTGGGCAGCGCCTTCAACTGTGACATAACGATAACCTGCCTGGCGCATATAATCCAAACGCTGATTAACCTCTTCATCAGATGCCTGAACCGGGGCCAGCTCGACGGTTAAACCTTTGTACTGCGGTAACGTGATAGACGGATTGTAATATACTGTCAAATCAAATTTATACTCAGCTCCGAGTTCAACTTTTGAAACACCGTTTTTCTCGGTGACGCCTATAACTTTATCTTTATCATCACCAATCGCCTTTTGTACGGCAGTGGAAACGATATGTTTTTTCAGTTCTTCTTTCACGTCTTCGGTGTATTTTGTTTGAATGATGCTTGCCGGTGCTTTGCCTTTGCGGAATCCCGGGATAACGACGGAATTGGCAAACATGCGCAGCACTTTACTGGTTTCTGCAGTGACAGCTTCCTGATCTATTACAAAACTGTATTTGCGCTCACATGGATTAATCTGTTCAAACGTCATTGTCAACTTGTCTTTGAGTTCAACTTTAGCCATTTTCTACCTGCCTGCTTAATTTATAAATATTGAGCTGATTTTAAACACATTATTTGACCAGCCCGATTGTGAAACTACCCGCTAAAAACAAAATTTCGGCTAAAGCAGCCGATAAAGTTTCGCTGGAATAATAATCCCAGAATCTATACCATACTGCAATCTCCCCTTTTTTTCAAGCTTAAAAAAAACTTTCAAACTTTTTTATTAAATCATTATTTGCGTTTTGATGTAAACACCGATATAGTTATTATCCGTGCGTTTATCGTGAATCGCGTTGAACGCCAAATTGGTTTAGCCTGTTTGCCAAGATATTATGAAAGAATAATAATGCGCAATAATCTTTCGAGAAGATTTTTGCATTTGTTATAATGTGTTGTATATTCTTTCTGTGATAACGGCAGATTGTGGTTTGGGTTATATTGTAGAATTCAGTAATCAGCGAGGGTTGAAATGGCAGGAAGTCCAAAATTAATTGTCCTCTCCGAAAAGCTCAGAGGGAAAACTTTTGAGCTTACCAAAGACGTTCATTCTGCAGGGAGAACTGATGATCGCGATATCTGCATCAAAGATCCAACGATAAGCTCACACCACTGTGATTTTGTCAAAGCAGAAAAAAATTATATTTTGCGTGACAACAACAGTACCAATGGCACCAGAGTTAATAATGTGCCGGTTTCCGAACAAGAGCTGAAAAATAGCGATATCCTCCAACTGGGCGGAGTGGAAATCCTGTATGATTGCGATGACGAAACTTCTACCTCAGTCACCAGAACGCAAACCGGTATTGACTTAGACAGCACCGAAATCGGACTGGCAACGGTTAAAGAACTCAATAACTTTTCGCCATTTGCGAAAGATGACAGCAAAAAAGGCGGATTCAGCCAAAAGATTTTAATTGCGCTGGTATCCTTGCTGGCGGTGGCGATTCTCGTGCTCCTGGCTTTCCTGATTATTCTGATTTTCCGTAAGAATCCGGACGCGGCGCTGATACTGTTGCAATGGTTGTGATTGCAAACTTGATGTGACCTGCCATTTTACCGAATCTTTTGCGTAAACTTCATCAGAGCTTGTTTAGGCTGCACCTTTTGAACGGCATTTTGTGATAGTATCGGAGTATCTTTGAGACGGTTAGAAATTGTGAAAAGTACCCGCTTATTCCGGTTCAAAGCCAAAATAGAATTAGTTAGCGGTGATGAAGAACTAACAAGCTCTAAACATAATAACCGCAATCAATGTAATAATCTAGGCATTCTTTGAAATTTAGCTCAATACATTATATTTAGGAATTTTTTGTTTATGGATGATAAAAATCAAAACCAGAATGGACAGGATCCAAAAAAAAATAACGCGCCGCAGACGCCACCGCAATCGCCAGCGACAGGTACACGCCGCCCGCCCAAAGCTGCTTTAGTTTGGTTCATTATTTTTATGGCGCTCGGCGCAATGATGCTTTTTCAGTTTAACTCAAATGGACGCACCATCCGCTGGGATCAATCCGAATTTGAACGTAAGGCACTGGAAGGCAGAATCCGCACCGTTAAAATATCACCGGAATCCGACCGGGTAATGTTTATCGAAGGCAAATACTCATTAACACCCGAAGAATCTTCCGCCGCAGTGAAAAAGAATCCGAAAGCGCCTGATTATGGTCAATACAAGACCCGGGTAATTTATACAGAATCACTGGATCAGCTGCTTAAACCGGTGGCACGCGCGGTAGAACCACGCGAAAACTGGTGGACGCTTCTTGCCACTATTCTCCCGGTTTTGCTGATTGTCGGTCTAATCTATTTCCTCTTTTCACGCCAAATCAAAATGGCCGGCAAAGGCGCTATGCAGTTCGGCAAAAGCCGCGCCAGAATTATTATGCCAAATGATTTAAAAACTACTTTTGACGATATTGCCGGAGCAGATGAAGCCAAAGAAGAAATTAAAGAAGTGGTAGAATTCCTCAAAGACCCGCTAAAATTTAAAATGCTCGGCGGCAATATCCCCAAAGGTGTCCTGTTAACCGGTTCGCCAGGAACAGGAAAAACCTTGCTGGCTAAAGCGGTTGCCTGCGAAGCCGGCGTCCCGTTCTTTTCCATCAGCGGTTCTGATTTTGTTGAAATGTTTGTCGGCGTCGGCGCCAGCCGGGTCCGCGATATGTTTGAACAAGCCAGAAAACATACTCCATGCTTAATTTTTATTGATGAAATTGATGCGGTGGGGCGTTCTCGTTTTTCAGGTCTTGGCGGCGGTCATGACGAACGCGAGCAAACGCTAAACGCGATGCTGGTGGAAATGGATGGGTTGGAAACTCAAGCCGGGGTAATCGTTTTGGCGGCGACAAACCGTCCAGACGTGCTGGATCCGGCGCTGCTGCGTCCCGGACGATTCGACCGGCAAGTAGTTATGGATCTGCCTGACATTAAAGGACGGCGTAAAATTCTTGACGTCCACAGCAAAAATATAAAAATTGAGAGCAATGTTGAACTGGATACCATTGCCCGCACCACGCCCGGATTTAGCGGAGCAGACCTGGCCAACCTGTGCAATGAGGCCGCATTGCTGGCAGCACGGAACAACCGCGAGGCGGCGACTCAGGCGGATATGGAAGAAGCCCGCGATAAAGTCAGATGGGGACGTGAACGCAAAAGCCGTAAAATTAGCGACCGCGAACGCAAACTGACCGCGTATCATGAAGCTGGTCACACTATCGTGGCACTAAACTGCAAGCTGTCCACCCCGGTTCATAAAGTAACGATTATTCCACGTGGTCAAGCCTATTTGGGCGCCACGCTGACAATGCCGCTGGAAGATGCTTACACGCAAAGCAAGAATGAACTGCTTGATGAACTGACAGTATTGATGGGTGGACGCGCTGCCGAAGAAATCATTTTTGGTGATGTAACCAACGGCGCATCCGGCGATATTGACCATGCCACACGGATTGCACGCTTAATGATATGCACATTTGGCATGAATGATAAGATTGGACCAATCCGCTACAGCGAACACCATGAGCAAGTCCGGGTAAGAGCAGACGCACCGCCGTCGGAAACCTACAGTCAGGAAACCGCCCGGGAAATTGATATTGAAGTTAAGCTGCTGATAAACAGCGCACGTCAGCGCGCCTTGGATATCTTGAACAGCCTGCACAATAATCTTGAGAAACTTGCCGTTGAATTACTGGACAAGGAAACGTTGACTGTTGCAGAAGTCCGCAAGCTGCTTGGTATGCCGGAAGAAATTTTAGCCGGCAATACCGATACCGCCGAAACCGCTGTTGAGGAAACATCTGCGGCTGATGAAACGGCAACGGCAATTAAGCCTGACAACGCATCATAATTATGATGTCTGCGGAAGGCACGGATTTTATTCAGGCGTGCAGCGACGGAGTGTTGCTGCACTGCTGGATTCAGCCGCGGGCATCTAAATCAAGAATTGCCGGAATTTATGATAACCGGATTAAGATAGCCGTTGCCGCGCTGCCAGCCGATGGGGCCGCCAATAGTGAATTGTGTAAATTTCTCGCCAAAAAGTTACAGGTGGGGGCAACTCAAATAACGTTGATTAAGGGCAGTTCCTCCAGAAGGAAAACCGTTAAGGTTTCGGGTATATCCGTTTCAACCTTATGCTCGCTATTAGCAATAAATCCGGAGCCGCTGCCATGACGCAAAAACACCCGGTCGGACACAGCAAAGCTGCTGCACCAAAACCGCGCAGTAAATGGCTGCCGTGGCTTATAGGATTCCTGCTGCTTTGCATAATTGGCGCTATGATCCTGCCGCGGTACCTCAGCAAAATTACCCTGTTTTTTGCCGATGATTCGGAACGCCTAATCTATGCGGTTGCAACTGATAACATTGAATTGACGCGCGAATTACTCCAAAAGATGACCAACCCCGACACCCGCGACCTCAAACACTGGACACCGCTGCACTTCGCGGCACACGAAGGATACAACCAACAGGCTGTAATGCTGCTCCGCGCCGGTGCCTCCGTTAACCCAAAAACTGACCACGGCTGGACACCGCTGCATTGGGCAATTTATCAAAAACATCCGGAAACCGCGGCAATACTGCTGCGCGGCAACGCCGATATCCACGCCCGCAACTGGCTCGGTAACCCGCCGCTGCATATCGCCGTATTTCAGGAAGACTACACGATGGCTAAATTATTGCTGGATGCCGGCGCTGACGTCAATTTGCGCAACTACAGCGGTTCTACGGCACTGGATTATGCGGTGCATCAGCAATCCAGCGCGATCATCGAATTACTTTTATCCAGAAATGCCGACCCGGAATCAACCAAAGCCAAATCCATCATTATGCTGCGTGATTCTTTTACGCCATTGGCCAGAGCCGCGATGTTCGGCAATACCGCAATCGCGCTGCGCCTGATGAGTATGAACATCGCAGTCAGTCCGCAGGATAATCTCGGCAACACCCCGCTGCATGAGGCCGCCAAATATAATCACCCGCAGTTTGTAAGATTGCTGCTGCAGTTTGACGCGGACCCGTTCATCAAAAACAACAAAGGGGAATCACCGTTAGAGCTCGCCGCCACTCCGGCAATCCGGCGGTTAATCTGTGAACAACAAATGCAGCGGCTGCTTAACCCGGCTTCTGCTCAATCAACCAATTTCATCGGCAATAGCGGCACCATCAGGCGCGCCAGCCTGGAAGCCGCCAAAAAATGATGGGATGATATAGGTTATTCCTTCTCCCCGTTTTTACTTGTAATAGCTCAGTATTTATATGACAACCGGATCATTCTATGTTATCTCACACAGGGGGCACGGAGCAAAACAAAACATTTTCTACCACGAAAAAACACGAATTTACACGAAAGAAAACGAAACCAATGCGGTGGATTTCATTGCCGGTGGCAATATCATTCACCGCC
>CAZITV010000060.1:0-12186 GCA_964542255.1 uncultured Victivallaceae bacterium
CAGCAAAAATTTAACCACTTTAGAGCAGCAATGTTTCAAATTTAAATTTGATTTTACCTTAGATGAGCTTATATTTCACGAAGCAAATTGTAATATTTCTTTGAAATATAAATTTCTGGTTGTCTTGCTTCATTTTTTAGTCACGTAAGAAAATCAAAAAAACTATTTCTTGTGAAACTTTGTCTGAAATATTCTAAAATGTTTAATTTATACCAAAGGTGTCATGCAAATGAACAGTTCTGAATGGATTAATCGCAATAAAAATTATAGTTTAATTGAGCCCAATAGTGGTTTTACGTTAAATTTCGCAGGAATGAAATTTGATGGAGAGCAACTCGATGATATGCGTGTTAAAATTGAGCGTGCTCATAGTGAAATGATGCGCATTGAAGCAGGAGCCATAAAAAATCCCGATGAGAATCGTAAGGTTACTCATTTTACAGACCGCACCCATTATTGCGATTCATCTTTGTTCAGCGATGTTGAGTCGTTTGTTGAAAAGATTCGCTCAGGTGCGATCCGCAACAAATCAGGTAAAGCATTTGATGCAGCAGTCATTAACGGCATCGGCGGTTCTGCACTCGGTCCGCAGTTTATGCAATTCGCCATTAATGGACCATATTGGAACGAATTGTCATTGGAGCGCCGCTGCAATAATCTGAAATTATATTTCCTTGACAATACCGATAGCTCGGGTTTTGCAGATGTTACCGCGGTAATTGACCCGGAGACAACCCTTGTCATTAGCATTTCGAAATCAGGTGGAACTCAGGAAACAAAGAATAATATGGTGGCGATGCAAAATTTATACCAGCAGCGCGGACTTGTCTTTGCTGATTATGCCATCGCAATTACTATGAAAGATAGCCAACTCGACAGATATGCTGCTGATAATAAGTGGCTGGCTGTATTCGAAATGGCAGAATCAATTGGTGGTAGAACAAGTGAAACCAGTATTGTTGGTCATTTGCCGGCGGCTCTTGCCGGCGTAGATTTTAAACAGTTTATCGCTGGCGCATGCAGAATGGATAATTGGACAAGAAATCGTGAATTGCTTACCAATCCTGCATATATGATGGCAGCAATGTGGTATATCTCTGGCAATGCTAAAGGTGACCGCAATATGGTGATAGTGCCTTATTCAGACCGCTTAGTACTCTTATCCAGATATCTTCAGCAACTAGTTATGGAAAGCATTGGCAAGGAAAAGGACTTATACGGTAAGATTGTTCATCAGGGACTTAATGTATTCGGCAATAAGGGTGGTACTGATGCACATGCTTATATTCAACAGCTAAATGACGGGCGTGACGATTTTTTTGTTACTTTCTTTGAGGTTGTTAGAGACACCGTGAATTTGCCAATTGATGAGCAGAATAAAATGGGTGATTATTTGCACGGATTTATGGCGGGACTGGCGGCGGCATTGTTAAGTAAAGGCAGACAAGTAATCAATATTTCAATTGACAAAGTTAATGAATTTAATTTAGGTATGATAATTGCTCTTTACGAGCGGGCTGTAGCTGTGTATGCTGAGTTAATTCATATCAATGCATTCCATCAACCCGGAGTGCAGGCCTATAAGCTGGCCGCACAAAAAATTCTTAACCTAAAACAGGATTTTATCGCAAAAGTAAAAGCTATTGGTGCAGTCAGCGGAACAGCTTCAGAAATTGCACAACAGGTTGGTTTGCCTAACGATGAAATTGAAATTGCTGGATTACTGGACAAGGCTGCGCTTAATTGCTCCTGCGGTTCAGTTTCCCGCACGTGGAATGGTAAATACTGGACTTATGAAGTTAAATGAGCTTGGACATTATCAATGGCTCAGATAAAATTGCAAAGTTTTTAAATATAACTTTGCCGGCAGGAAGTGAGGCGGTCGAAAAAGTTTATCCTGTCCAGGCGACAGAGTACTATCTGAAACTGATTGCAGATAAGAGCGGTTCTGACCCAATTTGGAAGCAGTGCATGCCGGACCAGGCTGAGCTGGGAAGTGGCGATGTTTCAGAGGATCCTTTGTTCGAAGAACAACAAATGCCGGTGCCGCGTTTGATTAGGCGGTTCAAGGATAGAGCAGTATTGCTGACCACAGGCAAGTGTGCAGTGAGATGCCGCTTCTGTTTTCGAAAAAGATATTGGGCGACCGGCAATGATTTGCCGAATATATCTGACACTGAAATTGAAACAGTTATACGTTTTTTGCTCAGAAATGCTGATATTCAGGAAGTGCTGATTTCTGGCGGCGACCCATTAATGTTGGGTAATGAATTGCTGCTGAACATTATTCAACGACTAAAAACAATTCCTCATATTGGTATCATACGAATCGGGACCAGGATGCCGGTTGTTTTGCCTTCCCGGATAGATTCCACTCTTATTGACTCACTGCGCCAATATTCATCAGGATTATGGATTATGACGCATTTTAATCATTCGTGTGAAATCACCGATGAGTCAATATCAGCATGCAGAAAATTCATTGACGCCGGCATCCCGGTGTTAAATCAAACAGTGCTTTTACGCGGTATTAATGACGATTCAATAATTCTCGAAAAATTATTTAGAAACCTTATTAAAATTAATGTCAAGCCGCATTATTTATTTCATGTTGATCCGGTTCGCGGGGTAGGGCATTTTTCCACCGGTATAGCGGCAGGGTTGCAAATTTTGCGTAATTTCCGCTCTGAACTCTCATCTTTAGCTGTCCCGACTTTTGCGATTGACTTGCCCGAAGGTGGAGGCAAGGTCGCTCTTCAGCCAAGCTATCGGGCTGAATGTGGTACCGGTTGTTACTATTCAATTTTGAATGATAGAGTTATTCAGTACCCTGATGAGTAATTTATCTCCGTGCGGTTAATTATGGTGCTTTGATCCAAAGCGTATGTTCAAGCGCGAACGCAAGCAGTGTCATTATTATCGCAATCAGCATTACATCAGGCGCGAATTCCCGGTAATCAATATATTTTGGTTGTTCAATAATAGTTTTTTCAATTTTATTAATTTCGCTCATTACTTTTTCCAAGCCGTCTGCATCAGCAGCACGATAGTATTTTCCTTCAGAAAACTGTGCGATATCTTTAAGCAATTTTTCATCAAATTCTCCTTTAATCGGCGCCAGCATAACACCCCCCATTGTTTGTTGCGGGACACATGCGTCATCACTGCCAATTCCAACAGTGTAAATAACTACATTGCCAGTTTGCGCAAATTTAGCTGCCTGCCGTGGCGAAATCCGATCTTCAATATTATTGCTGCCATCTGTAAACAGTACCATAACCCGGCGCTTTGAGTCAGATTTTTCCAGGCGGTGTACCGCGCTTGCAATTGGCGACGCAATGCCGGTGCGATCCCCGATAATGCCTGGCTGCAGACGATTCATATTTGCAATCAACCATGCGTGGTCAAGGGTAGGGGGGCAAATATTATAAGCCATTTCGGCAAAACCAATAAGTCCAATTCGGTCGTTTGGTCGGCACTCTATGAAATGCTTAATTTCACGTTTGGCAGATTCAAGACGATTTTGAATTTTGCCTGAACGTATTGCGGCGTAAAGCTCTTTTTCGTCATTAATATTTTTCGGTATATCGATCGCCTGCATACTGCCGGATAAGTCAATTGCTATAATAATGTCTATACCTTTAGCGCGGATTACTACACGTTCAGTCCCAAGTTGAGGCCGGGCCAAAGCAAAAATCAACAAAATAATTGCTAAACTGTACATTAATTGTGGCAGCCTGAAAGCAATAGGTCGAGTTGACGTTTTGGCGACAATGAATGGTTTCACAGTTGACACTCTAATTGCCGGCAACGGTTTTCGCCAAATATAAAATAACGCTATTATCAGTGGAATGTATAGCAACATAACTAATGGGTATGCAAAAGTCATTTTTTGCCTCCATCTTTTTCTTCAGGCTTAGTTTCAATAATTAATAATTCTGCCTTGTCCAGAGCCAGACTTAACAGGTGCTCGTCAGGGTCTTGTCTGGCAAATTTTACTAAATCTGCCGCGGTCATAAATTCTTTTAAAAAAGGACGATGCGGGGCTGGTAAAATTCCCTCTGGACGATTCAGTTCTAGTAAAAACTCAGAAGTGGTTTGGCTTGGAGCATGAAAGCAAAAACGTTTTTCTAGATATTGCCTTACAATATCAGTGAGAAGCACAAAACAGCTGTCTGCTTTTATTTGTCCGTTCCTGAAATTATTGCGCAATTCTGAAAGCTCAACCAATGCTGCAGCCCATGGCGTAATTATTACAGTGTTTTTATTGCGCCGGCGGTATAACAAAAAAATAATCACGACCGCGGCTAATAATATCCCTAGTATCAAATACCATTTTCTTTCAAAAGCTTTTATTGCTGACATTTTTTCGGCAACTTCTAAGGAATACCCGGAAACATTATTTATTGGTATAACATTTATGCTCGGTATCGTGAAATCTATGCCAATATCTGTGGTTTTTGTATCATAACGGTTAAAGCTTATGTACATTTTGCCGACCGGAATATTGCCGGTACGGTATGCCTTGACTTTAGCGCTTACCCGCCATATTGAATATCCTGCCCGCCATTCAACACGCGATATCTCCGGACCTGATATTTTACAAATTCCTTTGCCGGTTTCAATTGTGCTTTCAGTTGGGAAGCGATGCCACGGGCATTTCAAAAGCACTGAAAATTCTACTGGTTCCCCAAGTATCACATCGCGGGCAGGGGAGGTCTTAAGTCCGCCGATATTCTCTATCTTAATGTTTTGTTTTACTCCGTACCAATACAACGAAGCTGCACCAATTATTGCTGTTAATAACACGATAACAGCAGCAATAGCAAAAGAATAAATTATTTTTCTTGTGCCAAATTTCATTTTCTTTACCTTGTCTAAGCTATAATGTTAGCGTCGTTTCCCACGTGATTTAAAGAAATTCACTAGTTGTTTTACATAATCTTCGCCGCAATAAATATCAATCAAATCAACTTTAGCATGGTCACACGAACGCTTAATGTTGTTATGTATAGTGGCAGCATTCAATGCAAAACTATTAAGCGCTTGATTGCTGCGGCCATTGAACGCGACATTTATACTATTTTCCGCATCCTCCAGCATGACATTAATACTGGCAGGCCAATTTAATTCATTCGAATCTAAAATTCTAATGGCAATCAAATCGTGGCGCCGGTTAACAATCTTTAATGTAATTTCGTAATCGTTGTCGTCCAGCATATCGCTGATTAAAAAAATGACACTGCGTTTGTGCAGTAACTGCATGGCGTTTTTAAGCGCACCGCCAATGTCAGTGCCTTGAAATTTTGGCGTATGCGCCACTAATTCGCGAATCAGTCTAAGCCCGCGGCTTCGTCCTGAACGTGGCGGTAAATAAAGTTCCGGTTTTGATGAAAACAACATCATTCCGACCTTGTCATTATTGCGAATTGCACTGAATGCCAAAAGTGCCGCTGTTTCTATCGCGTGTTGCCGTTTTATTTTTTCCTTACTGCCAAACAACCCGGATGCTGAAATATCCACCAGCAGCATGACCGTGAGTTCGCGTTCCTCAATATATTTTTTAATATATGCGGTTCCGGTTCGTGCCGTCACATTCCAGTCGATATCCCGAACGTCATCTTCATAGGTATATTCTCTAACCTCATCAAATTCGATGCCGCGTCCTTTAAATACGCTATGATATGCACCGCCGATTATTTCGTCAACGATACGACGGGTTTTAATCTCAATTTTTTTGACTTGTTTGATTAGTTCTGACGGTAACATAAATAACCTGCAATTTAGCAATGTTGGTTATGGCGTACGTAATTCATCCAGTGCCATTTTAATGATTGCATCAGCGTCTAGATTCTCAGCTTCAGCCTCGTATGTTAGAATAATGCGGTGGCGTAAAACATCTGCTGCAACTTCTTTAACATCTTGCGGCACAACGTAGGCTCTTCCTTCCATGAACGCAGCTGCCTTGGCAGCGACAACTATGTTGATGGCGGCACGTGGTGATGCGCCAAATTGAATATAGTTGATCAAATTATTTAATTTTGCTTCAGATTGGCGCTGCGATAATTCATTATGGCGTGATGTTCTGGTTGATATAACTATGTCCAGTACATATTCAAGGATTTTTTCATCAATATAAATTTTATCCAGCCAGATCCTCGCAAGTTCAATATCCTCCAGTTGTCCAATTGATATTGCGTTTAAGTTTAAATCGGGGTGTGCCATCCGTTCAATAATTAAGCGCTCCTCGTCACGCTTCGGGTAATCAATCTTTAATTTGAACATAAATCTGTCAATTTGAGCCTCAGGTAAGGGATAAGTACCTTCTTGTTCAATAGGATTTTGGGTTGCCATTACCAGGAACGGTTTCGGCATTACATGTGTTTCGCCTGCGATTGTTACTTGATGTTCCTGCATGCATTCCAATAATGCACTTTGAACCTTAGCAGGTGCTCGGTTAATTTCATCAGCCAGCACCAAATTTGCAAAAACTGGACCAAGTTTAGTGCTGAAAGTATGGGTGTCAGAGTTATAAATTCTTGTTCCAATTACGTCGGCAGGCAATAAGTCTGGAGTAAACTGGATTCTTGAGAATGTACCATTAAGCGTTTGCGCTAATGTTTTGACGGCCAGCGTTTTTGCCAATCCTGGCAACCCTTCAAGTAAAACATGTCCATTGGCTATAAGCGCCATTAGTAAACGGTTGATTAAATGTTCTTGACCAACCATCACCCGACCGATTTCTGTCCGCAATGGTGATAGAAAACTTGATACCTCCCTGATTTTTGCCTGTAATTGTTGAATCTCCTGCTGCTGCATAGTCATGTCTCCTAATTTATTTACGAGCATTAAAAAATATCTTTAAGTTTGCTCAAGTTGTTATTTAGCACCGATAAACTTATTTTGTGCAGCCTATGGCAGCAAAATCAATATCGAATTATTAATTTTTGCTGCCGATGACTTGTCCGCACATCAGTATCACATTTAATATATATGACAATTTAATTTTATCTTTGTTCACTTGTTTTATAATTATATCAAAAAATAGATATTTGATATAGATTTGCAATTCTAAAGCAAATTAATGCAGAATTACATTGCAGATGTACTTTGTTCGTCTTATAAAAGTTAAAAAATGAAAGCCAATGGAATGAACTATTTTAAAGATACTTTCTTGACTCAGTTTCCCTAAAAAATAAAGAAGCCATGCGCTGCTTGCAGCGCATGGCTTTAATCATTATCACTATTTATGCTTTAAGCATAGTCAAAAGCATTTTAAATTTACTTATTGCTTTGACAGCGTGAGGGATGTTCGCCGGCATTATAATCATTTCTCCGGCACTCAATATATTTGAATTGCCACCAATAATAATTTCTGCCTGTCCATCAAGTATTTGAATGATTGCATCATATGGAGCAGAGTGCTCGCTCAAATTTTGGTCATCATCAAACGCAAAAACTGTGAGAGTGCCTGAGGGATTTTGCACAATAGTCCGGCTTACAACCGCCCCAGTGGCATACTCAGTCAATTCGTTAAGCTTGTGACCAGTACCCTTTTCAATTTTATTTTTCTTGTTACATGAACAATCCATGATTCAATCCTTTGTTAGTTGTTTATTTAATTTGTCCATTAATGCCGATAATTATTTCATTAAACGGAATTTGCTTGCCAGAATTCTCAAGAGCTCTTGCCGCGATGCCGACAATTCCACTGCAGCATGGAACTTCCATGCGTACCGCGGTAATACTTTTTATGTTGTTGTCATTGATTATTGCAGTTAATTTCTCCAAATAGCCATCGGTTTCATCTAGCTTCGGGCAGGCAATAATAATTCTTTTACCACGCAATAAATCACGTTGAAAATTGCCGTATGAAACCGCAACGCAATCTGCACAAAAAAGCAAATCTGCCCCGTCCCAATAGGGCGCAACAGTTGGCACCAGATGCAGTTGTACAGGCCACTGCCTGAGTTCTGATCCGACATCACCAACATTATTATGCACATTTTCCTGCTCAAAACTCTTTACCTGCATTCCCGGACAGCCGCAGGCATGCTCTTTTTGGTTTTCTTTCTTTGCAAAAGTTTTCAGATGAGCCTTAACCGCATCTTCGTTGAACGCTTCAGCATCTCTTTCTTCAATGCTTATTGCGTCTTGCGGACATTCTCCCAGGCATGCGCCTAGCCCGTCACAATAATTATCTTTGACTAATTGAGCTTTCCCATTAATCAACTGAATTGCTCCTTCCGCACAGGCACTTACACAAAGACCACAGCCGTTACATTTATCCTGATCAATTTTAACTATTCTGCGAAACATTGTCCCCTCCTTGATTTGATTAAATCTTCTAGTTTCGTGTTAGAAAAAAAAACTCTAATTTGTGAATTCGTCTCATAAATAAATTTACCGAAAACGCATTTTCTACCCGAGCAGATAGCAGGGTTGAGTAGGCAATTTTTACCCGGGAACTTACCTTCGACAGCCTCATAAATACTCATTAGAGTAATTTCTTCAAGAGGCTTGTTCATTTCAAAACCTCCACTCGGCCCAGTCACCGATTTAATTATTCCAGCACGCACCAGTAATCTCATTACCTTCGATAGATGGGCGGATGAATATGATAACTCGGCCGCAATCTTTTTGGAGCTGATTTTTTCTCCAGGGTTTAGGCTGCCAATCATTGCACATGCATGCATCCCCATCGTCAACGCTTCTGATATTTTTAATATACTGTCAACCATATTCGTTCCTGTTTTATTGTATTGTAGTAATATAATACCATAATAATAAAAATCAAGTTGTTATCTCACAATTATTGCAATTATATTAATTGTCATCTAGATGCAGGCAGTTGGCGGGTGCGATCGTTTTACCTGATAACTGCTTAATTACAAAGAATTACTGGTGGACGGCAGGTGAGACAAAGAGCATGAAGAATATTATCAGCTTTATTTTTCACAAGTGGAAACGTCGAAGCGCTATGCCGTTTTTGTATTCTGTCGAATGCAATCAAAGCACTGTTGACGGCGCAAGGGTATATCGTGTTAAGGATGCGGTGAAAGGTAGTTTTTACGAACTAAAAACAATCTCGACATGAAATGGTTACGCATTTATTTTAAAGGATACATTTAAAATTAGCACTGCAGTTACGCAATTTCACTGTACTCTTAGTTCGAGTACTTTTTTTCGCAGGTAAAAACGGTCGGCATAGTTATTAACAGAAACTGCCATCGCTGGAATAGTTTCGCCAAATCTTTTTCCCTGCAGCGCTTTACTGATGTCATTCATGTTATTGATGGCGACGTCGCCAAGACGGAGCAAGATTTCGCCGCGTTCCAGTCTGTTGCTGCCGTTATCCAGCGGAGCACTGATTACTGCGCCGCCAATAAACGGATAGTGCAGCGCATCAGCAATTTCGGCAGTTAACGGTTGTACTTTTAGCCCTAGTTTGATTTCTGCTAATTTTTTACCGTCTGTAATTGCAAGTTTTTCGGTTTTAAAGCGAAAACATTTTTCATCGATTGAGTTAATGACGCATTTTTCACCGGCATTTATTTTATACAAGATACGCGATAAATCAATCAAATCAGTCACCGGTGTACCGTTAAAATCCTTGATGAGCATACCGGCTCTGATTCCTGCGTTCCATGCCGGAGAATCATTGAACACTTCGCGGATATAAAATAATAATTTCCCATCTTCAAGTCGTTGAACAGCTGGAATGATTCCCAGAGAAACATTGTCAAAGCGTTCTGGAATAAGCCACCCGGCTAGAATGTTTTCAATACGTTGCAGCGGAATAGCAAAACTGATGCTTTTTTCCTCTTTGAGCATTGCACTGTTCAGACCAATCATTGCACCTGTAATATTGATTAGAGGCCCACCGCTGCTGCCAGGGTAAACTGCTGCGTCTGTCTGCAGCAGGTCAGCGAAGAGCAGTTTGTTATTGTGTGTAACTTTTCTGCCGATGGCGCTGAGCACCCCTTGTGTAATGGTGTTACCCAGGCCATAGGGATTGCCAACTACAATTACGGTTTCGCCTAACAGCAGGTCGCCTGGAGTCGCCATGGGGATTGGGTGCAGTTTTTCGGCAACATTAATTTTAAGCATTGCAATATCGTTTAAATCATCAACTGCGAGTAATTCGGCGACGATATTTCGTCCGTCATGGAGGGTAACGTTGATTTTTACGGCACGGTGGACTACGTGGGCGCTAGTGACGATTAGTCCTGACGCATCAATGATGCTGCCGCTGCCCAATGAGTATGCTTTATCTTGTCCTAATTGAATTTCTTCCAGTGCCGGGTTTTCATTCGAATTGCCATTGTTGCCAAATTCAACGGTTTTAACCGTACTTAAATTTACGACAGAAGGCAGCACTTTTGCTATGGATTGTACTACCGGGGTGATTCTGGATTCGCGATCTTGCACGTTTGTTTGTGCGGTAACCGTAGTTATTATTGCTGCCAATGCACTATAAAATAAAATAAATTTCATAAGACCACCATTGAATTTTAGATAACATCCCCTAGCTTATATCCTCAAATAAGGTTAAAAAAATAAACTTATCATCAGCATTTATGGGCTATAGATGTAATTGCAAAGCTATTTTGAATTGATGTTTTGCAGATTTTATGGAAGATTTTGATGATTTTAAGCAAAATCAAGCGTAGCAGCGTTACGCAAGATGAGCATAAGTCACCAAAAACTCGAAAAAGACGCAAAAATCTCAAAAGAGTTTTGAAATTAGCACTATATATTACATATTATCGCAATGACTGTAAAATACAAGTGAAACTGAAATGAAAAATAAGCGATTAGATAAACCAGAAGTGGAAATTCAACGTGCCTGGAATAATATTCAAACAGGTTATAGCTTTGTGATTGATGATGGTGCACTACTCAAGGTTTTTTCTCCAGGTACTTGGAACGTTGAAGACGGACCGGATTTTATCAATGCCAAAATCAGCATTAACGGGAAGGTAATCACTGGTCCGATTGAAGTGCACCGCCGTGCTTCGGATTGGATGAAACACAATCACAATAGTGACGCGGCCTATAACAATGTTATCCTCCACGTCGTTGGCGTAAATGATTTGTCAGCAGAATGCGCCGCAACATTGCCGCAGGTATTTGTGTTGCCGCGCAATGTTAAATCGACGCAAAATGAGAAATACCTCAGAGGTAATTGTGCAGATTACTTTTTTAATATAAATTCAGAGCAATTATTGGCAGCGCTTTGTGCTGCAGGAATTGAACGTTTTTATGCAAAAAGCGAACGTATTCTTAAAGAAATGGTGAAGTCAGGTGTTGAAAAATACTGCATGCGGTTGATCTTCGAAGCCGCCGGATATAAGCGGAATCGTGACTCGTTCGTTGAACTGTTTGAACGGTTTTATGAATATCCTGTTGAAATTCGAAAAAAATCGCCATCGGCAATTTTATGGGGGGAATCTGGATTATTGCCAGATTCAGCGGTTGTGACACAAACTGATGAAATGCGGCAATTTACTGATAATATTTGGCGGGAGTGGTGGCGCATTAGAATCGGATCGCGGCCTGGTATCAATTGGAAAAGATTGAGTCGTCCGGCCAATTCCCCCGAACGCCGCATCGCCGCAATCATTGAACTATATCAACGTTTCGGAGAAAATCCTTTACAGCAAATATCACAACTAATTTTTGGATATGAGGATAAAGCACAAATTGGAAAAATTATTGTTGACGCATTAGTTTGCCGCCATCCGTTTTGGGATAAGTATAATTCATTTACTGCCTTGGCTTCAAAAGGTGCGGCTGTATTTGGTAACAGCAGCGCCTTGGAGATGACAGTAAACGCTATTCTGCCGTCACTCTATGCCGCGGCAAAGATTGGCGGTAGTGACAGCAGTTTACCTTTATCCGTTTGGCTCACACTGCCTGCGACACAATCTAACCGTATTACTAAAATTGCGGCGGCACGCTGGTTTAAAGTACCAGCAGCTGATGATAAACTGTTTAAGTCTGCTGCAGCCTGTCAAGGCGTTTTACATTTATATCGTGAATATTGTGATAAATGTCATGCTGACTGCGGCGCATGTCTCATCGCTAATTCAATTTGATACCAATTTGCTTTCATTGATAGACAAACGATTGACCATTGGCACCGATTTTTGCCATAAATCCTCGTACGATATAGATATCGCC
>CAZITV010000061.1:0-12025 GCA_964542255.1 uncultured Victivallaceae bacterium
GGCATCGAACCGCCATCCTTGCGGTTGCGCATAGTAATGCCGCGCCAGTCTAAACTGACGATGGTCTCGCCCTCATCGGCGATGATTTTTTTTTCGTAATGGGGAAAAGTACCGCTTTCTAAGCTGGGAACGGCGAAACTGGAATCATAGCCGAAAACGCTTGCCGGCTCGAGAGACGGATTACTGCTCTCCAGGTGCCAGCGTTTCAGGGTTTCACCCCACGGGCACCATCCCAACCCGACCCCGAAAGGGATACGGTCAATGTCGCCACCGGTAAGACACCGGACCAGTCGTTCACCACATTTCATATTCATTTTGCTTTCATCTCCGCCAGTTTGCCGAACCTGTGGACAATTGCCAGCGCCGGATCAATCGGAACATCTACAGGTTTCACGTTCTTCGGCATTTTTACCGCCGGTTTCGGGGCAATCTTTTTACCCTTGAACTGCGGTAGCCATTCGCGCTGGGCCTCTAGCATTTCAGCCGCCATCTCCATGGCTTCCGCCAGCGTACAGACCGCGCTGGTCAGCGGATCCATGGCGATTGCATGCACGATGTTTTCAGGATTTCCGTTCAGAGAAGCTTCAACCGTAAGCTGCTGGACAAGCACGTTAGTCATGTTGAGCGCCGCGCACTGTGCAGGAAGATTTCCGACTTTTACCGGATGGAACCCCTGCTTGTCTACAAATACCGGCACTTCAACGCAGCACCCTTCCGGAAGATTGGTTATATAACCCTCATTCCTGATGTTGCCGTTCAATTTAAATGGAATCCCGGTTGTCTTCGCTTCGAGAATATAGCTGCAATATTCAACGCTGCGCTTGCCGAGTTTAGTATCTTCAAACTCCAGATAATCTATCTCCCCGAATTTATCCGCGAGATACGCACAGTATTTGTAGTATGCGCCGCTTTCCCCGCCGAATGCCGGCTGGTCACAATATAGCTCAAGAGCTTTCCGGTTTTTTCTGAACCACGGTATATATTCCGAAAGATGACCGGTGCTTTCCGTCATGAAATAGCCGAAATGGCGCGCAACCTCGCATCTGACTTTCTCGTTCACATAATATTCCGGCTTCTCAATATTTTTCATTATTACCGGATTAATGTCTTTTCCAGTCCTGCCGTCTTTGAGCTGGAGAAACCATGCCATGTGATTTATCCCGGCGCAGAGATAATCAATATTCTCTTTCGGAACATCCGCATAGCGGCTGAGCAGATCAAGCGTTGTCTGCACGCCATGGCAAAGGCCGATGAACTGGATGCCGGATGCGGCTTTACCGAGGGCGAAACAGTTCGCCGCCATCGGATTGCTGTAGTTCAGGAGAAGCGCGTTCGGGCAGAGTTTCCTCATGTCTTCGGCTATTTCCACAAGCACCGGAATTGTGCGAAGTCCGCGAAAAATCCCGCCTGCGCCCAGGGAATCCCCGATGCACTGGTCAACGCCGTATTTCAACGGGACTTCATAGTCTATCTTGAAGGCGTCAAGACCGCCGACCTGGATCATGACAATCACGAAGTCTGCGCCCTCGAGAGCCTTTTTCCTGTCGATGGTGGAGTATATCTTCGTCGGAAGTTTGTTTTCCTTGACGACTTTCTTGAGAAACTTCTCCATCCGGTCGATTTTTGGTTTTGTCCTGCTCATCAGCCAGATCTCGCTGTTTTTCAGAGCCTGTGTGGCCATGATGTCCATTGAGAGCGTCTTGCAGAAAATCTGACTTCCCGCTCCTATCATTGCAATCTTTGGCATAAAAATCTCCTTCGGATATTTTTAATTTTACTTCCCAGTCACCAGTTTCAGGTACTGTCTGGCAACTTGCAGGTCTTCCAGCGCCTCTTCCGCATCGCAGAGTGGGCGGACCTCCCCTCTTATTGCGGCGAGGAAGTTCATGGCTTGCTGGCGCATCGCATGTATCCACGGGAGGCTTGGGACGATCTTCTGGGCGATGTTGCCTTTAGCCGGCTCCGTATCTGCGAAACCTGTGAATTCCTGTGCTTCCCACCATTGGCGGGGAGATGTGTTTTTCCTTTGCATCAACTCGGCGTCGCGGAAGAGTTCAACAGACCCGGGCCGATTGATCGAAAGCGGGCATGGTGTCTCAAGGCGCACATAACCGTGTTCAAAGCAGACGAGCGAAGTTTCGTCCCATTCCAGTCTTCCTCCGTAAGGGGTCATCTCGACCACTCCGTCAACTCCGCTTTTGCTGCTGACGGCAAACATCGCTTCCGAGCCGGATACGAATTTGACCTCGTAAGAATCTCCCAGCAGGTGTCTCATCAGGTTTACATGATGTATGTAATAGTTCACAAAACTTATATAACGTCTGTATTGTTCTTCGTTCATATCCTCCGCCGGATCGTCATGCTTAAAATCCGGCCTTGGGTCATTGCTGCGTATGATGTCGAAGAATCCGTTGTTCATCCAGTCGTTGCCGGCCAGGGTTATCCTGACATATTTCAGTTTCCCAAGCTCGCCGGTCTTCTTCAGCCTGTCAATCTCGGCCTTGGCGTACATGGTCGCCGGATCGCTGCGCTTATGATAACCTATCATCATCCATGTTCCGTTTTTCCTGACGGCGTCTACAATCTTGCGACCGACTTCAAGAGAACCAGCGATCGGCTTTTCAGTGAATACCGGGATTCCGGCCTCAAGCAGATCTGGGATAATCTGTCCGTGCCGAGTGAAAGGCTGGGACGCGACTATGCCGTCCAGTTTTTCCTTTGAAAGCATTTCCTTGTAGTCGTTGTAGACTTTTCCGATTCCATACCGGGCTGCGACTTTTGCAGCCATGTCCTTCTGTATTTCGGCTATCGCCACGACTTCACAGTCCGGGAGCGTCGCGTAATTCCTCAGATGCGCACACTGACCCATGCCACCAACTCCAACAAACCCGATTCTCACTTTCTTCTGTTCATCTTTCATCATATTTCTCCATTTACAATAATTGTCTTTTGAAACTAACTAAATTTATGCTTTATTAGTGCTTATATCAAGCTTATTATAATTACTGATATTGCTATAATATTTACAAATATTGCTATATGAATAATCTTATGAACAAATTTAATTTAAATCATGTCGGGTTTAACTCGCAGAAAAAATCATGGCATATGGGAAAACACTCCCATGACTTTTATGAAATTGTCGTAGTCATGCGGGCGTTTGAAAAAGTTTTAATAGACAATGCGCTTATAGAAGCCTCGGAAGGCGATGTCCTTGTCTTCAGGCAGGGTGTCAGCCATGAGGAGTGGAGCGGGGACAATCTTCCGCTGGAAACAGTTTTTTTATCTTTTTCCGGCGCAGGCTTTCCTGAAGAAATTCCATTGAAAGTAAAAGATTCCAAAGGAAGGTTAAGGATTATTGCGACGTGGATGCTCAACGAAAGCATAATACTTCATCCGTCGGAGTCATCCAGCCTCATGAACAGCTATCTGGAGGCATTTCTGGCAGAAATGATGAGAATTGTCAAGCACGGCGATTCCCCTCTCGTCGAGAGCACCCGTAACGCAATCATACGAGAACCAACCAAAAATCACTCGCTTGAATCAATGGCAAAATCCGCAGGACTCAGCAAGTTTCATTTTCTCAGGAAATACATTAAGCTTGCAGGCGTTTCGCCGACTGATGATGTACGCCGAATAAGGTTAAAATTTGCAAAGGATCTGCTAATTTCCACCGACGAACCGCTGAAGAGTATTGCCGAGAAATCCGGTCTAAGCAATGAAACAACACTGTGCAGATTATTTCAAAAATACTATAAAAAGTGTCCAGGACAATTCAGAAAATAAAAATTTAATGGCAGTTATAATCTGCATGGCTGAAACTTTTACATAGATTGCGAAAATTTTGAAAATTATGGGAATGCTTGGGTACAAAACTTTAGCCTTTGTGTTTTCGTGCAATAGTTCATCAATCCTCCGTAATTGTTGTTTCATACCAGTTCGCGTTTATTTATGGCAAAGCGTTTATTGACTCAAAAAGATTGTTTTTTAGTGTAACGCGTTTGATTTATCATTGAGTGCAGATGATATTTGTATGAGTGAAGATTTTTTGTGCATTGAGCGCAGCGTTGTGCAGATGATAATATTACCGGGATAATCCGGTGGAGGGCATTACAATGAGTAAAATTCTAGTTCTCTACTACAGTATGTATGGTCACGTCGAAATTATGGCAAATGCCGTGGCGGACGGCGCGCGCAGCGTGGATGGCACCACGGTCACCATTAAACGCGTTCCCGAACTGATGGATGAAGAAACGGCACGAAAGGCCGGTGCCAAACTACAGCAGGACGCACCCATCGCAACGGTTGACGAACTGTCCGATTACGATGCGATTATTTTTGGTACGCCGACGCGTTTTGGCAATATGTGTTCTCAGATGCGCAATTTTCTAGATCAAACTGGTAAACTTTGGTTTGCCGGAGCGTTGATTGGCAAGGTTGGCAGCGTCTTTGTTTCTACCGCCAGCCAGCACGGTGGTCAGGAGACGACAATCGCCTCATTTCATAATACGCTGCTGCATCACGGCATGGTGGTGGCTGGTGTGCCATATTCATGTCCAAACCTGCTAAAAATGGATGAAATTACCGGCGGCACGCCATACGGTGCCACAACGCTTACCGGCGCCGACGGCAGTCGAATGCCATCTGCCAATGAACTTAGCATTGCCCGGTTCCAAGGCGAACACGTTGCCAAAATTACCAAAAAACTGTCAGCGTAAAGCGGAATAAGAATATGGGAGTGAATACAAACCCCGTTCCTGATGAGTTGACTATTCAAAATTTGCGAAAAACCTTGTCGCATTACGCCAAACCCAATCTGCGCAAGGCAATCGTCCAGATACTGACAACACTTCTGCCATATTTAGGGCTTTGGGGTATCATTATCTATATGGTCAAGCGGGACTATTCAAAGATGCTGATTGCCGCGCTAATGCTGCTGGCGGCACTTTTTTTGGTGCGTATTTTTATTTTATTTCACGATTGCGTGCACAATTCTTTTTTTCGTTCAACCCGCGCCAATACGATTTTCGGTTATATTACCGGAATATTGACTTTTACTCCGTTCCGATACTGGCAGCACAATCACATGGTTCATCACGGCAGCTATGCGGATCTGGAGCGCCGCGGTATTGGCGATGTTTGGATATTGACGGTAAATGAATATTTGAATTGCTCTCCAATGAAACGTTTTGGCTACCGGTGTTACCGCAATCCGGTGGTTTTTCTCGGTATTGGTCCGGGTTACGTTTTTTTACTAACCCAGCGCTTAATGCATGAATGGGAGGGGAAGAAAGAACGTTTTAGTGCGGTGGTGACCAATTTGGCTATTTTAACCATCCTTGTGGTTGCGGGTCTGACGATAGGTTTGCATATCTATTTACTGATTCAGATTCCAATATTCCTGATTTCCGGCGCCATCGGAGTATGGCTCTTTTATGTGCAGCACCAATTTGAGGGAGTTTATTGGTCTTCGCACGACCAATGGGATCCGGTAAAGGCGGCGCTTCAGGGCAGTTCCTATTACCGGCTGCCCAAAATACTGCAATGGTTTTCCGGCAATATTGGTTTGCACCATGTCCACCATGTGCTGCCCAAGATTCCCAACTATAATTTGCAGCAGAGCTGCGATGACGTATCCATCCTGCAGACCGTCCCGCCAATGAACTTCCGCAAAAGCCTAAAATCGCTCTTCCTGAACTTATGGGATGAACAGCAGCAGCAGCTGATCAGCTTCAAAGCGTTAAAAAGCAGAAGCACGCCGCAATAACTAAATAGTTTGGTATTGCTTCAAGCTTCAATAACCTTGCAAAAAATTGAACTGATAGTCTCGCGGAGAAATTTGCTTTCTTCCTCCAGGAATTTGATTAAGTAGGGCTGCTGCATGTGAAACGCCAGCGCTTCCTGATTTTTCCAGACTTCGTAAATCAGGAATTCGTTTTTGTGGTCGGCAACTTCATGAACGATATAGTGAATATTACCTGCTTCCTTTCTGGTCTGCCTGGCAAGTTCAAGCAATAAGTTACGGACTTCGCCGCGGAATTCTGATTTAACCTTGATGGGAACTACTAGAGTCAGTTGATTTTCCATTTATCCATTTCCTTGTGTTGATAGCGCTTATGTCTAAGCCCGGTCCCGGACATTGTCTGGTTTTGAGCTTTAATTAATAGTTATTGAACCGCGGCGTCTGAACCGTTCTGAGCCCGCCATTTTTTGGATATTAAGTTTGCGGCACCGCCGGGCCGGATGATTTTGATATTTTGCGGTTATCGGCGAAATCAATTATTGCGTAACAGAAGATGCAGATGCCGAACATTTCGAGCGACTCCTCAAACATCACTAAGAGGCAATAAGTGAAATTCATCCAGTTGCCGGCCTGGTCGATAGGCCCCTCGAGCAATTCAAAACCAATGGCCGCGCCGACATATATGGCGCCGGCGAGAATAAAAAGATTGCGGGTTTTGGGCGGCAGGCTAAAAACGAATTTCAGGTAAACCAAGCCCATGACGATTAACGCCGCCGCTGCCGGAATGATCCATGAATAATAGAAAACTCCGCCGGTATTTAAAAGGTTATGGGTTGGCGCCATCGCCTTCTCGTGCAGCTCAAAGGTCTCATCCATGCAGAGGTAAAAGAAAGCCAAAGACAACAGTGCCCACAACCATTTAAATTTATCCTCCTCTTTAAACATCTGCCGGCTGACGCAGTAAAGCAGGAATGAAGCATAAAGCAGCTGCAAACCTGACCAGAGCGAAGGCAGATTTTTTTCATACTCCATATTGCACAAAACAACAAAAAAATTATCTTTGGACACACCAAGCCCATATTGTGCGGTCATTACCACGGCGTGCAGGATTAACATTACACCGATTATAGATAAAGCAATCAAAAAGGATTTTCTGGCAGAAATTTCAAGTTTCATTTTTGGTGCTCTTTATTCTGTAACATATATTGCCAAAATTAATCAGCCCGTTAGCTCAATATATCATTCTACAAATAGATGTGCAACTTATCAAGATAAATTTTATTCCAGGAATACCATGGTTAATACCAGTTCGTTTACATTGATAGGCACCAGAATGGGAACGATAGATGGGATTTGCACTAGACTTTAAGCCTGATTGTGATATCTTTTAGCTGATAGCCGGATAGCGTTAAAATGTATTATGGCAACGATTGGATGACAATATATACTCGTCCCGCAGTTGCGGGATTGCGAACTTTTTAGCTAGGAATTATACCGATGAATATCAATAAAATAAAGTTGTGGCCGGACGGGCGGGCAGATGAAAACGGCTTTGAACCATATCTGGAATACTTCCCGGTGCCTACCGCAAAGCCGGCAGGCACAGTGATTATCTGTCCGGGCGGGGGATATTCACACCGGGCGCCGCATGAAGGCGCAGCCGTCGCAGAGCGCTTTAATCAATTTGGTTTAAGCGCATTTGTCGTACATTACCGGGTGGCACCGGCAAGATTTCCAGCACCGCAGCAGGATATTCTACGGGCAGTGAGATTAGTACGCTGCAAGTCTAAGCAGTATAACATTAATCCGGACAAGATTGCGGTTTGCGGTTTTTCTGCAGGCGGACATTTGGCGGCAAGCAGCGGTATATTCTTTAACCGGGTAAACAGTTTAGCGCGCGATGCCGCGGATCAAGCTTCGCCGCGTCCGGATGCACTGATTTTATGTTATCCAGTAATCAGCTCCGGCCAGTTCGCGCATACTGGTTCATTTGACAATCTGCTCGGGAAAGATGCTGACGCGGCAGCACGCGAAAAACTTTCTCTGGAACAGCATGTACGCCAGGATACTCCGCCGGCGTTCCTCTGGCATACGGCCAACGACAGTGGAGTACCGGTTGAAAACAGTCTGCTGTTCAGTTCCGCGCTAAGCGCCAAAGCAATTCCATTTGAACTGCATATTTTCCCTGCCGGCCGGCATGGTCTGGGGTTGGCGGCGGAATATCCTGACATTGCAGTATGGCCGGAGCTTTGCCAAAGCTGGCTGCGCGGCATGAACTGGTATTAGCTCGTTACTGCAGCAAGTTTTTGCCGTTATAGGATGCCTGAACAATTTTTACTTCCGGATATTGCTGGATAACTGCATGCAGGGTATCCGGACCAGTTGCTGCCCAGATAAGACCGTCATCGCGTTTCGTCCATTTTACCTTTATAAAACCTGCCGGAGTGGCAACGGTACCAGATGCTTTGTAGAGGCTACCCGGGTAAGGAGTAACCTGAAATGTTTTAAAACCGGGTGTTACCGGTCTGATGCCCAAAACGCACGCATGGGCAAAATAGACAGAAACGCTGCTCCAAGCGTGACATAGGCTGCCGGCGTCATCAAAATCTGCGGCGCCGCAGTTCGTTTCCCACAGCGTTGTACCGCCGTTCAATATTATTGGATGAAACGCGTCTTCGAGCTTTTTCTCTGTAAAGCGCCGAGTTTCCGGGGAAATTTCCATGAGTGCGCGCACCAGATAACTCAAGGCGGCAAAAGAGATTGGGGAAAGCGTATTGCCAGTCAGAGCCTTGACCACCGGCGCAATATAATTTGCCGGCACAATTTTATTGTACAAAGCCAGCGCCTGAATATGTTCATGATATCCCACCGGCTTATTATTGACCAATTTAGAAGCATAACATCCGTGCCGGGCGTCCCAGAAATTATGATGAATTGCGGTTGCCAATAGGGATTTTATCTCCGTAAGCTGGTTATCATCTTCGCCGATGCCGTGCAGCAGGATCAGATAAGCGTTGAGCATTTCATAAAAATAGAGGTTGAAACCGGCATGAATTCTGCCTTTGGCGCCTTTCTCAAAAATCTTACAATTGCCTGCGTCAATGCCATCGAGACCGGCGGTCCACTCATAAAATGCCCAATGGCTATCCTGCTCGAAACAGGCAAAAAGTCCGAGTTCGGGTTGATAGAGTGGCAATACAGTGTCAATCATGGCTTTTATTTGACTGCGGAACGCAACGGTCAACGCGGTATTGCCGCTGTGTAATTGATATTCAGCCAGCGCCGATACCCAAACCATAGAAAACACCGGCAGCGTCAAATCCATATGACATGGCGCGCAAATTTCCAACTGTCCATCCGGGCGGATGCCGTTACCCAGCAGTGATAGTGACGCCGCCGCAAATTGATAGTTACCCCAAAGATAATAGCCATAGAGCATTTGATTCCGTGAATCGTAGGCATAAAGCGCCTGTTCGCGCCACGGACAATCTTCGTAATGTTCATGCATGCACAATTTTAGCGTATGGGCGGCAACCTCGTGAGTCCTATTCGCCAAATGGTCATTGGTTTGAAAACAAGCGGTGGCATGGAGTTCCAGTTCAACCGGAACAATGCCTAAATAGCTAATCGCCGGCATAGCGCCATTTGCCAGATTGCTCATATGAAGTTCGATGTAGCGTCCTGCAAACCGCCGGAATGGGAAGCGGAAACAGTTATGTCCGGCACGACAAATATAGCGGTCTGCAAAATTGCGTCCACCAACAAAAGCCCGCACTCTGCCGTCCGCCAAATGTTCCCCTACTGCAATATCGCAAACCGTGCCTGCAGAAGCATTAATTTCAAATTCCAGCATTCCTGCCGTTTCACGTTTTAAATCTACTACCACAAAAAAACCAGAACCGTGTTCTGAGCTGTTAAATGGAATAAATTTAAACGGGATGCCGTCATTGAATCCCAAAATTGCCGGTGCGATGCCGTAGCGTTTTGGCGAACTGAACAGCGTATTATAAGAATAATTGCGTAAATAATCATTGTAAACGGTTTCTGCGGCGCTGCCGTATTCACGTTGCCTGATAAAGCAGCCCTGCATAACGATAACGCCATCGGCTCGAGCCGCAATTTTTGTCGTTATTGGACGTTCAACGCAAGTTTTACGATAATCGTTCGGATATTGCTGGATTTGAGCATTCTGCCAGGCAGCATCATCAAATGATTCGGCGGTCCAATCAAAAGATTTTTCGGCATTGAATTCAATCGTGTAACCCAGTTGAGCAGTAGTGAAAGGCACTTGTCCCTGGACATATGCCGGATGCGCAAGACATTTCCATGACTCGTCAGAAACCAATAATCCATTTTCCATTTCGGCAATTAGTCCCGGTGGTCCTTTGGCGTAGCACTGCGTTGCGGTGCCGCGGTAGTAGCCGAGAACGGCGAGCACATTATCACCTTGTTTCAGATTGAGCAAGATAGTGGTATAACTCTTTTTTTCCGGCCAGTCGCTGTACTGCCCGCCATCAAGCATCACCCCGTTAAAATAAACAACAAAGTCTGAATCTGCCGAAATATGAAGCCGCAACTGCGGCACATCATCACTCAAAAAGATTTTTTTGCGGAAACAAATATACTGATTTGGTGCATCGCTGCCGCACAGCCAGATCCATTTTGCCGATTCAAACATATTTAATATTGCCTTACTCTTCAATCATAAAAAATAAACAACGGAGATTTTTTAAGAGCCTTAGTACGCACAGTAGATATATACACCCGTAACCGGCTTTAGTCAAGTGTTATCACCGGCATCACAAGATTATTTTCACAAGAAGCGGACAAGTCAGACGGGGCAGACGGGCGGACACGCGGACACCATCGCATTGGCTGTTTTGCCCCAGTTGACTAACGCACTTTAGAATTGTTTATGCCAGGAGAAATGCCGGTGTGCCGCAGTTGCCGGTGAGTTCGGTCAGTGCCCATACGAGTGCATCAACACGGTCTGGACTGCCGGCGGCGGTGGCAGCATTAAAACTGCACATCTGGTTTTCCAGCTCCATAAAACTGCCGCAATGATGCACTTTGCCTTGTTCGTAGAGCGCAGCAATGGGTTCGGCACGGGTAAATTTTCCGCGGGTGGCGCGTACGCTTTTAAAACTGATCGCTGGTTCGACGAAACGTAAATTGGTTTCGATGAGATCGCCGCCATTATTTACCTCGCCAACGGTGCGGTCAGCCTGAAATTTATGATAAGCGCGCTGCACGGTTTTTGCCCATTCCAGCGGGGAGCTGCGCTGGGAAAGATCGGCAAGAATGTAGTAGTGGTTGTCTTCACCCGCGCCGGCAACGATAATGCCGGTTTCGTCCGAAGCCGCGTGGGCGGTAACTGCCGGATCAATCCCAATCACGACCCGGACTAATTCCGGCGGTGCATCCATCCGGTACGGCGCAATCATATTGTGCTTCCACAGTGAATTGCTCATCTCGTCAAGCCATTCGCCCAGCAGAAAACGCTGTCGTTGTTCCGCCGGCAACCCCGCCAGCGTGGTTTCCAGGTAGCCATGCGGCAGATTGCTGCGGTTAGATTCTGGATTGAGCTGCAATGCACCGTAATCTGCGGGGTGCTCCAGCGGCGAACGCGATTCCGGACATATTTTGCGGATGAACAGTTGATAACTCCAATGGGTTTTGCCGGGCGGGTTACAGTCGTAATAAGCTTTATTGAGCAGCGGCGGGCAATGCTGTGCCAGCCGGGTCAGTGCCGTAGTTACCGCGTGATAACTAATCTCGGAGCATTCATTGAAATAGACAGTGGTGAATTCTTTGCCAAGAATTTTGTCCACCCGGCTCCGGTCATCTAATCCTGACACCCAGATTTCCGCCCCGTTTTTCAGTACTATCCGGCAGTCACGGCGGTATTCCTGCCAAACCATTCCAGGAAAATGCAGTGCCTTCACCTTCGGCAGGGTGTCCAGCCAGATAGACTGCCGCGCCGCTACCGCATGACGGCGCAAAATAATATGACGGCTGCCGGGACTCCGGCACGCCCGCGTCAACAACGCGCTCACCAGTAAAAAAGTCTTCCCGGAACGCGATCCGCCATATAACAACAGATGCCGAACGCTGCCGGAAAGCAGTTGCTGCGCTTCCGCCTGCGCCGGTGTAAAGTTAAATCCCGCTGCCATAATAATTCTTCTCCATTACTCAATTATTATACCGAGTAGCAATCTAAAAGATACTAAAGATTGCACAGATTTTGAGTTTAGTTTGTATTCTGAAAGTCCGCCGATACCG
>CAZITV010000062.1:0-12022 GCA_964542255.1 uncultured Victivallaceae bacterium
AAATCGGCGCCAAAGACCAATCGTTTGTCAATCAATGAAAGCGAATTGGTATTAGAGCGGAAATCACATTAACCCGGAAGTATAATTAAAATCACCGGTATCAGCCTCATTCCAGTGGGCATTGGTTAAATCATAAAAGTCAATTGTTCCCTGAATTCGCGGTATAGACATAACTGATTTTGGATAGACATAAGTCAATCCGGCATTTTTATCATTGCGTACTGAGAAGCCGTTATTGCGGGCATCGCGGATATGGCCATCCGGGACAGGGATATCGGCACGGGTAGCCAGCAAAACCGGGCGTCCGTAACGATAAATTTCTACCGGCAGTTGTGATTTTTCGACAAGAAACTTGATTTCACGCTGATCCAATTCAATCCATGCCTGTGCCCGGGATATTTTCATACGCTGCATTTCCAATACTGCCATTGAATTGCATACCGGCAACGGAAAGGTTGATAACAAAACCACATCAGAATACCCATCAAACATTTTAATACCGTATATTGAGGTGATGCGAAAACGGCGGATACCGATGCGGTAAGCTTCAGCGATGCGCGAACGCAGATTCTTCAAGCGGTCTTCCGGGCAAAAAGACGGCAGCACGGCTTCAGTAATTTTTTTATTGGCGGAATATACGGAACATGCGATATCACCACCGATTTTTGCTGGAGTACAGCCGCCGTCGAGGCGGATCATTACAGACTCTTTTTCATTAGTTATTCTGGCACCGCGAAGACGCTGATAATCTTCACGAAATTTATGCATGGCGCGATAGATATGACCGTGAGCGTTGGTTTTGTCCAAATTTTGTTCTGCCCACTGCCAAAATTCACGGCGGATATCCTTTAACGAACTAGCCGGCAAAAAATATTTTCCTTTTATTTCAGCAGAGAGCGCGCCCAAACAAAAAATTTCGGAGCGACTGGCGGAAAATTCATCTGACAAACGTTCTTCGTTCAGACTATGATTGGTTGCTGGGGCGAGATTAACGTTTTTACGCCAAACTTGTTCTTTATTGCCGTCAATAGAAACGACTAATTCTTGGTCAGAGATGCTCAAATGCAGGTTAATCGGTGTTTTAGCCAAAGGCAATGCTGCTATCCGCGATGACATTTCATCACAGCTTTCGCCGATTTTATAAACTATACCGTGCTCCTGAATTGCCTTATCACAACAGATAAAACAGTGGTCGCCGCTGCAGGCAAATTTTACTGGAGCGTTATTTTTATACATTTTAGTGATGGTGATCGATGGTCCTTCATCACCGGATTGGGTTTGAATTCGGATGCGGTCGCCGACGTGAAGCCGGCGCGTCACCTCCATTTCGAAACCGTTATCTGCGGCTTCGATAACATTGCCGCATAACATTCCTGCGACGCCAAGCGAATCATGTTGAATTAAATGTTTCATTGCATCGGCAGTGTAAAAACCAGATGACCATTTTCTGCCGTAAGTTCCGCTAAGTATATTTTTTGCCTGATTAAGCAGCTCACGCGATGGCACTCCTTCGGCATCAATAATCATGCGATACGCGCTAACCGCCCTACTCACATAATCGGGTTTACGCAATCTTCCTTCGATTTTAAACGACGCAATGCCGAGTGCTTTTAAATCATGAATCATGTCAAGTGTATATAAATCTTGCGTGGAAAAGAAAAACCCATTCCCTTGTTTACTATAAAACCTGCGTCGGCACGGCTGTTTACATTTGCCGCGATTACCGCTCCAACCACCAAGCCACGAAGAAAATAGACATTGTCCGGAAAGCGAACAGCATAGCGCCCCATGTACAAAAACCTCAATTTCAACCGGTGCTTCAGGCAGCATCAGACGTAGTTCGCTCAATGTCACTTGACGTTCCATAATCACCCGCGAGATTCCAGATTGAGCGGCCACCAGTAAACCGGCGGAATTATGCAGTCCCATTTGTGTGGACGCATGAATTTTCAGCCATGGAAAATATTCGCGGATAATCCGCATGACGCCAAAATCTTGAACTATGAGTGCGTCTGGCATTAATTGTGACAATTCACCTAAATACTCAACTAATTCAGAAAGTTCAGATTCTTTAATTAAGGTATTAAGCGTTACGTAAAACTTTTTCTGATGGGACTTGGCATAGGCAGATAATTTTGACATTTCTGCTATGGTAAAATTTTCAGTACGTTCGCGGGCATTGAATTTAGCCAACCCCGCGTAAACGGCATCGGCTCCACAGTCATATGCAGCTAGCGCTGCTGCCAAATTTCCTGCAGGTGCCAACAATTCCGGTTTTCTAATAGTTTGCATATTTTATATATACTTTGTTAATATTTTTTTAAGCTTAGAGGCATCGTGGGGTATTGCAACAAAGTCATCACAGCCAATTTCAGCGGCTGAGGCAGAGTCAGAATCCGCAACTGCGATGACCGGTACATCTTGGCGTAGCTGTTTAAGTGCCGATACAACATTTACGACAACGACATTCTCTATGAGAATATTGATTATTGCCAATCTGATATCAGGGCATTGTCTGCATAATTCGACAGCAGCGTCACCGTTGTTAGCGCGGATTATTTTAAATTTCATTGAATTAATTGCTGCCGAGATAACGGCAAAACTGCTATCATCGTCATCGGCGACTAAAATAGCGGTATGGTCATCTTGGCCGGGGCTTTGCTCATTGACAGCGGGATGCGTTAATCTTTGTTCCAACGGAATTGTAAAGAAAAAAGTTGTTCCCTGCGGTTGCTCTGATTGTAACCATATGCGTCCGCCCATCGCTTCCACCAACCCGCGGCTAATGGACAAACCAAGTCCTGCGCCTTCAAAATCTCTAGATGTTGACACGTCTGCCTGGTAAAACCGTTGAAAAATTTTACTTTGTTGTTCTAATTTTATTCCACGACCAGTGTCGGCGACATAGAAGATAATTTCATTATTTTCTATTGAATAACCATATTTTATCTGACCTGCATAAGTAAATTTGACGGCATTGCTCAATAAATTAGACAAGATTTGTTGTAGTTTTATTTGGTCTGCTACAATATTCATTGCCGCGCTGCCGGCAGGATGATTATATTTCAACTCCAAGCCTTTATTGTCAGCAGTTTTTTTGAACAGATTAAACAAGTCGAGCATAAGGGCATTTAGTTCAAATTCATTTTTCACCAGCTTAACCACACCTGCATCAATTTTTGACATGTCAAGAATGTTGTTGATAAGCTCCAATAGGCGCCCGCCGCTCTTTTGAATAATGCCGGCATAATTTTTAGCTTCAACCAAAGCGACGTTGCCATCTGCGATGAGGTCGGCAAAGCCGAGAATGCCATTCATGGGTGTACGAATTTCGTGTGATATATTTTGCAGGAACGCAGATTTCAAACGGTCACTTTCTTCAGCCTTATTTTTAGCGGCGATGATTTCATCAATCATCTTTTTGCGTTCAGTAATATCTTCTTTTACCGCAACAAAATTGGTAATAGCACCATTGTCATCAAAAATTGGTGAAATAATCGCATTTTCCCAAAACATACTGCCATCTTTACGTTTATTATGAAACTCGCCATGCCAATCATGGCCCGATACAATTGTCTGCCAAAGATTTTGATAGAAATCAACCGAGGCTTCATCACCTTTCAATATACGTGAATTTTTTCCAATAACATCGTCAGAACTGTAGCCGGTTATCTCTGTGAATTTTGCATTGACATATTCAATTTCACCATCAATTTTGGTTATAACGATGGACACAGGACTCTGTACGACTGCCTTCAACAGTTTGCGTTCACTTTCTTCAACCCGTTTTTTCTCAATATAAATTGATAATTCATGTGAGACTATTTCCAAAAGTTCGACATCCTGCATTGAATAGGCTTTGGGGTTGTCATAGCTTTGCAGCACAATAACACCGACAATTTTCTTCTTATCCTTCAACGGCACCAGCAATGCGGTTTCCGGCAACCGTTCAATTTCATCCAATTTGCCACACTCGATTTTTTGCATTATTTCTAATTTTGACATGAGCAGCACTGACTGACTTGTGATTGCCATGCCTGGCAACGAATTCCCCAAATACCAGTCTGTTACTTTATCGAACTCATCATCTTTATATAAAGCATGAATAATTTTGGACGATTCATCGTAAACCGAGAAACAAAAATTGGTTGTGTCAATTAAAGGGGCAAGACATTTTTTTACCGACCGCATTAATTGAGTCAAGTTATTTGATGTAATCATTGCGTCAGCAATAGCAAATTGAATTTTCTGCACCTCTTCAGCACGACGCTGTTCGGTAATATCCTGGAAAACTCCGGTAACACTGACAACGACCCCTTGGGTAAAATTAGTAGCACCGAGCACATGTACCCAACGGCGTTTCCCTTGCGCGGTAACCATTTCCAACTCTAAATCAAATTTTTCACCAAAATTTATAGCGCGCGTAACTGCACGCGAAATAATCGGCCGCGATTCAGCCGTATAAAAGTCTATGGACGCAGTTACTGTTGGAACATAGTCTGCGGGGACTTCATGGATGCGGAACAGTTCGGCAGTCCATGTCAGTTTATTGGTTGCAGCCTCTATTTCCCAACCGCCGACATGCGCCATTGTTCCAGTATTATCCAATAAACTCTGCTGCTGTTTGAGCATCGCCTCATTTTTTTTACGTGCGATAATTTCAGTTTTAAGTCCATCCAATAACTCCATTGTATCATTACGGCTTTGTAATAGTTTTTGGCTGGTAAGTTCCAATTCGGCGGTGCGCTCTGAAACCAATGCCGCCAGAAGTTCCTGCTCACTAATTTTTTGTTCATTTAACCGTTTAATTTTTGTCATAGCACAAATTTGTGCGACCAGTTCCGATATATCAATGGGCTTAGAAAGAAACGCTTCACCGCCGACTTCGAGAGCTTTGATACGACTCTTTTGTTCTGCTTGGGCCGTTAGAAAAACAATTGGGATATGATTAATTTTACCATCATTTTTGATTGCTGTGCATAGGGTAAATCCATCCATTCCAGGCATCAAAATATCTAATATAATAACATCCGGGTCAACACTCCGCGCGATTGCAATACATTTTTCGGGTTGAGTGGTAATAAATACCGCAGCGTTGGGCAATGCCTCTTTGATAAGTGCCTTCAAGCTGACGAGATTATCCAAAATATCGTCAACTGCGAGGATTTTAACTTTATCATTGTGCATATAATGCGCTTTCGATGGTTTTAAACAATAATTTTTCATCAACTGGTTTTGACACATAATCATCAAAACCGTATGCGATTATTTCATCACGGTTGCCCTTCATAACACTGGCTGTAACTGCAATAATTGGAATATGGCATAACTTTTCATTGCCGCGAATAGCGTCAAAAGCTTCAAAGCCATTTAACTTCGGCAAAGCTATATCCATCAGAATCAAATCCGGCACGTGATCATTTGCAGCAGCAACTCCAGTATGACCGTCAGCGGCTTCAATGATCGCATATTTTTTCTCAAACAAAGCTCTAAAGGTGAGCATATTATCCTGATTATCTTCAATCACTAATAATAGAGGAATATCGCGCGGCTTAACAATTTTTCGTTTTATAAGTTTTGCCGCGGATTCTTGATTTACCAAGGGTTCCACCGGTTTGGGATAAACCATATTTTGAACTCCCATGATTAATTCATGCTTGTTCACATCACCTTTTTGAATCAATTGACGGACATTGCATGTGTTAATCAAGCTTATATCACGCCATGTAAGGTGTTTAGCAGTCAAGATTAAAACTGGAAGGTGCTTTAATTGGTCATTATCTTTAAGCTGGCGCAGCACTTCAAAACCATCCACTTCCGGCATCATCAGATCCAGAATCATCGCATCCGGATTAATAAAGTCAATTTTTTCCAATGCTTCTCTGCCGTCATGCGCAACAATACACTTATAGCCGTGTTCGCATAAAATATCCTGCAACTGGATAATCGCAGGCTCACTATCGTCCACAAGTAAAATAGTTTTACCATTACCCGGCAGTGGTGCAGCTAAGGAGGCAAGGCTGTTGCCATTCGCCTCAGATGGCGCAAAACCAGAATACTCTTTAATATTTTTATTGTTTATGGCGACGGAATTTATTAAAGGGAAATCGAAAGCAAAGACGGACCCCCTGCCAACAACGCTTTCAACAGTGATATCGCCGCCAAGCATCCGTGCATATTTTCTTGCAATAGTTAAGCCCAACCCGGTACCGCCATATCTGCGCGAAGTACTGCTGTCAGCTTGACAAAATTCATCAAAAATATGATTAATTTGTTCAGTTTTAATGCCAATTCCGGTATCTGCAACTATAATACGGCATCTGCCGGCATCAACCACAGCGCTTATTTCCACCTTGCCGATTTCAGTAAATTTTACTGCATTGCCAATGAGATTTTGCAGCACATGGCGGCACTTTCTATAATCGCTGCATATCGGCGGTATGGAATCATCAATTTTATAAGTTAATGCAATTTTTTTACCAATAGCCTGCGGTTCAATCATCGTTATGATGTCACTAACTATTGATTTAACTGAAAAACGACTTATCTCAATCTCATCTTTTCCTGATTCAATCCGCGCTAAGTCTAAAACATCGTTGATCATATCCAACAAATGCTTGCCATTTCGTTCTATAACGTTAATATAACCATACTCCTCCGGGGGCACAACACCGGCAAGACGGCGTCCCAGCACACTTGATAATGCGATAACCGAATTGAGCGGTGTCCGTAATTCGTGGCTCATATTGGAAAGGAAAGCGCTTTTGAGCCGGCTGGCTTCCGACAGTTCGTATTTTTGCTCTGTTAATTTATGATTTTGCTCGCTGAGTTCTCTGGATTGTTCAGACATTTCACACTTTTGGGCTTCCAATTCACGATTTTGTCCTTCTAAAGTTTCTGCCTGCTGATTAACTTTTTGCAGCAGTAGAAGACTGCTGAAACGCGCTGTAACCATAGGCGTTATTTCTCTGACAAAACGCAGAGAGAAATCACTGTAACGATGCAGACTGGCCAATGAGATAAAGGCGACAACGTTAAAATTAACTGTAATTGGAATAGTAATTATATCATGCGGTTTGAATGTGCCGCAGATTGTGTTAAGTGTAAGAACAGTATTGGCCGGCACATCGGTTATATGCGTAATTTCGCGGGTTGCCAATGCCAAACCAAATTCCCCCTCGCGGATCGCTGCAGAAAATGATTGACAGGCATTTTCACTTAATCCGATAGAGACAAAACGTTCAAAACAATTATTTGTTCTGTTAAGTAAGTAAACCGCACTAATCTCCGAAGAGGTCAACCGCATCAAGTGTTTCAACAGTTCATTGTTGAACCTGTGTAAATCATCTTCACTTAACAGTACAGTGGCAACTGCCGCCTTTTCTTCAACAAGAGACATTTCAGTCTTAATTCTGTCAGCGAGCTGATTAAAGGCATTGCCAAGAATGCCGAATTCATTCTTCCCCGCACAACTACTGCGTGCATTCAAATTTCCAGAACAAAAATCATTGGCCGTGACGGTTAAACTTTTCAATGGACTACGAATAACCCGCAATAAAACTACTGTTACAACCACAATTAGCAGCAGCACTCCCACTACAAGATAAGTTAACTGTCTATCCATAGATTTTTTGTGTTCAAACCCATTATAGTATAATTGGTCAGCTTTAGCAATGGCAAATTGATTAATCTTGTTGAGGCTTGCGGATATTTTATTAACATGTGTATCGACGATTCCGATGATAGCTGCCTGCTTGCCTAAATCAATATTTTTCTCAACATTTAATAATTGAATGGTGCTGTCACAAACTGAATTCCATTCAATAATGTCGCGCGTTAATTTTTCAGTATCTTCCACAGGTCCCAAATAAAGATTGCAAATAACTTTTAATTGCTGGCTGGCGCTGTCTTTATATAATTGGATACTGTTAATGCAATCTGAAAATTTTGTTTCTTTTTTGGAAAGAAATAAATGTCTTATTGCACTCTGCATACGCAGTATATCAGCCTCAAGTTCGCCTAAGGCCCGTCCTACTTTCAACGGATGGTCATACATCACCTTAGTCTGCATCCATAAATTGTCTGACTGCGACTTAAAAATAAATCCGACAATAATTACGAATAATAAAATCAGTAACAATCCTGCACGCAACAGCAAACTTATTTTTATATCGTTTTTATTCATAATTCATCTCCGTGATACTGATTATATCATTAATGTTTTTTAAAAATTGGGACGTATGGATGAATAGGCAAAAACCTTTTAGTATTTAAGACTACCTCGTGTTCAGCTTCGCCAGTTACCATAAATCCGCGGGCATTGATACTGTTGTGAATATTGTTCAGTATATGATGAGCAAGTTGGGGTTTATAATAAAACAATATGTTACTGCATAATACAATATCAAAGTCACCATAGATGCTTGCTGGAGGAAACGCCACAACTTCATCAAGAAGATTATGGTGCGAAAAATCAATATTCCGCTTCAAACCCGGCACAACTGCAAAAGCACCGTTGCGCTGTTCAAAATAAGCATTAATACGCTGCAACGAAACCTTCTGCACAAAATTGTACTCATAAACACCGGTTTTCGCTAACTCTAATTCATGTTCAGAACAATCGGTTGCAAATATTTGATACGAAAAATCATTTCCACGCAGCTTTGCCAGTTCATCTAGCAGAATCGCCAGCGAATAAGTTTCATGACCGGCGGCACAAGCTGCTGACCAAATGCGCAACTTATACGGAGCTTGACGTTTTTTATCATTTAACAACGTTGGGATAACTAATTGTTCTAGCAAAGCGAATGTCAAAGGGTTGCGAAAAAATTCACTATGAGAATTAAGCAGCATTTTCACTAAAACCGCCGTTTCGCCGGCGTTAGTAGATATATGAGTAAAATAACTGGCTAACGAACATTCAATCGGCAGCATCCTGATACGGTGGTTAATAGTGTCAAGCAAAAAAGCGTCGGCAAAAACTGAAACATCAACATGCTCTTTATCTTTTATCCAGGACACTATTTTTTTAATATCTTCATTCATTAAAAACCGCGTGTTTGCTTGATACTCCACAAAACTTATTTGTTGTTTTTGCAATGCTGAGTAAGCCTGATACTGGTTGCAACATCATCAATGATTTTTTCCAAGGATAATTCTGGTGACCAGCCCAATGCTGAATGTATCGCACCAATATCTGGCGCACGATGCAGCATATCCTCAAAACCTTTTTCATAGGCTTGTTCGTAGGGAATATAGGTCAAACTTGATTTACTGTTCAAATGCTTGATAACAAACTCTGCCAATTGTTTAATAGTTATGCGGTGTGTACTGCCAATATTAAAAATCTTACCGTTGCAGGCATCAGAATCAAATAAAAGCCGCAGTGCGCGCACTGTATCGAACACATGGCAAAAACAACGTGATTGATTGCCGTCACCATATACCGGTATCGGCAAATTTTGCAGTGCAGAACTAACAAAACGAGGCACAACCATGCCGTATTGTCCAGTTTGACGCGGCCCCACCGTGTTAAAAAAACGTACTATGGTACCATTAAGACCGCAATCCCGATGATATGCTAATAAATAAAACTCATCGAGTAATTTACTGCAGGCATATGACCAGCGTGAGTTGGTAGGACATCCAATTAACAAATCATCTTTTTCGTTGAAATAGTTTTTTGTAGATTTGCCGTAAACTTCGCTGGTAGAAGCAATGATGATTCTTTTTCCAAGTTTTGCCGTTGCTTCGAGCATTCGTTCAGTGCCGTGAACATTGGTTACTATGGTGCGCACCGGGTCGCGTACTACCAATTCAACTCCGACGGCGGCAGCAAGGTGAACAACCAAATCATGACCGCTGACGATTTGCTCCAAACCACTCATGGTAAGAATATCATCTTGAATAAACCTGAAGTTATGGTGCTCTTTAATTTGTTCCAAATTGCTGATTGAACCAGTGGAAAGATTATCAATTGCGGTAACATGATGTCCATCCGCAATCAACGATTCACCCAAGTGTCCGCCGATGAATCCGGCGCCGCCGGTAATTAAATAGCGCATATCAATTCTCCAATGTGGATTTATTTATTGCTGGACGTAGAATAATATCCCGTATCTTTGTAAAAATCATTACTATCGGTCCGGAAAAGATATAAAGGTTAACTATTATCAATATGCCCAATGACTTGGTAACCGCAACCAAAGCCAGACACAACAGTAATATTATCAAACGGTTTTTGTTGCGCCGCACCGAAAATAGCCACTTGCCAATGTGTTGATATGGTATGTTGCTCACCATTAAAAGCCCGACGACAGCGGCATAAATTGGAGCTGCAAAAGCTAAAAATGTAACTGGACCTGGATAGTCAGCATAAAAAATTATCAAACTGCATATAGCAGCGGCAGCACCCGGTGATGGCAAGCCGGTAAATTTTTCACCACTTTTCTTTTCTAAAATTGCATGAACATTATAGGTTGCCAGCCGCAAAGCGGCACAACCGAGATAAATTGCGCAAAGAGCATAAATAATGAAGTTATTAGTAACGGTTAGTGAGCGCAAACTGTGTGCCATTATCGCGACTGATACCGCCGGTGCCACGCCAAACGTTACCATATCAGCTAAAGAATCCATCTGCAGTCCGTGCATGCTCGCCGCATTAAATACGCGTGCAGCGAATCCGTCCAATGCGTCGAATACCATTGCGCAAATTATAATCCATGCGCCAACCGCCATCACATCCATTACCTGTTCTGGCCGTTCACACCGGTAGAGCTGCAGAGCTGATAAGATTGCGGCGAAACCGCACAGTGAATTACATAATGTCAATGCGTTGGGCACATGCTTAAACCAGCTGTTGCGTTCGATCAGCATTTTAAATTTTAATCTAATCCTGCTTTTGCTTTTGCTTATGTCAGCCATTATTTACCCGTGTTTTTATTTTATCGTACTAATAATTGACGTTCCGGAATAGACCCGGTCGCCGACCTTGACCTGTAGTGCAAAACGTTCAGAAGCCGGCAAATATATTTCGGTGCGCGAGCCAAATTTAATCATACCGTAAATTTGACCTTTGACCAGTTTGTCACCGATTTCCGGTGGACAAACAATCCGGCGGGCGATAGCTCCTGAAATTTGCCGAACAGCCAGCGGAAATTGTTCCCCGTTCAAACCGGCAGTACCGGCGATTGTCATTGCCTCATTCTCTTTGGCGCAATTACTGTTTCTGGCATCGAGATATTTACCTGGCCGATATTGTTTGCTGGTTACAGTAAAATCATAGGGAGCGCGATTGACGTGAACATCAAATACTGAAAGGAAAATGCCAATTTTAACCACATCCATACCCTTAAAAACATCAATTTCACAATCTTTTATTATATTAATATCTTTTACCAGTCCGTCTGCCGGAGAAATAATCAGGTCAGGTTGAGTTGGAATTATCCGATTGGGCACCCTGAAAAAAGCGGCAACTGCCAACCAAAGGACAAATGTAAAAATTGCTAATGATATTCCCAGTCCAGCATAGCCGCGGTTGGCTAAAATTATAAAGAATACTATCAAAATCAGCGCGGCAATCCCGCTGACGCCCCATTCTCTTACACCATACATTGTCAATTTAATCATTTGCAACTAACGTCCTAATTTAAGCTGATTAAAAACTCACAAAAAAATGCATATAACTCTAGTTCCCGACACGACCAATATTCAGCACTTAAAACAGTCCTGCATTGACACAAAAACTGTGAGATGTAAATAGTCAAAGAAAAATTTTCAGCCTTTAGCGCTAATTTCAAAACTCTTTTGAGATTTTTGCGTCTTTTTCGAGTTTTGGGCGACTTAAGCTCACCTTGCGTAACGCTGCTACGCTTGATTTCGCCTATAATCGTCAAAACTTTCAAAAAATCCTGCAAAACATCAATTCAAAATAGTTTTGCAATTACCTCTTTAACTATTAACTTCAAAGTGAATATATCATTTTCTCTTGAGGTTTCAAACTCACTGTGCGATATTTCAGCGA
>CAZITV010000063.1:0-11735 GCA_964542255.1 uncultured Victivallaceae bacterium
AACTATTGGTGTATTGACAAAATACCTCTCATAGGAGTTTTGCAATTACCTCTATATATTTTTGAATTATTTCAGGGATGAAGGATTTTAATTGCTTCGTGGTCACCTGCTTCGGCGGCACTGGTAAGCCATTTTAACCCTTCATCATCATTTTTTTTCGTACCAATACCACGAAAATAACAAATAGCCAAGCGTCTTTGCGCTCTGGAGTCACCTTGCATGGCAGCCTGTTTAAACCAGTAAAAGGCAGCTCCCGGGTCAACTGGAATCACATCGCCTTTTTCAAAATAGCACCCCAAATTAAACTGCGCGTGGGCATTGCCTTTCTTAGCTGCCTGGAAAAAATACTCAATGCCAATCTTTTCATTTTTAGCTACACCGATTCCTTCTACGGCAAAAACACCAAGCTTAAATAATGCGTAAGCATTTCCTTGTTTAGCGGCAAAAGTCAAAAGCTCTAATGCTTTTTTTATATCCTGCTTCACTATCGTGCCGGATGCGTAATATTCTGCCATTTTTACTTGAGCCATTGCCAAGCCAGCGCTTGCGGCAGAATTAAATAACTCAAAAGCTTTCTGCTGATCAACCGGCACACCGTTGCCGTATTCATAACAAAACGCCAACTTTCCTTTTGCTTCAAGGTCACCTGCGGCGACGGCTCTATTGAGCCAATAAATCATTTTATCGTAATTTTTTTCACAGCCGGAGCCGTCATAATAACAATCTGCTAAAAGCCTCATGGCAGGAATGTCATCCTTATCGGCAGCCTGTTGTAATAAATTAAACGCTTTTATTAAATCAGCATTAGTACGATTTTCCTTTTTTTTATACAACGCTGCCAACTCTCTACCAGCAGCAGTAAACCCTGAATCCAATAATTCCTTAAACATAGCTTCAGACCGTTCAAAATCTGCAAAAATCGCAGGGGTACGGTCTTCGGTTGAATTATCTGCGGTGATTCCTTCGGCATAACAAATAGCAAGATTAAACTTAGCGGTTAAAATGCCTTTTTCACTTGCCATTTTGTAGTATCTAAAAGCGTGATAACGACTTTTTTTAACGCCTAGTCCACGCTCATAACAGATAGCTAAATTAAACTGTGCTCTGGCATTGCCCTGTTGCGCTGAACGGCGGTACCAGTGAACTGCTACAGTATAATTTTTTGCTCTATTGGTGCCATAAAAATATTCATTGCCCAAATTTAATTGCGCAGAAGCGGACCCCTGTTTTGCATCAATCCGCAACTGATCATCTTCTTCTGTAGGGTTAAAGTCGTCCAGAATAAAATCAGCTCTTGGCTTCTGGGCATAAGAATTGCATATCAAAACGGTAAATAATAATAACAATAAAAATAAAATTCGTGGTGACACAAAGGCCATTATCGCAATTCCAGTATTCATACCAATTCGTTCACACTGGTAGACAACAAAGTGCTTATTTTTATTGTCTATGACTGATTACTCATTGGCAGCAGTATTTAAGTAAAAAATATTTCAGAACTACAGGCTTTTATCTATCGCGACGATATTATCATTTTTGTTGTTTTAGTTCAGCTTCAAGCTGTTCAATTCTCTTGATAATTTTTTCAACTTTTTTTGGTAATGTCCAGCGGGTCATATATTCGCGTTGGCTTTCGGCAGGAGTTCCTAAAGCGATCGCACCGGCAGGCAAACTTTTTACCACTCCTGAAGTGCCTGCAACCTGCACCCCGTCACCCAGCGTGATATGTCCATTTACACCTGCCTTGGCAGCCAAAATCACCCCTCTGCCAAGTTCGGCGCTTCCAGCGATACCAGATTGTGCAACCAGCAACGACCATTCACCGACCACAACATTGTGCGCTATCATTACCTGATTGTCAATTTTTACGCCTTGCTTAATCCAGGTTTTACCAAATCGTGCACGGTCAATAGTAGTGTTAGCACCAATTTCAACATCATCGTCAATCTGTACAATTCCAGTCTGAGGAATTTTAATCAAACCTTGGGGGCCAGGCACAAAACCAAAACCATCACCGCCAACGACTACGCCGGGATGAATGATTACCCGATTTCCAACATAACAGCGATACATAATTGTCACATTCGGCGCGAGTTGGCAATTAGCGCCAATTTTTGATTCATGGCCAATATATGTGCCGGCACCGATTACAGAATTATCACCAATATGAACAGCATCCATAATTACCACATTGGCACCAATATGCACATTATTGCCAACTACTGCTGATTCTGCAACCACAGCTGTCGGATGTATTCCTGCCTGCAGCGGCGGTGGTAACGGGGCAAACACCATAATTGCTTTAGCAAATGCCATATCAACATTAGCGCATACTATAAAAGTTCGACCGTTTAACGGTTCATCCTCCAAGTCTGGACAAACCAAAATAATCCCGGCCAGGGTTGTTGACATTTGATTTTGATATTTTTTATTTCCGACGAAAGAGATATTTGCAGATGTCGCATCTTTTAACGATGAAACACCTGTGGCAACGACATTTTCATCGCCAATAATTTTCCCATTTACCAGTTCAGCCAGTTGCTTAGCAGTGATGTTTTTTTGCATTGAATAACTCCGTTGCAGATGATTTTAAGTAACCATAGATAAATTAAGTCTATTTTTCGTTTTTAACTGGTGCCGCGCCACGGTTTAATTCAGCCAGTACCGGCTCTGTAATATCATAAGCAGGAGCAGAATAAACTACTGCTGGAATGCCATTAAGAGTTTTGCCGGATTTATCAAGCACTAAAGTAAATCCTTCCAGCGCGGCTCTGCGCTTTATTTCCTCAGTAATTTCAATCAAAATATCATTACGTTTTTGAGTTTCAAGCTGCTTATATTGTTGTGTCTTTTCTACCGTATACTGCTCTATCTCAACTTGTTTTTCGCGAGTTTCCCGATATTTTTTTTGAGCTTCAAAGCGCTTAGCCTCACGTTCTGCTGTGGAGAGAGCTATATTTTGCGATGCATCTCTAACGACTTTGAACTCTTCTTCGAGTTTTACCAGGGAGTCGTTTAATTTTTTGACCCAGGCTTTGTAAATATCCGCCTGCTGTTTTAGTGTAGAATCAGCAATCTTGGTTTTATAATAATTTTGGAAAATTTTATCCATATCAACAACTGCAACCTTTACCTCGGCAGCGAAACAGTTTGTTAACATTATTAGTGCAATTAGACAGGTGCCAATAAATTTTGTCATTATTTCTCCATATATTATACTGGGTGATTATTAAATAGCTTGCTGCTTTTTCTTCTGGAATTCTATTCTTGCTGCTTCGACAATGTCAATTAACTTTTTCTTTTTTGTTTCTTCTGATAATTCTGCGAAAGCGTCAAGCAATATTTGTTCGTCGGTTGATAATGTGGCATGCTTGTGGTCAATTTCAATATGCCTTGCGCCATGCCCAGCATTTTTTTTCTCTTTAACATAGCTTCCTTTGGGCAGATATGGACGCAGCAAAGGATAAATCTGTTCCCAAGTGTCATCAGTTATGGATTTAGTCTTTCTTCCAAGATACTTGCTAACAGTTTCGATGTTAACATTAGCCTGTTTTGCAAACTCATTGATAGACCCCAACCCATGAATGCAATTCTGTAGTGCTTTAACAATCTCATCTGTAATTTTCATTTTAAACCCAACTTAAAAATTAGTATTACCAAGGCGGTTTTGAGAACGTCTGGCTGATTATGAACAGACAATCTTACGATACCAAAACAAACAACGCCGTCACTATCCTTGCAACGCGTGTCAGACACTAAACTAAAAAAAGTTCAAATCATGACACCACGACTACCACCGCTGATTCATCTCATTAGTTTCTCGTAAATTTGCGGCACTAAGCATTTAACCGAATGATAATATATTCCATAAATACCATATACGCAATTAAGCATTAATAAGCATTTAAGGTTTTTTTTAAAAAATATATTGACATCAATGAATGCAGTGATATTTTATAATTAAGAAGCAAAATATGTTATAACCAATTTAACTTTAATGTCAAATGGTAATAGCTAAATCACAACAAGTCATTACTTAACGAGGAGGTACTCATGGCAGACGCAAAGAAAATAGTGAAGAGTGCATCTTCCAGCACTAGTCGAAAAAGTTCATCAAAATCAGCGCAAGTGACAGCAAAAGCTGAAACTGGAAGTAAAAAACGTATCACACTTGAGGTACAAACACGTCCAGGAAGCACTGTCTTTGTCGCCGGAAGTTTTAATGGCTGGGATTTTTCTAAAAAATCATTAACCGATAAGAATGGCAATGGTCTTTACCGTTGTATTCTGCAACTGGAGCCAGGAGTTTACGAGTACAAGTTTTACATTAATGATACTTGGTGTGTTGACCCATCTAACCCTAATTTTAAACCCAACGAAATGGGCACACTCAACAGTGTGATCATTGTTGAATAGGTTTATGTTTTCGTGTTAGACTAACTTTAAAATTGAGCTAATTTCAAATAACCTTTTGGAATTAGCTCAAAAAGTTTATTATAGGATTTTTTTATGTCAGAAGAAACGAATACTAAAAATGAACGGTGCTATAAAAAAAATGATTTGAGGAAAACCTATCACATCGAAAAAATATTTGAACAACTGCTTTGGTCAAGTAGATTTTTAGTAATTCTGGCAGTTATTTCTAGCATTGTTGCATCTCTACTCCTTTTTGTTATCGGCTCTATGGATATTGTCGGTTTAGTAATATCAATAATAAAGTCAGCATTCGGCGGTCCTAAAATTGATTTGCACGATGCTGTGCTGGGAACAATTGTTGGCAGTATTGATATTTTTCTTATTGCCGTTGTTTCTCTAATTTTTAGCTTCGGTTTATACGAATTATTTATCAGCCATATTGATGCAGCAGATAACACAGAATCATCCAATATCCTGAATATTGGCTCATTGGATATTTTAAAAGACAAAATCGCTCAAGTTATCATTATGGCATTAGTTGTCAAGTTTTTTCAAATAATTCTTACCATGAAGCTGAATTCAATTCAAGACATGATGCCTTTTGCTGGAAGTGTTGCCCTCTTGTCATTGGCACTTTTTCTTATTCACCTTGGGAAAAAAATGTCCCATAATTCGAATCAGCACCATTAGTTCCTCCATGTCTGCATCGCTATAATTTATTAAGGAAATAAAATATTATGCCTAACAAATTTTCCCCGCAATTCAAACTACGGTCGACTGCTGAGCTTATCGCGTTACTTAAAGAAAAATCTCCAGCAATTTATACATACCTGGGGAATGAAATCTATATCAACCATGACCATCAATATTTAGATAAACAAAAAGAAAGACTAATTCGTACATTAGAGTGTCATCTGGAGCGGGTTGGCAATGTACCCACACTACTTTTGCGTGCACCAGGAAGACTTAACGCTTTTTTGGAATATCTTGATATGTGCGGTGGCGATCATATGTCAACAACAATTGACGGCGACATTCCACTTGCTGTATCTTTCAGAAATGATGATATACTGAATTTATATAATGTCAACCCATTGTTCCATGCCTGCGAAATTTCACTTAATGATGAGTTTGAACGTTTCCGCAATGCACCATGGAGTGGCAGTGGCGTTGCCGGTTTGACAGATAACTGGGACAACCGCACACTGCTATTTCCATTTTACGGGCGCAAACAGGGTGACTGGTCAAATTACGTAATCAGTCCATACCTGCGGGCACTCTGGGGCAATTCTGAGCTGAAGCTTCACGGGGCAGATATGACATTCGGTCCGGCAACAACACCGTTTCGTGCAGGAGTAAGCTCTTCATCAGCCATGGTAGTGCTCTCTTTTCTCACGATGTTTTTCGCCAATCAAGATGTGCTGCCTGAGTGGACTAACAGTCAAGTTTGTAACTTTTTAGGAGAGGCAGAATGGTACGTTGGCACTCATGGCGGGGCCAATGACCAGATGACCATTTTGTTTAATCCTGCCAATAGTGTCAGCTACAATCGCCATTCACGTCAAAATGTTTCTACAGACCCCTTGCCTTTTTTAAATGGTATTCATGTAGTTTTAGCAAATTCTTTATGGGAAGTGAATAAAAGCGCTGGCGGCAACCAGAGCTTTAATATGCGCAAAGGCTGGATTAAAATGAGTGAAGACTTTGCAAATCTCTTAATCGACTTTGTTATTAACGCCATCGAAAGAGAAGAGCCGCAGAAACACCGGCAATGGTTGGAGTTGCTCGTTGAAAGAATTTTTGGTTTTAAGCCGGAACGCAAGCCGCATTTGTTAAATGACAATATTGACTTATGGTATCAACTGAAGCAAAAATTTCATAAACTGGGTAGCCTAAGCAGCGATATCCTTGCTATCGATGATAATGTTATCGAAGAATTCATCGCACTGCTTCCGGTGAAAATTACTCCGGAAGATGCCGCGACGATTCTCAAGACTGATTGCGGCACGATAATTAGAAATTATACTAGCCCAAAACGCAAAATTGGCGGATATCACCTCCGCACCACTGCACGTTTTTTCTACCGGCAAAATCTTATTGGCAGAAGGCTCGAACAAATATTTACCGGCGTGGCAAAACAAGTTAAAAATCACACATTAAGCGAATCTTCACAGGAATACGACAATTACCGGCAAGAAGTTGGTTCTCTTGTTGACAAACTGCAAGATGCCCTAAGCTTTGATTTTAGAGTCTCCAATCCGCAACTTGATTTGCTCTTAAGTATCGCCAAGCGCGGTCCAGGCTATCTTGGCGGAAAACTTACCGGCGCCGGCAAAGGAGGTTGCGTATCTATTCTAGTTCGGGCAGAACACTCAAAAGCAATGTGTGATTACCTGGATCGAGAATACTATGGCAAACCAGAATGTTTTGAATACTACCGCATGGTACTTACGGATGACATTAAATTCTCAGAACCTGGAAGCATTGAGCGTGAATCTGCAGAAGAACGGCTGGAAAATTTAGATAACGCGCTTGCTGCAGTTTCAGAAAACCGCCGCATTGTGACGTTTAGTCATGGAGCTTGCGCAATTCACATATGACATATCCATCACAATATTTTGGAAATCAAGAATATTCAGCCTAACGGACATCAACAGTGACAATATTTGACAATATACTGGTTACATTAGATAAACAAAAACTGATGAAGCGGCTGTCTATTGAGCAGGGAAGCATTGAAGAAGAAGAATTTTTGTCCATTGTCAACGAGGCCGCTAAATTAGCAAAGCCCAAAGCAATAATCGAGTATCTGCCTATAGAAAAGCGCTGTGCAAACATACTGTTCGCTCGTGGCATAGAATTCAACAGCAAAATTATTGCGGATAATATAAATGATAACCACATGGTATTATTCGCAGCAACTTGCGGTACTGAATTGAGTAGGGTTTATATTGCAGAAGACGACTTTCTTGGGGCATATTGGCTTGAAGCATTAAAAGAAGAGTATTTAATAAAAGCTGTTGCATTTATTCGCCAGCATGTCAAAAATGAGCGTGTTTTTACTAAATGTATTGAATTCTGTCCTTCAGACAGCGGTTTTTGGGAATTGAATGAATTAAAAAAAGTATTCCATGCTTTAGGACATGGTACAACTGCGATTGGAATTGAACTTGGGGAATACTGCTTTATGACGCCCGGAAAATCAGTAGCCGGAATACTGTTAAATGTCCATGAGAATTTTTGTTCGTGTGATATATGTGATTTACGCGATAAGTGTCAACGCAAAAATGACATAAATTATTCCTGCTCAAATTAACGTAATAATAATCCGCCAGAACAGTGTTTTTGCCGTTTTTAAGGCGCAACAACGATATTTACTCAACATTTTCCAAGCTTATGAATATTGCCTTCATTGAGACCAAGCTTGTCAACAAAAAAACTTAATTCATGAATTCTTCCCAGCCGCTGGATAGTATGTGCATCACTGCCGAAAACAAATTTGCACCCGGCCTGTTTTGCAATGGACAATACACGCAATGGCGTTTCAATACTGTGATAGCGGTTTTTCGCCTGATCTGGAAAATAGCTTAACGTAATTTCCCACGCGACACCGGTTTGCGCCGCTACCGAAAACGCGTCAAACATCTCGTTATCAGAGAGTGAATCAATGATTGCATCATAATGCTGCATAAATCCTAACGGCAACATCGGGTGCGCCAGGGTCGTGGCCATTTTGCATTTTGCGCCGCCAATAAAAAGTTTCAACATTTGCACGCCAATATCCCTGGGTGCTTCTGTTTTCGGCTGCTCAACAATTCCTTTAAAATGAAAATGGTCGGTTGCCAAAACAACGATATCCAGCCGTTGAGCGATCTCTGGAGTGATGGCAAATTTATCAGGCGCAAGCATCTCAGCTTCACAGCCAACCAAAATTTCAATGCCCAAGTTAGGTACCGATTTCAGTTGTTCGCGCAAACGCTCAATGCGATTTATATTTTGAGGTCGATAAAACTCATTTGGCAGTAAGTCTGGGTTCGCCCATACATGATCAGCAAATCCAACCCGTTTAATCCCCAGCCGCACTAACTCCGGCAAAATAACTTCCGGAATTTGCATCGGGTCAGAACAGCAGTCAGAAAACGTTGTATGGACGTGAAAATCATGGTTAATTACAAGCATAAATCATCCTAAAATTGCCAGGCAACTACACGATTACTCCCACTCGATGGTGCCAGGAGGCTTTGAAGTAATATCATAGACAACACGATTGACCCCACGCACTTCATTAATAATTCTGCTTGAAATTTTTTCCAAAAGTTCATACGGCAATTTAACCCAATCGGCAGTCATACCATCGTCGCTTTCTACGGCACGAATAGCAATCACATTATCGTAAGTACGCTCATCACCCATCACCCCTACAGTGCGCACCGGCAGAAATACGGCAAAAGTCTGCCAAATTTTATAATACAGTCCGGCTTTTTTTATCTCGTCAACGACAATTTCATCTGCATCGCGTAAAATACTCAAGGTCTTTGGGGTCACTGCATCCAAATGCCTAACCGCAAGTCCTGGCCCTGGGAAAGGCTGCCGCATAACCACATCGGCAGGGAGTCCAAGTTCACGACCGACTTCTCTGACTTCATCTTTGAACAGTCGGCTCAATGGCTCAAGTAATTTAAATTTCATATCTTTGGGTAAACCGCCCACGTTATGGTGACTTTTTATCATTGCCGCCGGATTGCCGTCAATTGGCACGCTCTCGATGACATCTGGATATGTAGTCCCCTGTGCCAAAAAAGCCACGTTGTCAATTTTTTTGGCTGCATCGCTAAATACTTCGACGAATTCATGACCAATAATCTTACGTTTGCGTTCCGGGTCGCTGACATCGGCTAATTTATCCATAAATCGCTGTGAGGCATCAACATAGCACAATGACATTTGAAAGTTATCTGCAAAAAGTTCCTGAACTCGTTTTTCCTCATTTTTTCGCAGCAAACCGTTATTAACAAAAATACAGGTTAGTTGATGCCCTATAGCCTTGTGAATTAACGCAGCAGCGACAGAAGAATCTACACCGCCGCTTAAGCCAAGAATAACGTTGTCACTGCCGACAGTAGAGCGGATTTCAGACAATGCTTGTTCGATAAACGACCGCATATTCCAATTGCCAATGCATTTACACACGTTGTGACAAAAATTGCCAATAATTTTTTTCCCTTGTGGAGTATGAACTACTTCCGGGTGAAATTGTATACCGTAAATTGGGTTTCCTTCAAATTTCACGGCGCAGAACTCAGTATTTGCAGATTTAGCCAATATTTCAAAACCGCACGGCGGCACCTCAAGCACCTTATCACCATGTGACATCCACACCTGAATTTCGCCAGAAATACCTTCAAAAAGTGAACTGCTATCTGCAATCTGCATCATTATTTTTCCATATTCACGAGCTTTCCCAGATGCAACTTTTCCGCCAAGAGTATGTACAAGCAATTGCAGCCCATAACAAATTCCTAGCACGGGAATACCCAGTTTTAAAATTTCAGGGTCGCATTTTGGTGCATTTTCATTATAGACACTAGCAGGACCACCACTTAAAATAATACCCTGAGGTTTTTCCTCCAGAAGACGCGCGGCTGAAACATTATATGGTAAAATTTTACTATAGACATTACATTCCCGGATACGTCTTGCAATGAGCTGGCTATATTGAGAACCAAAGTCCAAAACAACTATTGTTTCATTTTTTTCTAACATCTTTAACTATTTTCCTAATATTAAATTTGATTTTTCGTTTTTTTATAATAGTCTATTTTTGCGATAATTAAATCTTAAAATCTAAAATTTATGGCAATTAATTGCAAATGGGGTAAGAGCTATGCAAGACATCATCTACTGCTGCAAGGTTACTGACGAAACTGGAAACATCAATTTGGGTCACGAAATGCTAAGTTCACTCGACCACGAATTAAGTTCATGGGAAGACAAAGAAGAGAAAATTGCCTTTCATACAATTTACTGCAGCAGTAAGTCAGAAGCCGAAGAAATAAAAGACATGCTGGAACGCCTGTGCATAGATTGGCGTGACTTTGGAATATCATTGTCAAACCCGGTAATATTTGAACTAAAAAAAGAGGACTGGGCCGAAGTTTGGAAAAAACATTTCAATATTATTACCATCTCCCCACGGCTAATCGTTAAACCATCTTGGCTTGATTACAATCCAGGCCCAGACCAGGTCATCGTCGAAATTGACCCAGGCATGAGCTTTGGCACTGGTCAACATGCAACAACTGCATTCTGTCTTAAGATGTTGGATGAATTGGCAACAAATTCAGAACCAGGCTCTTTTCTTGATGCAGGCTGCGGCTCCGGCATTTTGTCCATTGCCGCATCATTACTTGGTTATGACCCGGTTGATGCGTTTGATTGCGACCCCAATGCTATTATGGTAGCGGCAGAAAATATTGAAAAAAACATTATTCTTGGCGACGCTATTAACCTTGCGGTCGCCGAAGTCGGAAATTTTACTAGCCGCAATGGAGGCTACGACGTCGTTGCCGCGAATATTTTAGGTAAAGTTTTATTAAATATGCGGGAAACCATTTCAAACTACGTAAAGCCTGGCGGACATATTATTTTGGCCGGAATTTTAAATGAAGAGTTTGATACTATCAGCCAAGCGTATATTGAACTTGGCTTTGATGAAATATGCCGTATTTCCGAAAAAGAATGGACTGGCGGCTTATTTAAACTTATTTAAACCAGCTATAAAAACAGCTGCGCAATGCATATTGCTCCTGAAAACATCTTATACTGAGTAGCAATCTAAAAGTTAGCAAAGACGATGGGAAATTTTGAGAATTAGTTGGTAATGGCTCCAGAAGCCCGATATGAATATCGTGATGAAGTTATTGCCAAATAAACTCAAAAGAACCTTGTCCCGCTCCTGCGGATTGCATTCTTGCGACTTTGGTTTCATACCCTTCAAGCTCCTTCGATACCCAGGTCTCTGCAGACTTTAAGAATACAAACCAAACTCAAAAGCTGTGCAATCTTTACTATCTTTTAGAATGCTACTCAGTATTAGTTGTCAGCGATATTTAATATTGTATATTCTGCTGTACAATATCTGTTTTTTAGAGTAATCTTTGAAGAAATTTTACGGTATTTTGCAATATAATTTGTCGTAAATAATGCAGCAAAAAACATTTAAAGCAAAGTTATCGCACAAAGTACAGCGTCCGGCACCAAATGCAATAATTAACTTCCGGCGTGTATTATGTGGTAACAGATACTATTTTGCATATACT
>CAZITV010000064.1:0-11678 GCA_964542255.1 uncultured Victivallaceae bacterium
ACAAAAAGTTCCAATTTTAAAAAAAATCACCTTTTTTTATGTTAATTGCTTCTATTTTATTGACAATCATTAATTTGCGGTTAAAATATTAGTTGTTGGATATTGAACTGGTGCTTTACTAGAGTACTGGTGCCGGATGAATTATATTTTTCAAAAAGAACTAATGGTGGCGGAAATGAAAAGTTTGCAAAAAACTGTGGTTGCCATGTCGGTTTTGATTAGTGCAGTAATGGTCAGCGCCCTGCCGCAGGGAGCTTCTGATGTCAAAAATTCCACAATTACCAACACCAATGAGAGAGTGACCGTGCGGGCGGAGGATGGTTCGAATGTCAACACCGGCATTCAGATTAAAAATTCAACCGTGAGCAAATCTCAAATTTCTAACACCTTCAGCGGCAACATCAGAGCCGATAACTCCACAGTTAATACCGGGATAAAAGCAGATGGCGCCACGATTGATAAAGCTAAAATTAATGTTGACACCAGGGCGAATATTTACGCCAAAAACGCTGATGTGAATACCGGCGTCAATTTAACCGGGGCGCAAAACGCCGAAGTCTCTACCAAAGTTCGCGCCGGAACTATTGACGCGTCAAATTCCACTGTCAAAGTCGGCTCGGTCGAAGGCGATGTCAGCGGCAAAAAAATTGGCACTTCTGTTACTGTCGGCAATGTTGATGCCAACAACCGGAACTACTCGCTGGGTTCTGTCAATTCGGTCGGCATGGGCGGACTGCCGGATTCGCATGGCGGAACTCCGGGCAGGTCAGCAGTCAGCATCGGCAATGTTACCGTGGACAGTGCCCAGGTCAGAGAGGTTAAAACTTCCGTCGGTAACGATGATTTTAGTGAATCGCTCCGGGTTAAACATAAAGCCAAAATCTATAAAGAGCAGGGCGGGGTTGACCCCACCGGCACCAAAAATGTCTATGTCAGCTCCAAAGAACGCCAAAAAACCGAAAAATACGGCGGCTCGGCCGGAGACTCTTACGTTGACAGCAGTGATTATAAAGTTAAAAAAGTTAAAACCGTTGTTGAATAAGGATTCACGTTTATGGATATTCGCGGTTACACTCCTTTGTCTAAATACCTGAAACCAGCGTTACTTCTGGCTGCCGCCGTCACTATCGTGCCGCTATTGAACTCCTGCGGCTGGATTACCGCCGAGACCGATGACCAGGAAGTCATTGATATGCATAAGGATATGCGCGCCGAAAAACGCGAAACGGTATTCGAAAAATCACTCGAGCGCATGGCTGAACTGCTGCGCGCCTACGGCACCCCGGTCACCCCGGTACAGTGCAAAAATCTCGGCAACCAGACAGCGGAACAAAGCGTTCCGACCGACCTTTACGTCATGGCATCGTCGGCAATCAATAAGATTGGCAGACCGTTGATTTTTGTCCCGTATGACGTGCAGTATGTCGTTGGCGAAACCACCACCGGCGGAAAGATCGAACGGCTTTATCCTCAGGTCGTTATCGCCGGCGGAATTACCGGATTTGACCAGGATATGGTGGAAAAAGAGCGCGAAGTAGAAGCTGAAGGCGGATGGGCCGGTGCATCCGGCGGAGCCCGTGCCAGCGCCGAAGGCGGGGTTTCCCGCGTTGTTATTGACCTTAGTATGCTGGACTATAAGACTCAGGCATATTTCCCCGGCGTAGTAACCTCCAACTCCATTTTGCTGCGGCGGGATAAGCTGGGCTGGGGGGCGTTTGCCTATTATATGGGTAATGGCGCATCGTTTGATTACAGTCTTAAACACAAGCAGGGCGTTCATGCCGCGCTGCGGACGGTATTGGAATTCAGTATCATTGAATTGATTGGCAAACAATTTGAAGTGCCCTATTGGAAATGCATCGAGGGGGCGCTGCCGGACGTGAAGATGGCAGAACGGCTCCGGGATGAATTTAGTTTCCTGCCGGAAGAACAACAGGCGCTGAAAATGAAAAAAATTCTGTTTCTGCACGGTCATGATGTTGAACGCACGATTCCCAAAATTCAGGGACATGAAGAAAAAATTATCCGGACAGAAATGAGTAACCGGCGCTGCTCCAGCCTGGCCGACCTTTATATCAAGTTGTGGGGCAGTGTTCCTATTGACCAAGCCGCTATTCGTATGGATGCCGACACCCGTTATCAGCAGCGTCTCAACCGTGAAAATCAGCGGCTGATTGATAAAGATAACCGCGAAAAAGCCGCCGCTGCCGCTGAAGCCAAAAAACAGCAGGAGGCTGAATTCCAAACCAAGGTGAATTCATTCCGTGCCAGAGTTGAGGCCGGCGATGAGTTTATGCGCAAGAAAAATTATGCGGAAGCAGAAAACAGTTACCGCAGCGCCAACCAGCTGTTCCCGGGCGAACCTTATCCGGTTCAACAGTTGAAGGTGATTCAGGAGCTGCAGGCGCAGCAGCAGCAGGCAGTAGAACAGAAAGGCCAATTACTGACTGACGCCGAAGCAAAATTCAAAGCAGCTGAAGGTTCGGCTTATAATCAGCAAAAATACCGGATAGCGCTTCAGGCGTGCACTGCCGCCGCCGCCGCCAATCCGGACAATCAGAAAATTAAAGCAATGATTCAATCTATAAACGCAAAACTGGCTAAGCATCAAACCGTTTTGGGAGGAGATAAAAATGACACATGGTAAAATCCGCTTTATCCGTAGTCTGGCAATGTTCGCTGTCGCTTTATTAGCAACGCTTTGTCTTTGTTCGTGTTCGGTACTAGACTGGTTCGCCGGCAGTGTGTCGGACGATGAAGTCAAGGATATGGACAAGGATTTGGGCAAAGCGACGCAGAAACATACGGCTTACGATGACTCATTGAAAAAGCTCGGGTTGATGCTGGAGGCATACAATATTCCGCAAATCCGTGTTCAGAGCAAAGTAATCAGCAACCAAACCGCGGAAAAAGATTTGCCGGACAGTGTTTCCGGGATGCTCAGCACTTCTGTCAATAAAATCGGCAATATTGTTGTTTATGTGCCTTTTGACCCGAATTACGTGGTGGCGGAATCCACCACCGGCGGCGATATTAAGCGGGCGCTGCCGAAGATCGTTATTGCCGGCGGCATCACCGAATTTGATAAAGATTTAATTGAAAAGAAACGTGAATTAAAAACCAAAGCGGATGTTGGTGATAATTTTGGGTCCAACTACAGTTATGACGGCGGAGCTGGTTATAAAGCAGGTTCGGGGGTTTCCCGGATGACGCTGGATTTACAGATGATGGATTATCAGACTCAGACTTATATGTCCGGAATTCAGACCATCAACTCGATTAACCTGCGCAAAACTGAACTGGGCTGGTCGGTCGGGTTCTTTTTCGAAGGCAACGGATTTACTTTTGATTATTCGCTTAACAAAAAGCAGGGCAAATATCAGGCACTGCGGATGCTGGTGGAATTAAGCGTGCTGGAAGTGCTGGGCAAATACTTTGATGTACCGTATTGGCGCTGTATTGAAGGTTCACCCCCGGATCAGCGGATGATCAGCAAACTCAAGGATGAATTTGAACTGCTCACGCAGCAGCAGCAGTACGCTTATCTCAAGGACTACCTCTTCTTCCACGGAATTAACGGTATTGACCGCACCGCCGCCGGCGTTACCGATAAAGAACTTGCCATTATCAAAGATTCGATGAAAAAACTCGGCTGCGCCGATTATTGCGCGCTATTCCTGAAACTTTGGGAAAACGTCCCGCTCGAAGATGCCAGAAAACGTAACCGCCAACTCGGCAAAGAGCAAAGCGAAAACACGCAAAAATCCCAGGAAGAAGTCTCTCAAAAAATTACCCGCTATAACTCGCTGATTGAACAAGCTGATGCACTCTACAATCAGGGCGGATTGGCTCAGGCACGCGAACTTTACCGCCAGGCCGGTATCCTGTTCCCGGAACAACCCGACCCGAAAACCATGATTGAACGAATTGACGGTGTGCTGGCGTCGCAAAATCAACCAACTGCAAACACTGCGGCTAACCAGCCTGCGGCGCAACCTGCGGCGCAGGAGACCCAAGCTGCACCAGCGGCCGCGCCGGCAAAAGCGCCAGCGGCGAATAAAAAAGAAGTACCGCTAAATGTGTTTAAAAAGAGCGATGATTGGTAATCACTGCTTTCAAATATCATAGAGGTGAATTGTCATGAAATCTCTATTTAAGCTGTTTTTGATGACGATGCTGTCTTTGGGTGGATTGTTTTCCCAGGCAGCGGATAAAAAAGGCGAAGTAATACCTTATTTAATGACTGGTGTTACCGAATACAGCGGGGAAAATCCATTCCGTTCCCAGAGCGTCGGCTTGATGACGGTTGTCCGTGAACAAACCAGTAATGGCGGCAACTGGAATTATACGATTAAGTACAAATCGGCGTTGACCTCCGGCAATAATCAGGCTTCATTCCAATTCAGCCCGCCGCCGCTGATGATTAGCTGCGATTCCGACAGAAAACGGATGGTTGGCGGCATGGAATTTCTCCGCGATTTCGGTGCGTTGAGCAATACCGCCATGGACAAAGTAGGGCGTGCCGAATATTCCGGCAGCCGCCGGGTTAAAGTGCCGCTGGACTTGTCTGATTGCCTGCCGGCATCACCGGTGTTTAAAATCACTTATAAATCCGCGGTAAGCCGGACTCTGGGCAATTGCTTGGTTGTTGCCGCTGTCAGCGATATGTTTTCCTGCAAAATTCCGGATTCAGACGGAATTTTAACCGGCACTTTCCGGATTGTTGTAGTTGGCGATCCCACTTTGAACGACCTCTATTTCCGTTTTTGTTCGTTCACCTCCAGCCACAATGGTCAAAAGATGAATACTGCCGACCAGTTCTGGATAACTGATGCCAACGCCAAACCGGTTGACCTCACCGACATTCTACCAATTATTGAAAACTTTGGCAAAACATTCCCGTCAACTATGGAGAAAATTCCGGAATGCGCCGGAGTGCCGCCGCAACCCTGGATAGTCCATGCCATGACAGTACGCAAATATATGGATGCTGTTGCCGGAGCGGCAATTGAAGGCAAACCAAACTTTATCGAACTTGCTACGGTCGGTTCTATACTCGCGATTGATGCCACCATCAGTCTTGCCAATAAAGCGCTGGCTGCCGGCGTTGAATATACCACCGGATACAAAATTCCGGTATGGGGCGGCATTCCATCATTTGTCGGCGACAAAGTCGGCTGGCTGGCTGCATCGGGAGTAAATGCCGCCACCGGAAAAGAGACGCTGAACGTCAAAAACTGGAGCACAACCGGGGCAGATTTAGCCTCGCTGGCAATGATACCATTCTCTTTTACTGCCCCTGGCAAAGCACTTGACGCGATACAGTTGATCAATAAACTGCCGGCCGGAGCAACCGTTGCCGCCAATGTGATTCTGCAAATTAACAAGGGCGGTAAAATCATCCAGATGACTGAACTCCAAGCCAAAATCATTAATGGATTAGATGCCATCAAAACTATTTATGAAGCCTATAATAATCAGAAGGAGATCTGGTCGCCGCAACCCGGCAGCGGTCAATATGTCGGCGGGATTAAAAGCAGTTCAGTCGCCGGCGGTCTCTCTTTTGCTCCAGTCAGTACCATGGCAATACAGCGCGCGGAGTATATCCGCAGTGATAACGCGTTGTTAATTAACGGCAAATATAAATATCTGATTCCGGTTACGCCGGCGGAATTTGATCGGCTTTGCCGTGTTGTCGCAGACCGCGCCGGTTTTGGTTATTCACTTGCCGGAGCGGTGCCGGAACATTATGCCGGCGCAGATAATATTGGTCAAGCGCTAAATATTACAGACCGTTTTCTTGGCAGTATTGCGTTTGGCGATACTGCCGGAATTCCCGCTGAATGTGTTCCTGCCGCTACTTACCGCAGCCATCCCGATGCGCTGCAGCAGGCTTTCCCATATTGTTTTAAAATTAATTTTAATTACCGGTTTGAACCCGGCAGTGACAATTTAATCCACGTTGTCAACGATGCAGAAATAGGTTTTATCGCAGCGCTGCCGGAAAAAGCACAGCAAAAAAAATGGGAACTGGATACAGCGGCTCAATCCAAGGCAATCCCCGCGGGTTTAGCCGCTAACGGCAAGCATCTTGCTGATGAATGGCAATATTATTCTCAAACCGCGCCGGTCCTGGCGGCACGGCGTTTCGGTGAAGCCGCCGCGTTTTGTGTTATGCTTCAGAAAAGCGGTATAAAATTGGATAATTTTATGCAAGTTAGCGAAACGGTCTTGCCTTTTGGCAAATAAGGTTTATAATATTATTTGGAGTGCTTGATAAGGCTCCTGGCAACACAAAGGAGGGCTTTGCAATGAGTAAACTGGTGGTCATGTTGCTGATGTTTGCTTTGGTTTTTACGATGGCACAGGCGATTCCTCCCTCTGGCGGAACGTCCGAAGTGCAGAATTCTGAAATAACCAATACTAATCGTGACGTTACAAATAATGCTGCGGGAATGTCCAAGTCAAATTCTGGGATTCAGGCTAAAGGTGTCTCAATTAAAAACTCTCAGGTCTCCAACAGCAATTTCAATACAGACAACTTGGCTACGAAGAATTCGACAGTAAATTCCGGTATTATGGCTAATGACGGCGCGCGCATCAACGATTCCAAGGTTACCAATACTGTCTCAAAAACTACCAATGTCGCGGTTGACAACAGTATCGTTAATGCCGGCGTTTCCGCAAACAGCGCGGATATAAGCGGCAAGTCTGAACTAAGCAATACGAATACCAATATGACCAATACCGCCATTAAAAATTCAAAAATTAATTCTGGAATCAATGCCGACGGGGCAATAATTGCAAGATCAAAAATCGACAATAGCAATGTTGACGGCAAAAACGAAGCGATGGGCGGTGCCACGATTAATTCCGGCGTTGATGTAAAAAACTCTCTGGTCAGAGGCTCGCAGCTCATCAACAGTAATGAACGGGTGATTAATAAAGCCACTGATGGCGCAACTATCAATTCCGGCATCTCCGCCCAGGATGCAGTCGTCACTAGTACTAAACTTATCAACATCAATGAAAATGTTGAAAATACCGCAGTTGGAAAAGGTTCTACTATCAATTCTGGAATCAACGCCGACGGCAGTAAAGTTGTTAATAATAAGTTCATTAAAAATGAAGTCAGAAATGCTAAAAATGAAGCCACAGGCGGCAGCCAGATTAATGCGGGCATTTCGGCGCAAAATGCGGAATTAACCAATAACAAGAAAATCGTCAATATGGAATTCGGCGGCGAAAATATCGCTAAGGATGGCTCGAAAATTAATTCCGGCATCAAGCTCGATGGAGCATCGGTCAGCAATTCGAATATCATCAACATTCAAGACAAAACCAAGAATACTGCAACTGGCGGATCCGCTGCCAGCTCAGGCATAGATTTCGGCAAATAACCCAATAGGAGGCCATCATGAACAAGTCGCTCGCTGTCGTAGGATTATTCGTAGCAGGAATTACTATTGTGGTCGCGTTGCCGCCACCGTCCAGTGGTGGGCAACAGACCAAAGTAACCAATTCGTACATTGACAACACCAACAAGAACGTTGTTAACAAGGCTGATACCGGCTCCCATATCAATTCTGGTATTCAAGCCAAAGGCGCCACTATTACTAATTCTACCGTAGTCAACAAAAATGACGGAGTTAATAATACGGCATCCAAGAATTCAAAAATCAATAGTGGTATTGAAGCAAATCGTGCTACAATCACTGATTCGACAATTTTAAATGTTAATGAAAAAGTTAACAATCTCGCGATTCAGGACAGCAAAATAAATTCTGGTGTTTCTGCCAATGATGCTGTAATCAAAGACGGCACAATCATTAGCAACCGCAATGTCGGGGTTGATAATACCGCAACCAAAGGCTCGACCATTAATTCCGGCATTATGCTTGATAACGCTCAGGTAAAAATGAGCACACTCAAGAATACCAATGAAAAAGTAACCAACGTCGCCCTCGACGGCAGCAAAATCAATTCCGGGATTGACGCAACCGGCGCGTTAAAAATTGACAACGCCAAAATTACCAATGAAAATATTGGGGTAACCAACTTTGCGGAAAAAGGAAGCACCATCAATTCAGGGATTAGCCTGAAAGGTTCTACCGTCAAGGATGCAACTTTGGAAAACAAAAATGAAAAGGTGACCAATTACGCCTCCGGCAACTCCACCGTTAATTCCGGTATTGATGCCAATAATGCACAGATTCTCGGCAAACAGACCATTAAAAACGAATTGACCAATTCCACCAATTTTGCCACGAATAACAGCAAAATTAATGCTGGCATTTCTGCGAATGACGCCACCTTGATGAACAATAAGAAGATTATCAATATCGGTAACAAAGTGGACAATGTGGCAGATAATAATTCCAAAGTCAACAGCGGGATTAATCTGGATAAGTCTATAGTAAAAGATTCAACGATTATCAATACCCAGGACAATGTTAAAAATACTGCGATTGGCAATTCGACCTCCAACTCCGGCGTGGATTTAGGAGAATAATTTATGCGCAAGTTTCTATCAATTTTTCTATTGACGCTGGTTTTGACCGCGGGAGCCGCCGCCGTGACGCCCGCACAGGAGAAATTGATGAAAGCCGAAGCTGATAAACTCAAAGAAATCAACCGGCAGGTGTTGGCATCAATTGGCGACCTCACTCAATACGATAATCAGACCATTTATGTAAGAGTAAAGCTGGTGCCGCAGGGTGATGACAAGTTTAAAGTCAAAATAGAAGATATTTCACCACAAAAACCGGCAGCGCCAAGCAGCCCGGCCGATGAAAAAATCATTGTTGTCAAAGGCAACGTCGTGCAGGGTGCTGCCCGGGAGTTTAAACTGGATTTGGAATATGTCTTACCGCCGCCAGCGGATAAAGAGGGCAACGAAAAATAAATCGCGGTATTGGTATGTTTTTTTGCCGATACATAAAACAACGGAGTATGATGATGAATAAATTACTGTTAATGATTGGTCTAACGTTAATCGGCGGCACTCTTATTGCCGGAGATGGCAAACCAGTATCAGCTGCGCAAAAGAAATTAAATTCAATTAACTGCGCCAGAATTCTGGCACAGCGCAATATCGTCGAAACTGTCTATGGCGTCAAGTTGCGCTTTATTGAAGAGGTCGCCAATATGAGCGAAGGCAGTTTTCTCGGCACCACCGAAACAAAAACCGGCGAGCGCAGTATCCGCGGCATCGATTTCAGCGAAAAATATGATCCCAAAACCGACATCGCCCAAGTTACAGCTACACTAAAGTTAAGCCGCATCGCCGAATTGGTGGACAAAGATAAATTCAACCTGGACAAGTTCCCCAATCTCGAAATCAAACGCGTGGCGTTTGCTACCTCTACTCCAGAAAACGCCGGAAAACTCGCCGCACTGCGCGCCGCCGAAATCGAAGCCTATAAAAATCTCTATAAACAAATCGGCGGATTTACTCTGGAAAGCAATACCAAAGTAAAGAATTTTGCCCTCTCTTCCGATAAAGTCAAAGCTCAGGTTGTCGGCGCCATCATGGGTGCTGAATATGTCGGCTTCGCCTGGGATGGCAAGGGCGCCGATGCCATCGCCACTGTAAAGCTAAAACTCAATCTAAAACGCCTGTCAGAACTGCTCGGACAAAAAATTATCGACTACGATAAAGATGAAATTGAAGCCGAAGGACAGGCATCGCAAGGGTTCGCGGACAATGATCTTGCCAACCGTCCTGAAGAACCCAAAGTCGATAAATTAAAAGTCCCTTCTAACGAAGGCAACATCGAAGTAATGCCGTAGCGCTACGGTCAACGACTGCAGAAGTGGTAAACAAGATTTCATTCCAATAAAATTAAATCTTCACCAACAAGAAGCTGATAAATGTTACACCGCGGCAAAATTTTGGCTTTTTCACTATGTCTCTTGGTTGGTACTGTTCATGGGATTGAGCAAAGTTATGACGACCTGGACAAACAGATTGTTGAAGCCTTTAACGCCAATCCCAAACGTACCGCGGATGCCTTCATCGCCTGTATGGAAATGATTGAACGCAGCCACCGCCAAGGCGGCCGAGATGCTAAAGCCTGGCGTGATAAAGCCGAAAAAATAATCCCTGTTGCCTGTTTTTATGAAACGACCCAGGCAATTCAAAACAATGATTACCTCAACGCCTATATCTGGGCAAAACGCGGCTTGGCTTACGGCAACAAAAGCGGTGAAATAGGCGGAGTCAACTTAAAAGACATCAATGATTTCCTCGTCAGCGCAGCGATGGAACTAAAAGATAGTGCAGCGGTCAAAGGTGTTAATTACGGGAAAACAATGCTGGCGGTAGCTGATTACCGCAAAGTAGCCGGCAATTCACCGGCGATACCCGCCACCCAGGCTGGAGTTAATCAACCGGCGAAAAGCATTCCCGACAACTATAATAAAAATTTAACCTATAAAGTAGTTGATGGTCCAAAAAACGGCGAAATGAATCAACTCTATGTTGAAATCGAATTTAACAGCCGAAAAACTAAAATCTATAACTATCCCGGCAAAGGGTGGAAAGTTGATGACTGGCAGCCTTTTGCCAAAGAAGAATATTTCTCTTCATGGCAGGCGGCAGCAGAACGTTTTACCAACTCTGGAGCGGCACCGCAATGAAAAAATACCTCAGCTGCATTTTTATGTTGACCGTGTTGTCCAGCAATCTTTTCGCGCTGCCTAAAACCGCTAATTCCGCGCCTGCCGCAGCACCTGCCGGCACGAATAACACTGCGCCTCCTCCTGTCGCAACCACCCAAATTACCGATAAATCCAAAAATAACAATAGTGCAAATGATAAAAAAGAGCCGGATAATAAAAATATTAAAACCTCAGTACTGCTCAATCTGGCTGAAAATGTCCTGAATACCGCGGTAAAGAATTCTAAGATTAATGCCGGCATCGAAGCCGGCGGCGCCGATATAACTGATTCAAAAATTCAAAATACCAACCAGAAGGTTATCAATACCGCCACCAACAATTCCACCATTAATTCCGGTATCAGCGTCAAAAATGCCACTATTAATAAGTCGGAACTCAATAATGTTAATGCCAGCCTTACCAATACTGCCCGCAACAATTCCACGATCAATTCCGGCATCTCCGCGGAAAATGCTAATATGAAAAATACTAAAATGGAAAATACCAATACTAACCGTGCCGCCACTGCCGCAAATAACTCATCGGTCAATTCCGGCATTTCCACCGGTGGCGCAAAAATCACCACCGGCAAAATAGACAATCAGCTCAACCGCGGCAGCGACAACGCCCAAGAAAAATCCGCCGCTAACTCCGGCATCGATTTTAAATAACCCGGCAAAGAAAATAGTGGATTTTTAGCTGATTCAAGTTGATTTTTTCATCCTAACAAAGTATTTTATGCACTCGTCCACTACCAATATAGCCCGGGTGGCGGAATGGCAGACGCAACAGACTTAAAATCTGTTATCCGTTTAGGGTGTGCGGGTTCGACTCCCGCCCCGGGCACCACTTCTACTCTATATTTTTCGCGGTAACCCTAAAAGGACGAAGCTTCACGTCATTCAGGCTAACCATGGCGATACCGGTTCGGTATAAAATGCGGCTTGATATAAATGAGGCATGGCTTTCGGAGGCAACGATCATAATCATTCGGGTGCTGAAAATGAATAAACTTG
>CAZITV010000065.1:0-11379 GCA_964542255.1 uncultured Victivallaceae bacterium
CGGTTTTTCCTCTGAGCTCTCAGTGACCTCTGTGGTAAAAATGATTTAATTTCCTTTCGCGCTTGTTCGTTCCACGCGACAGGCGGGTAAACATTCCGTGGTTAAATGGTGTTTTATTTTTTACATTTTTCTTTTAGTTCTGAGATAGCGTTGGCGAGGAGTTTTTCGATGCCAGGCTTGACCGTTGAGGGGATATTGTAGGTAAAATAGCACCATTTTTCGTAGCTGTTCTGCTGCTGTTGTTCGGAGGTGATGAAATACATCCGGTAGCCGTTGCTGTAGCCGAGGGCGAAAGTGGTGCCGGATTTAAACTGTTCCTCCATAATTTTGCCGAGACCTGAGACGGTTTCGCCTTCGACGGCGATGAGGCGGATATTTTTGCCAAAATTGATGAGTTGAGTGAGTACGGGCATGTGGTCAGGGATTTTTTTAAAGCATTCGCGGGTTTTTTCCATAAGTTTGGCCCAATTTTCCCAATCTTTGACATCATAAGGGTCGGCGATGCGGCCGGCTTCGAGTATTTTTTTGACTTCAGCTTCATTGGGAACATGTTCATAGGGTAATTTGAATTCAGTTAGGGCGCAGGAGAAATCAGCTTTGAATTCTTTGAGTCTGCCGCTATTCATCACCTTCATAACATCTTTGCGGACGATTTCGCCGCCTTTTTCGAGGAAATCCCAAGTTGGGTAGATGAAAGTAGTGCTGTTGAGCAGGTCGGGTTTGGCATCACCGGCACAGCCCTGCAGCATCAGAATATTATCAGATTTGAGTTCTTTGGTCAATTTGCGCAATGCGGCGCCGACGTAGTCGTTATTGACCAGATGTCCGGATTTGGTAGTGGGATGACAGCCAACGGCGAAGAACATCGCGGCGATTTTGCCTTTGGCATTGCGTGCGACTAACAGCGGCATATTTTTTTGAATTTCGCCGCCGGGGTTTGGCGCGAAAGCGAAACTGCCATTACCGGTGGGTAAACGGCGGTTTACCGGTAACGTGGTTTCGCCGACGGCGGCGGACAATGTTACCGGGACGGCGGCTTTAATTGCCTGCTGCACGGCGGCAACAGTTTTCATTTCCAGCATTTGAAAGTAGGGTTCGCCGGCAGAAGGGATATCCGGACAAATCCAGTCGGAGGTTCTGACGCTGTTATGAGAATGGGTATAATTGATTAAGATTTGGCGTGCCAGCAGGTCGAATTTAGCGCTGAGCATCCCTTTTAGGCGGTCGCATTCGTGGCGGTTGAGTGCCAGCAAATCATAGCTGGCAATCAGCAGCGGGGTTTTGCCATCGTGGAGATAGATGATACGCACGAAGAGATCTTCCATGATACCGACGTTGCCGCAGACGCGGTCACGTGAGGTCCACCCCTGCATCGGAGTGCCCAGCGGTGGAGTTATAGTTGCTTTCCCGAATCCGGCCAAAGTTTTTGCTTCAACTGACATAATTTGCCTCCTGTATTTTGTTTTAGAACATTGAGCTAATTTCAAAACTCAATTCAAAAATAGTTTTGCAACTACCTCATTATTTGTTTTGTATTCTAACCTATACCAATTCGTTCTTGTCCATTACTGATCGCTCATTGGTATTACCTTCGCCAATAATCCTCTTTGGTATAAGTTGGTTTCATTGTATCATACCGGTTATATAATGGCGGTTTCTCACTGGCAATGACCCCATATAGTTCAGGGCGGCGTTCTGAGGCGCGCAGTTGCCGCCATGATTTCATACCGAATAACGCGCCGCCCTTATCGCCGGGTTGGGCTTCGAATCCGATATTTACATCTGCAACGATAAAACCGGGTTCGCGCGGCGCTTCGACGATAATTTTGCCTTCATGGTCAATAATCAAACTGGGCGAGCAGCTATCCCAGATTTTGCCTTCGGGTGCAACGCCCATAGCGAAAACTACCGGAATTTGATTTTCGTAGGCGCGGCAGGTACTGGTCAATTTATTGCCGCCCCAGGTGGGGCAGACCAGCATATCGGCGCCTTTTAGCGCCAAAACTCTGGCGCATTCAGGGTATTCCATATCCCAGCAGATGAGTAAACCGATTTTACCGAATTCAGTGTCAAAGGGTTCGATGGCGGTGCCTGGCGTGATGTAGCGGTCTTCACCCGGGGGCAGATGGGTTTTGTCATAGATGCCGATGACTTTGCCATCGCAGCCGAACAGGACGGCGGAATTATAGGCTTTGCCGTCGCGGCAGGTGTAGAGTCCAGCGACAACATAGACTTTATGTTTGATGGCGAAATTGGCGAACCGTTGAAAAATTGCATCGCCGACGGTTGAGCAGCTATATTTTTTGTAATCATAGCGCTGGTCGCTCTGATTGACACCGGTATTGACGGCTTCGATGGTCACGATGAAGTTAGCGCCTGCGGCGGCGGCCTGTTCCATAAAAGCAAAAGTTTTATTTAATTGGTCTTGACGCTGTGCCTCGATTTTATTTAAATCCCAATTACCCGGGGCTTTGGAATCGTACCAGATATCAAATTGGGTTTGAATACAGGCGACTTTGAGTTTGCGCTTTTCATTCACGGCTGATTTCTCCATAGCTTGAATTGAGATAATGGTACTGAATAATAAGACTGTACGACAAGAGTTTTCAACTAATTTTTTTATAAAATTTGATTTCATATATTAATCTGGTGACTATCCTGTGGTGCTCAATAATCCGAACGTTTCAGGTACATGAAAGGTTGGCTTACCGGTAGGTTTCCAACTGAACAACATTTTTTCGTGCTGTCCATCGGCGTGAAAAAAATTAGCGCGGAACTGCGCCGGCATCCGCGCCAGTCCGACACTGCGCCACGGAATGACAAATTCGCTATGCCAAATCCGGAACAATCCATCTTCATCGGGAAGCGGACAAGCTTGGGAAAAAATCCCCGTTGGGCTCGGCATCTTCCACGTCGGCTTGCCATCCACCCAAGTAACTTCGGCATTGAGCGAGGCGTTGTCAGGCGCGAGATTGAATTCAAAATAATGCCCGTTGTCATTATCCGGGATGATCATCACTTCTGAAATCTGTATTATCTCCTTGGAATATAGCCAAATCACCGTGTCACCACGGTTTTCAACTGACGCCGGCACTGGAAGCGCTGCGGCACTGAGGCAAAAGCCGGCGTAAAGCGCATTCTCATCCGCCATCACCAGACAATACTTGCCGGTCTCCGCCGCGGTCGCAAGACCGTCATTGCTATATAGCGGCAACCGCAAGGCATTTTGCCATTTTTCGGAAGCTAAGCTGCCGTCCATGCGAAATCCGTCCGGAGCGCGCGGCACGCGCACGGCAGTAATCGTTTCATTCATAAAGATAGTGTCCTGCTTCACGTGGTCTTGAATCCGTGAAAAACAACGTGTAAAAAGTTGTTAAAATAATTGGTAAAATGTTTATTAGCAGTATATTATATATATTCATCACTAGTAATAAACCCTCTTGTGAAAAAATGTTGATTATATTAATTTGACTACGCGAAATTTCGAAAAACATGCTTTGTTATGTCTCCATGCCAAGTGGATGGTGTCGTCTGGCCTTTCCAGGGATGTTGTTTGACGTTCGAGGCGGTGAAGTCGTCACCCGCTGGAATGTCCACATCGCACCTCAACCACAACGCATTCCCAGCGCTTGAGCTCGATCTCGAGGGACACTATCCCTCCACTTTCCCGTAGCGGCAGCACCTTTTCGCCGCCATATTCACTGTGCAGGACAATTTTACCGTCTGTCGCCCGATCAAGCTTTTTCATATCCAGCATAAGCTTCACCGCGCAGCCGCCGTCTTTTTTTTCCATCGGCGTGCAATCCGCCACCATCACTGCGATCGTACCGGCCGCCTCGTAGACGTAGGCTGCCACCTGGCCTTTCAAAGACGCCCCGGACTCTCCGTCCAGGAAAGACGCGGCCCGTCCCGATTCGCTGGCGGCAGCCGGAGCGGAACATTCCACGCTGAGCCCATCCTGGTCTCGAAAGCGCGCTTCGACGGTATAGGCCGCCGTTTTCTTGCGCAGTGCAGCCAACCGTTTTAATTTCTGAAAAAACTCCGGCTCGGCGGACAGCGGCTTCGTCCAACCGATGCTCGGGCCGATAAGATGGCCGCGGGCGAAAGCGCGCGGCAGCTCGTCAGCCTCGCTGCGGCCGTCAATGGACGAGAGCAGCACCGAGTCGGGCAGCACGTAACTGATCACTTCTGGCATATTGAAGAAATAGCGCCAGGAGAAATTGATATCGATGACCTGGCTGTTCCAGAGGTCAAGATCCTCGCCCATGGTCACCGCCCGGGGATGCTCCTTTTTGACCATAGCCGACGCCTTGCGAATCCAGTCGCAAGCTCCCTCGTGGCCGTAGCCGGGAAAGGAGTGCCCGTGGTCGCGGGCAAAGCAGACAAAATTCATTGCCGGTTGATCGAAGGCGAAAGAGTTGAACCCAAGCTCAAGATATTTTTTCGCTTTGTCTAGGGCCCAAGATTGAAACTCCGGATGCTGCTGGCAGAGGTTGACAAGCCCCTGGGTATAGTTGAAATTATTCAGCCAGATCGATGATTCGGACCGAATCGTTTCGTACTGGTATGGTTCCAGCATGGGGGTTCCGTACAGGCTGCGTATTGCGAATTTTTCGCGTATCTCTCCTGACTCATCCGAGCGCGCGCTCATGAGGCGCATATTGACAAATCCGCTGACACGCATGCCCAGCGCCCGCACGCGCGCCACCGCCTCGCGCAGCCGCTCGAGATGGCCGGGATCTTCATCGTCAAAAAGTCCGCGCTTGCCGGCACGGATATAGTAGCCCATGAGGACCATGTCCCAGATCAAGATGTGATCGATACCTGCTTCTTTACATTCGCGGGCCATAGCTTCTATCTCGTCGACCGAACTAACCTGTGCACCGCTCCAATCGCGGAAGCTCACGTGAAAAATGCCGAGGCTCGAGCGCAGGTCAGGTGCGGTAACCGGCGAATGCCATCGGCTCTTTAGCCACTGCCGTAGCCGCTCTGCCGTGCAGTGCCAGTCGCCGCTGTGCGGCGCAATGCCGGTCGGATCGCTCTGCCACGTTTTACCTGTTTCAAGATAGGGCCAGTGCACCCAGGAAAACGAGGGCCGCGGCTCAAGCCCGCGTGTATCGTTCTGATCTTCCCAGTAGAACACGCCATGCCGCGGTGCTGAGGGGTAATGAATATAGGAAAAACCGCCGGTGTCATCGGAATAATCTATCATGGGCAGGTACATCTGCGCGCTGTTGGCCATGTTGAAGCCACGGCGGTTGTTGCGGTCCACGGCCTGGCCGCCCTTGGCGAGCATTTTTGTTACTTCCAATCGCCGCGTTGCGCCGATGGTGAGGCCTGTTTTATCCGCCTTGTCGCCCGGCAGGAGCCCGCCGATATAGGGGAAAAATACTTCGTGAATAAGAAAGGGGCTCTCGTTGTCGACTGCGATTTCGAAGCGCGCCTCACTGTCTTCGGCGCCGAGGCTCACCGTCACGCGCACGGCGATCGCCAGCTCCTTCCCCTGGGCGGTGTACAAGCTCTTCCAGCGCATGACAATCCGCGCAGGAGAGCTCTCGATTTCGGGCCGCCCGCTCTGGTGGCTCCAGCAATGCTGGGATAGCAGGCTCTCCTCATTTGGAACAAATATTTTGAAGAGCCGCGAGTCATTCGGGGCATTGAGCCAGGAGCGGCCCGATTTTTTATCGAGCATTGCGACGAGGCTTCCATTCAAATCATCGAATTCATATAAAACAAACTTATTTTCGAGATTCATCTTAACTTATTAACCCCTTTTTTACTTCCGTGTTTTTGTTGTTTGTTCAGGGGCACGCGGCACGCGCACGGCAGTAATCGTTTCATTCATAAAGATAGTGTCCTGCTTAACGTGGTAATAGCAAACGCCTAGAATTGAATAGTGCCGTAATTGGTGCCGTAAATATCTTGATTATTGACGGTGGTTTTGAGCAGGATTGTGCCGGGCGTGTATGGTTTCTTGGTTACATGCGGGGTAACGCTTTCCAATTTCACCTTGGCTTGCCATTTAGTCTTTTCCGCATTGACCGCGGTCAATTCAATTTTGCTTTTACCGTTGATGGCGAGCGGGGGCATGGTGTAGGCTTGAATAAGCTCAACCGCGACTGCGTCAACCGGTTTCAGCGAATCGAAATTGATGACCAGCTCATCGCCGATTTTCATCGCATTGTCATTGGTGTAGAGGATGTACTCCGGCTTGTCAAACATGCCCATGAAAGCAAATTCGACGTCGCCGCCGTGCATATCAAAACGGCAGGTGGTCATCGGCTTATCTTGGGCGATATTACCCTTAAAACTGTAATAGCCGGCAGGGACTTTGTGAACCAACACCGGAGTCGGTGCGGCGAAATAGCGGATAGCTGGTGTGTAAAGAGAAAAATAATTGTCCTTGCAACGGGTGGAATTGAGAATTTTAAAGCAAAAATATGGGTGGCTTTGATTGAGTGCGACATAACGGATGATTGCACCGCCGCCTTTGGTTTCCAGTTTTGTAATCGCAAAACCGTTTTCAGTGACTTTGCCATCAACATCTGAAACGCGCCAATTATCGGCATTGATGTCACCAACCGTGAAATTGGACTTGTCATAGTTCCACAGTGATTTCGGGGCTTCGGCTTCCTGGGCGACCGCAAAGCCGCACATGATGCTTAGGGATGCGATTGCGAGCAATTTGTTCATGATTTCTTCTCCTTAATATTCTGAATTTGGTTTATTTCAAGTCGATGGTACCGTAATTGGTGCCGAATACATCAATTTTGCCATTGACTGTTGCTTTAATCAGCACGGCGCCGGGGGCGAACGGTTTAGTTGCGCTCTGACCTTTGATGCTTTCAAGCTTAGTTTTAAACTGCCATTTAGTTTTTTCAGCATTTACCGCGGTTAAATCCAATTTGGATTGACCATTAATGCTCAACTGCGGCATGGTATAGGTTTGAAACAACTCGACGGCGACCGAATCCACCGGTTTTAGTGAATCAAAATTTATCACCATTTCATCGCCAATTTTTACCGGTGCGTCATTAGTATAGACGATATATTCGGGTTTGTCAAACATCCCAATAAAAGCAAACTCAATGTTAGCGCCATGGACATCAAAACGGCAGATGGTGTTTTTGATATCCTTGGCGATGCTGCCTTTGAAACTGTAATATCCCGGTAATATTTTTGAAACTAGAGTCATAACGGGATAGTTAAATCCGCCGACATTAGGGGTATAAATTGAATAATATCCGCCTTTATGTTCAGCCTTGAGGATTTGCATGCAGAGATAGGGATAGTCCTTTTCAATATCAACATAGCGGATGAGCGCGCCGCCGGACTTGTCCGCTTTTTTTGTAATGATAAAACCATTGTCGGTGGTTTTGGCATCAACATCTGACGCACGCCACTGCTGCTTGTTAATATCGCCCGCCTCAAAATTAGCTTTATCATATTTCCATAGTGCAGTGGCGGTTTCATCAATTACCGCGGCGGCAAGTTTGCCGTTATTTTTTACGGTAAATACTGAATCAATGACTTTAACTTTGAGTCCAGGCCGGATATTTTCGATGATATACCAATCACCAACGGCCGCGCCGTCGGCGGCGGGATTGGAGCCCGGGGTCAGAGTAAGACGGCACCCGCCGCCACCACCGGCAAAGGGATCGGTATCTTGGATGGTGTAGTATTTATTAATCCGCGGAAAATAGACTTTCAGACCTTCATAATACGGTTGATTAGAGTAAGCCTCCATCGGGGTATTGGTTAAAATAAAATTGGGTTTTTCGGTGTCAAACTTCATTACCTGATGGTAACCGGCGATAAACTGAGCGGGGGTGGCCAAAGTTATTTTGAGATTACCGTCAGCAAGTTTTTCCATTGTGCCGATTGGATAACTTTCATAATTTTTGTGATAATCTTTGCCGTCGCGGGTGACTTCAATCATGATGTACTGCCCTTCAACCGCGGCTTTAGCCCAATTCCCTTCCGGCTTGACAATCAGTGCCGCTTGTTTGCGGTCGCCGGAGATGTCGCCAATTAGATCAACCAGCGTGCCGTTATAAGCGCCGGCTCCGGTAAGTTTTTGGCCGTCTGCCTCAAGAATGGTGCCGCCGATCATATGCATCCGGAGTATTGCGCCTTTGTTGTCGCGGCGGATTAGCGCGTAATTGGCATCGGTAGCGCCTTGCGGGACGTTAAGTTTGGCGTTTTTGGTTTGATAGAAGATGGTATCGGTATTGCCGTCGCGGGTTTTTATTTCCAGCACCGCCGCATCAGGATTCTCCAATATTTTTTTAACGGAGAGCACGGGTGAATCAGCTTTGAGTTTGGCGCCGTCAATAATATTGATAAAACGGCTGTTTAAATTGGTGCCGGCGCGGCGCTGGATGACGTAATCCATCGCATCTTCAAATCCTGCGACCTTGCCGTGCAATTGTTCACCATTCGGCAAATCTAAGAAGAAAGCATTACCCCAATAGGGTGATTTTGCGCTGATAATATTGGTGCCGCCGGTGACCGGGATATGATGCAGATTTAACTTTACCTTGGCAAAGTCCTCGCCATTGGGACGGGTTACGCTTTTACCATCCGGCAATTTACTAAAACGGTAATAATCAGTCATAAAACTCGCTACGGCAGGATTGTCAATCACGCCGTGGTCGCCGACTTTAACAATTTCTTTAAATGAAACATTGTCGGAATCAACCCGGTTGGTAACAAGTTCCGCTTTGAAGCCGGCTTCCGCCAAATTTGCGGCGGTTTTGCCGGCTTTGGGAAACGTATCACCAATTCTTTCGCCCCAAAACGAATAATACAAGGTATGTTTTTTGCCGCCTGCCACAGTGAGCAGGTCAACAACATAACCGTCACGCTCTTGCGTTTCCACACCGATAAACGCCCGGCGGAAATTGGTTATTCCCGGCAGTTTGACCATATCAAAACTGCCAAAATCTCTCGCTTCAAGCACTTGAAACACCGCGTCGTCACTGCCCGGCACGCCGGCTTTGAACGCGACACAGTCTGAGGAGCCGCGATTGTCGCCCCAGCCCGTACCGGTACCAACGTCATTCACCATCAGCGCATTTTGCCGCGCCGTGTTGTGGTTTAATATCCAACTGGGACAACCGAAACCTTTGGCTTGGCTTTCAGTAATAACCTTGTTGGGGAAATTCATTTTGCTCATCAACGCGGCTTCGCGTTCGCTAGTCAATGCCCACCACGGTGCATAACCGCCGGGGCGCAATACCGGGACACCGTCAAAGAATGCCGACATTCCCAGCATATCCTGACCGTTATGACCGGTTGCTTTTGAATAATGCAGCGAAGTTTGCAGTCTTTTGCCATCGGCGCCGACGGACATAATCCCAACGCCATATCCCGGCCAGTTGCAGCTGGGAGTCATGGCGCGTTTTGCGGTAGTTTTCGCGTCATCGAATTTAAAATTAAAGTATTTTAAGTACTTATTGATATCGCCGAATTGTTCATGCTGGTCGCCAAATTCCAAATAGATGCCGCGGGTGGTAACCAGATCCAGATGCTGCGTTGAAGCCAATTTATAAAAGGGCGTGTCTGTCAGAAAATTGGGCACTAACGCGGAGAAGCCGGTGGGACTGCTCATATAATTGTAAAAATATCCCGTCATCATACTCATATAATTTTGCGCGCCTTCGCCGTTCATCCCGTCATAATAGTGATGATTGAATAGTGCAGCTTCATTGCCTGAACCGGCGAAATCCAGCATCAGCTTGTCCTTGACAATAATCGCGCCGAATAGAATATCTTTGTAGCTGGCATCCTGATAGTTGGCAATCAACTTTTGCTGAAAAATCTGTTTATATGCCAGAATTATTTCGGCAACCAGCTTCTTATTGATTTTTTCCGCTAAAGCATTTTCATCGCCGTATTTCTGCTTTGAATAGTATTTAAACGCCGGATGGTGGCGCAATCTGGCATACGGTTCAAGCCAAATCGGTTCCTGCATCATATTCAACCACCCCCAACTGCCGGTGGGCATTCGGCGGTTCCAAACCCCCAGGTCAGTAACGGTAAAAATATTGGGTTCGCGTTTGGCAGTCCACTCAGCGCGGGTCAAGCCGATTCCGCCTTTGCCCTGATGAATGATGTTGCTGTATGATAACGGCAAACCATAATAAGTATCAGACGCATGGTCAAGAATCAACGCGGCTTTGTAGGGATATAGCGGATTGCCGCTCTGGGCGAAGTATTTTGTATAGGCAGCAACAATGTTTGCATGATTAACCCAGGTGTTGTTATTGAATAGGTTTTCAATGAACAGATCAAATTTTTCGCCGTCTTTATCGGTATAAACGGTACAGGGTATTTCGCGGATGGTGTCATCCAGATATTGAAATTTAAAACTGCTATTGGGTTTTAGATCGTAATTGGCGGGATAATCCGGACCGCGGTACAGTACTTTTTTGCAGCAGACGGTAACGCCGCGATCAATATTCTTGGCATCATAATCAACCTTAAACAAATCCGATTTGCAGAATGGGCATAAGTTCACCAGATAGCGTTCACCTTTGGACGTGCGCCCGGCAGTCTGACTCATCGGAGTAGCCATCGGATTCATTTTGCCATGCGGCTGGGCAAATGGCGAAATATTTTTGGGGAATCGTTTGATAATATCGGCATCGGTTGGTTCGGCAGATGACAATTTGGCTAACGCCGCGTCATTCACCGCATCTTTCCACTGTTTGCTTTGCGTCTCTGTATCGGCTTTGAATAAAGTCGCCCCATCCAGTTTGGCGATTTCGCCACCGGGCATGGTTTGCAGCATTTTTTCACCGCGGGTTGGAGCAAAATAACCAGAGTCAGCAGCCGTTAGCGAAAACGTGCCGGCAACGAGCAAAGCCAATGCGATTGCGTTCATTTTTTATCCTTGTTTTAAAGCGCCGGTGCTGTAAATTTTGCGTAGCCGACACGATGGTTTGTTATATAAGTAAGACGACGTGGCTTATAAGTAGCAATCTTTACTATCTTTTAGAATGCTCCTCAGTATTACAACTATATTATGCGTCATTTGCATTTTTTCTAGCTTCTTATTATACAGCATCATTGCAGTACAGAAGCTGTTAAGAAAAACATTAAGCTTTTCTTAACAGCTCCTAAAAATGTAAAAGATATATTATCACCACTATTTGGTATCAAATCCAAAATACTCGGATTTATTCTGCGTCCAGTAATTGGGAATCCTAGCCGCGTCAGTCAAAAAATCCAACATTGTTAATGTACTGGAGTGGCCATCGGCAAAAGAGACATTACACCTCGCTGTTAAAGTCTTATTGGTGACAAATTCACGCCGGATATTGGAGTGACGCCCCATATCAATACTGGTCCCCAAACTAATGTAACTTAATGCCG
>CAZITV010000066.1:0-11368 GCA_964542255.1 uncultured Victivallaceae bacterium
CATGTTTCAAAACTTCGAATAGTCCAGTTTTTTTCACCTTTACAGAATGTTAATACCAAATTCGGTCAGATTGATAGATTTTCGATTAATCTTTAGGAGATGTCAATAAATAAACTTGACAAGTCTCGCGAAACATTCCGAAGAGATTTTGGGAATTGCCAAAGAGTACTGCAAGCATCCCTGCTTGCTTGTCAGGCTGGAAGTTTACCCCCGCCGGAGGCGGCGCCAAAGGCGACCATGGCTTGAGGTACTTTAAATACCGGCAAACACAAAGGCATTCGGGAGAAGCGTGAAGATGTAAAGGTTATTTCTTTGCGGCTCCTTAACACCGATTTTTGCCATAAATCCTTCAGTTGCTGTTCCGGCAAGCGCTCAATAGAGATTTTAAAACTTACATCACTTTTAATTGTAATCAGTTTTAAGAAGAAAAGGTACTGGTCAATTTTTGTTAATGCGCCCTGCAATTAGGATTTGTTGTAGAAACGGCAATTGAACACCATTGCATGACTTGAATTGTTTTTTGACTACGGTGCCTTATAGCTTTCGCCGCCCAAAGCTTTCCATTCGCGGTATGTCAGCCATGCGCCACAGGCCGCGCAAAAGTAAAAAACAGCCGGCCACACATAGATATAGCGGTAATCCTTGACCCAGTCAAAGAACAATCCGCACACCGGCCCCATGGCTGCGCCGGCGATTGAAGCCGTCATTCCGCCTGCTGAACCGCACTGTCCGTAACGATCCCGCGGATAAAGGTCAATCTGCCATTTAACCACCGCCAGTGAAGCCATTATTGTTGGCACGCTTATCAAAAAGTGTCCAGTAATCATGGACGCAAAAGAAGCCTGCAATAAGAAACAGCGCGGCGGCAAACCAGGAGGAAATCAGCGACTTGTTGCAGCCGAAACGGTCAACCAGAATCACCATCGGATAGGTCAGGAAAACACAGGCCATGCCGACATAGGCGGCTAGTTTTCCAATTTGATCAAGTGACAGACCAAGCTGGTCACGTCTGAAAAATACGCCGAATACATTGGCGGCACCGGCGCAGATGCTCAAGGCGTAAGCTGCGAAGATAAGCAGGTAAATCCGATGTCCAAAACACTCCACCGCATAAAGCGGTAATGTTAGAACTCGGACTCTTTGAGGGGGCAGTTCTGTGTCTTGGAATTTTGTTTGCAGACTGACATTTTAACAGCTACTATTAAAATATTATAATAGGTGCTAAAATATGCTACTAATGGCAAATATGCAAAATTTATTTTGCATGTTTTTTGCATAAAATGGTACGCCCGAAGGGATTTGAACCCATGACCTTCTGCTCCGGAGGCAGACGCTCTATCCAGCTGAGCTACGGGCGCTTAATGCATGAGCATCAATATACAGTTTTATTTCTGATTTTAAAGCGCTGAAGCTTAAAAACGGATTTAAATTTACACGAAACTTGAGTTATTGGTTTTATTATTATTTTTATTGATTATATTACTAGTGCCGATTTCAAAAGGTTTGACTGAAGTTTTGCAGCAGTGCTGCTGGGAATTTTCCCCGGCGGAAAACATTAAGCTTGTGTTTATGCCTATGTATTGTAACGTTGGCTTATTGAATAAACAATTTATAACATTTTATTAATAATTTTGATTATTAGTCGCTCTATTTTTAAATATTTTCATGATTTAAGGATAATTTTATGGCATTATGGGGTGGTCGATTTAATGGTGATTCCAGTAAAGAACTAACAAATTTTTCTGAATCAGTCTCTTTTGATAAACGTCTTTATAAATATGATATCGCTGGAAGCAAGGCTCATAGCGCTATGCTAGCCGCCGCAGGAATTATTCCTCAGCAAACCGCAGCGCTGATTGCCACCGAGCTTAGCGCTATTCAAGCAAAAATTGACACCGGTGATTTTGCTTTTAAAGCAGAACTTGAAGATATTCATATGCATATTGAACAAGCTTTGATTGATAAGCTTGGCACTGAAGGCGCAAGAGTTCACACTGCACGCAGCAGGAATGATCAAGTCGCCCTTGATATCCGTATGTATCTCATGGATGAAAATCAGACCATTGTTGCGATGCTGCAGGATATGCAGCGCGCTTTGGTCGGACAAGCTGATGCTAATGATCGTGTGATTATGCCGGGATTTACTCATATGCAACATGCACAGCCAGTGTTATTTGCGCACCACTTATTAGCCTATGTTGAAATGTTTCAACGTGATATTGAACGTTTAAAAGATTCTTATATACGTTTGAATGTTATGCCGTTAGGTTCAGGCGCTTTGGCTGGGACAACTTTGCCGATTGACCGTGATATGGTTTGCAGGGAACTTGGTTTTGCTAAAATATCCGCAAATAGTATGGATGCGGTCGCTGACAGAGATTTTGCGTTGGAATTGCTTAGTGCGCTGGCAATTATTTCTATGCACATTTCCCGGTTGTCCGAAGATCTAATTTTATGGTGCTCACAAGAATTTAATTTTATTGAACTAGCTGATGCGTTCTGTACCGGATCAAGTTTAATGCCGCAGAAAAAAAATCCGGATATCGCTGAATTATCGCGTGGCAAGACTGGCAGAGTTTATGGCGCGCTAATGTCATTACTTACAACCTGCAAAGGATTGCCGTTGACATATAACCGTGATATGCAGGAGGATAAAGAACAAATTTTTGATGCTGTTGACACAGTGAAAAAAATATTGCGGATTTATCCGGCTATGATTGCGACAATGACTATTAATGCAGAAAAAATGCTGCAAATGGCATCTGACCCTGCCTTGATGGCTACGGATTTAGCCGAAATGCTTGTTGAGCAAGGTGTGCCATTTCGTTCCGCGCATCATCAAATAGGCGCGTTTGTTAAATGGTGCAGAGATAATGGCAAATTACTCAACCAGGCTTCGCTTGATGAAATGAAATTAACCATTCCTTCAGCAACAACTGAATTCACATCAGCTTTTTCCCCGGCAATTAGTGTGGCAAAACGTGAAGTACCTGGTGGTACAGGCTTTATGAGTGTCAGAACCAATATTGACAAATGGCTTGTTTCGCTCGGATAGAGTTGTCCAAGCAATTTATCAAGGATTTTTTAACTATGGACGAGAATGATATTGATTTAGATAAAATCAAAATTACTGTTATTCCTGATTATCCGGACTGGAAACGTGGGCTAAAATTTGGTTTGTTCTGTGGTATTCCGTTGTCGTTATCAGGGTTTATTATTCCAGTATCTTCAAACATTAATCAATCTGGTTTTCTGCATATATTTATTTCAAAGTTATTTTTTGTTGCAGTTATTTTTATCATGATGTTTGTTTTTTTTGGTGCTATTGGAGCATTTCGTCCGCAAAAATATCGCAAATAAATAAAGCTATTGCAAAGCCAATATCATAATTGAAGATACTTGCGAGAATTAATTGTGGTGCAGCACACGATGTGCAATTAATGTCAAGTTTTGGCGTTACCCCATAATAAACCAAATTAGAACTTCATTTCTTGCAGCTAAAATGCAATTTAGTATAAATTAAGGTTTAAGAATATATATGTCATTATTGCCGATAACCTTGAAATTTACTCAAGGAACGTTGTTACTTCAAGGAACACCAGAACAGCTTGCCGCGGTGAGTGAATTAATAATCTATGATAGTCGCGTCATGCAGTATCGCGCTGCAGCTCATAAATATGCAGCAATTGTTTTAACAATGTATCAAAATAGAATCCATTTTATTGATCAGGCTAAAAAGTTTTCCCCACTCAGTTTAAATTTAAAAAATCCATTCAATCCGCGTCAACATCAACTTGATGCATTGAGTAACTGGATAAACGCTGCGGGGAGGGCGATGATTGTTATGCCAACAGGTTCTGGTAAAACATATTTTGCCGCTATGGCATTGAATCATATTAAGCGTCCAGCATTAATAGTTGTTCCCACTATTGATTTGATGCATCAATGGGTAACAGTCCTTGAACGGTTTTTTGACTGTGAGGTTGGAATGCTTGGCGGAGGTGAAAGAAACATTTGCCCAATTACCGTGTCAACGTATGATTCGGCGGTAATAAATATGGAATTTATTGGTAATTTATTCGGGCTGGTCGTTTTTGATGAATGTCATCATTTACCTGGGGCCATTAACCGGACAGCAGCTTCAATGTGCATCGCGCCATACCGTCTTGGATTAACTGCAACTCCTGAATGCAGTGACGAAAGTTATTTATTGCTGAATGAGTTGATTGGACCTATTGCATATCAGATTCACATTGATGAGTTAGAGGGTTCGGTCTTATCGCCATACATAACCCGCAGAATTCAGATAAAACTAGAAAGCGATGAAGCCGTAGAATACGAATCTAATCGCGCTATTTATACAGATTTTTTGCGTCGCCATAATTTATCATTCGTCAACAAAAATGATTGGTCGAGATTTTTAGGGCTTAGTGTTCGTGAGCCAGATGGCAGAGCAGCGCTTGATGCGTATTTGAAGCAACGCAGTTTGGCGCGCGCAGGAAAAAGTAAATTTAAAAAAGTTTGGGAGTTATTACGTAAACATTCACGTGAGCGCATTATCATATTTACTGCTGATAATCATACTGCATATCAACTTGGACAAAAATTTCTTTTGCCTGTATTGACACATCACACCCGCGCTATTGAACGAAAATTATTTCTGGATAAATTCCGTTCCGGCGAATATCCAGTTTTAGTAACCAGTAAAGTGCTTAACGAAGGTGTTGATGTTCCTGAAGCTGGTATCGGCATAGTTGTTTCTGGTAGCGGCAGTATTCGTGAACATGTGCAGCGGTTAGGACGAATACTGCGTGCCGGGGTTGGCAAAAAGGCCATTTTGTACGAATTGGTCACAGAGAGTACCGCGGAAGTCTATGTTAGTAAAAGGCGGCGCGAACACCGTGCATATCAAAGTAATAAAAAATTCTGTCGGGAAATAAATTGAATGCTAACTAAAGATATGGTTAAATTTAGTCGTCGCGGTGAGTACATCCGACCATTTATAATTTCTGTTGACGATGAGGAATCTTTAAAAATAGCGGCAGAGATGCTCTCGATTTATTGTTTAATTGAAGGTCAACCGGCACCAACACGGGGAGAAATTGCGCAACTGGCTGAACCTATAATTAACGACGCTAATGATATAAAAGTTGCGAAAGGGCTGCAAAAAATAATTTTAGACAATTGTGAATTTGCAATTCCTCGTGATTTTGATTATGCGACGGCACGGCATGAAATTTTCACTGCCACCGCTGGACTGCTTAAATCTGGAAGCCGTAACGATCCAGATGAATTTTGTAGTAATATGCGGCAGTTATTGCCACAATATGAAGCATTAATAAGTTCCGGCATCTATACCGATTTGCCTGAAAATGAGTCGCTGATTAAAGTTAAACAGATTTTTCCGAAAGAGCTGCTGGAGCGTTATAATTGCGCTCAAGTTCAGTCATTGCTACTTCGTAGTAAGCAATTTACATTGTGTTTGTCCGATGTTTCTCCGGTTGAATTGCGGCGAACATTTAAATATTTAAAATTCTTTCGTTTGCTGGCTGATATTTATCAATTACCGCCGGATAAAATTGAAATAATTATTAGTGGCCCAGCCACAATACTTGAAAACACTAAAAAATATGGACTGCAGTTGGCAACATTTTTTCCAGCGGTGTGTCTTTTAAAAAAATGGTCAGTTAAAGCTGATATAGAATATAATGGAAGAATTTATAAACTGCGGATTAATCAGGAGAGTAAACTTAACAGTCATTATCATAATTTTAGTGCGTACATTCCTGAAGAAATAACAATATTTCACCGCCTTTTCAGAGATAAAAAACTCTCTTGGGAAATTGTTGGCGAAACTCCGTGTTTTCACGCTGATAATAACGAGGTTATTTTTCCTGACTTAAGCTTCAAACACATTTCAGGAACAATAATTCATCTTGAATTATTCCATCGCTGGCATGCAGGCGCACTCATCAAGCGTCTCGATTTCTGCACGGCGAATCAGAACATTCCGTTATTGCTTGGGGTTGATAACGCTCTAATTAAAAATCCAGAAACAAAACAATTATTAGATGATAATTGTTATTTTGCCAAAAAAGGTTTTTATTTCAGGGATTTTCCAAACATTGAACGCATTTGTAAATTACTGGATACAATGATATAATCTGTGCCACATGTAGTGTGCAATTTCAAATCAGTTAAAATTTAGGGTCAGTGTTAATGAGTAAACGCTATGTTGAGTTTATGTTGTTTTTGGCAATTCTTATATCAATTACGATTCCGTTACACAGTATTGATAGTGCGAATAATGACTGGTCAATTTACCGCGGCAACAGGGGGTTGACCGGAGCTGTTACGTCGGCTTTGCCTTTAAAACCGATACTGCAGTGGACTTTTAAAGCAGGTGACGCGCTAGAGTCGTCACCTGTTGTCGTAAACAATAAGATTGTGTTTGGCAGTAAAAATGGGTCATTATATTGTATTGATGTTAAAAGCGGAAAAATAATTTGGACGCTGGCAACTTCGGCAGCTATTGATGCACCGCCGATAATTATCGGACAGTACGTTTATGTCGGGAATTTAGCAGGTGAATTTTTAAAAGTTGACATTAATGATGGCAAGGTTATCTGGATATTTAACTGCAAACATCAAATTTATGCGGCAGCAAATTATTGGATTGACGGTAACGGAAAAATATTGTTACTGTTCGGCGCTTATGATTTTATTATGCGGGCAGTTGATGCAGAATCCGGGAAATTATGCTGGGAAATCAAAACAAATAATTTTGTTCACAGTTCTGGTGCTGTGGAAATTATCAACGGAATGGTAGTTTGGGGGGGCTGTGACGCTCGGTTGCGAATTGCTGATATTAATACTGGTAAACAACTTAATCAAATTATTTTGTCTTCATATTTACCGGCTGCTCCGGCAATAAAAGACGGGTGTGTTTATATTGGCAGTTATGGCGGTGAACTGTTCGCGATTGATGTGAATTCATGCAAAATTATTTGGAAATTTTCAAATAAAAACAGTGGCGTGAACTTTGTTTCATCCCCCGCAGTATGTGATATGTTCGTGATTATTGGTGACAAAAACGGTAATATATATGTTGTTGACAGAAAAAATGGACAACTAGTTAACCGCCTGCAGTCAGATGGCGAAATAACAGGAATAGTGATTGCAAGTAATAAAGAAATTTTAGTGACAACAATGAGCGGATTAATCTATATTTACGATTTAAATATCATGAAGGAGCGCTGGAAATATTTTATTGGTCCTGCGATTACCGTATCGCCAGCAGTTTTTGATAATAAATTTGTAGTATCTGATATAAGTGGCAATCTTTATCTTTTTGCCAACTCTAATAACCAGGAATAATTATGACTTTACCGTTGCCATTAATTGAACTGCAAAATGTCTCTTACTGGTATAATTCACCTGCCGGGGATATCGCTGTATTGAATAATTTATATTTATCGGTAGCTCAGCAGGAATGGCTGGCAGTGACAGGACCATCCGGATCGGGAAAAACAACTTTATTAAATCTGATCGGATTGCTCGATTATCCCAAAAACGGTAATATTCTTTTTGACGGGACATTGCTCAACACTATGAATTCCTCCGCAAAAACTGATTTTAGGAAAAAAAATATTGGCATGGTATTTCAATATCATTGCCTACTGCCACAATGTACCGTACTCGAAAACATATTATTGCCAACGTTGCCGCTGCACATTGATAAAGATGAGGCTATGGCAAAAGCTACCGCGTTAATTAATACCTTCAAGCTTGACAGCCGCAGCAATCATTTTCCTTGCCAATTATCTGGAGGCGAATGTCAACGTGTTGCTGTAGCCCGCGCCATTGTAAATTCGCCGCGGTTAATTTTGGCTGACGAACCAACGGGTGCACTTGATTCATCCAGCGTATTGAATATGCTGGAACTTTTGCATCAAGTCAATGCCAATGGGACAACAATAATTATGGTAACGCATTCTGAGCAAGCCGCTAGTGCTGCCAATAAATCCTGTCATCTTGTTAATGGAATGATAATGTGATATCTGCTACTATAAACCTTGTATTTCGAAGTTTAATTTGCTATCGCAAACAACATTTATTATTGGCAGTTTGCGCTGCAATCATAACTACAATTATTGGCGGTGCGATTTTAATTGGAGATTCGGTAAACCTGACGCTCTACCGTCTTGTTGAAAATCGATTGGGTAAAGTCAATGCCGCTGTCAAGCAGGATAAACTTTTTTTACGAAGTGCTATCGCTGATGGTTTTTCTCCAAAGACAGCTGCATTGTTAAATTTTGATGCTTATTTGATGAATTCCAGCGGTAGTACCAAAATTAAATTATACGGAGTAGATGCAAGTTTTTTTAGATTGTCTTGTTCTGGTGAAATAGTAAAAATACCGCATGGCTCCGCAATGGTAAACCCAACCGTATCGCGTCACTTAAAGCCAAAGAGTAATGATCCACTAATTATACGTTTGGTAAATCCTGCTCTGCCTGCCGGTTACCAATTGCTGTCTGCTGAACGGCGCATTGTAACGATGCGTTTTGATTACGCTGGAGTCATTGAATCGAGCAATTTTGGCGATTTTAGTCTTGAAAATTCACAAGAAATCCCGCTGAATGTATTCGTTGACCGTGAATATTTAGCTAAGCTGCTTGGGTTAAATGGAAAATGTAATTGGCTAATAACGGCAAATGACACCAATACGATAGAGCTTACCAAACAATGGAGCAGTATTGTTCGTCCAGAAGATTTAGGATGGCGGCTGCGTAAAGTTGATACTGGATTAATTGAACTCAAATCCAATAATATTTTTCTTAACAACATTATTCTTGATGCCATAGTCGGCGCGGGGATTAAAATAGATAAAATTATGACAGGTTTTGCGAGTAGTATTAGTGGCAACAATACCTCAGTGTCATACTCATTTATCGGCAGTTCGAGTTCATCGGAATATCCTGACACAATCGAAAAATATCCTAATATATGGGTTAGCGATTGGTTAGCTGAGGCGTTATGTCTCAAGAAAGGTGACCCGGTTGTTGTTGACAATTTTGACCTTTCTGAATCCACTATTAAAAATAAAGACGTTCCAATTACTTTTCTAGTGTCGGGTTTTTACAGGATGGATAATAACCCGGCATTAAGCAGTTTTAAAATTGATTTCCCTGGTCTTGAGGAGAGCAGCAATTGCCGGAGTTGGTCTCCAGAAATATTGATTAACTATTCGTCAATAAAACCCATTGATGAGGAATTTTGGCAGAAATATAAAAATCTTCCTAAGGCTATAATCTCATATTCGGTTGCCCAAAAATTGTGGGGGAGTAAATCCAACGTTGCAACGTCGTGCCTGTTATATTCACCCAAATCTGAGAACCAAATCTTTGATGAAATTACCAAGCATTTAAATTTTGCCACTTTCAATCTTGGTTGGATTCCAGTTCGTCAGCAATCGCAAGTAGCGGTTGAATCGACAATTAATTTTAGCGGATTGTTTTTAGGATTAAGTATGGTTATAATTATTAGCACCATACTTTTATTTTATATGTTAGCAAAGCTTTGCATTATTGCCAGGCAGCACGAAACTATCGTTTTAAACTTGTGTGGCTGGTCACAAGCTAATCTGTTTAGGCTAAAAATTATAGAGTACAGCATAGTCGTATTGACTGGTACGTTACTCGGGACAATCCCCGCAGCATTTTATAGTTATGCCGTGTTTATGGCGATATCTTCAGTATGGAAAGATTCAATAGCAGGAACGGAGATTAGTTATTTTATTACTGCTAAATCATTGATTGTCGCATGGATGGCATCAACATTTATTGCATTGGTTGTGATGAGTACTGCTATTTATCGCCATTGCATTAATTGTATTAACGGCAAAAAACGCATTAATGCGGCACCAGATATTAAATATTTGTCAATTCCGCAAAAAAAATGTATCCGATGGGGGTGTTTTTGTTTTACTACCTCAATTGTTATGGCAATAATAGTTATGATCTTTTATTCTTCAACAGTGATGATTTTTTTATGCAGTATTGTTAATTTGTGTGGAACTCTTCTGATATGTCGACATTTTATTGATTCTCTCACTAAATTACTGCCGTGCCATAAAAATTTAATTTTTATCATGGGAATACGCAATCTTGCACGAATGAGCAATCATTCGATGACCGCTATTTGTTTGCTTGCAATTGGGATATATCTTGTCGCGGCAGTCGGCGTTAATCGTCAAGGCGCAGATCCGAATAATGTGAAAAAATCAAGCGGAACTGGCGGGTTTCAATATTATATTCAAACAGCGTTGCCTGTACCTGCTGTATTAAGTTCATCTGCAGAACAAATGTTTTTTAAGCTGCAAAATGAAAGCGATAAGCTTGTACAAATCAAACAACATCTTGAGTCTGAGGCAAGTTGTCTAAATTTGAATCGTGTCAGCTTGCCATCATTGTTGGGCATTAAGCCTGATGATTTATTCAAACGTAAAGCCTTTTCTTTTTGTAGTTATGAAAATAATAATTCTGATTGGTTAGCTTTAAATAACTCAGATGAAATCAATGTGATTCCAGCAATAGCAGACATTGGAGTTATCCAATGGAGTTTACACAAAAAAATAGGCGACTATATTGACTATCCCGGGGCAAACGGAATAACTTGGAAACTGAAATTAGTCGCCGGGATAAATAATTCAGTTTTTCAAGGCAATGTTATTGTTTCTGAGAAAAACTTTGATAAAATTTTCCCTGAACATCGCGGATATAATGTTTTTTTAATTGATTATTGCAGTCAACTAAAAGATCCCAAAGTGTTAATGGCGAGCTTGGAGCGGTATGGCATTTCTATTGAAACTACAACTTCAAGATTGCTGCGTTATTCCGCTGTGCAAAATACTTATTTACAAGTATTTCTGGCACTCGGCGCTCTTGGATTATTAATAGGCACATTTGGCGTAGTCATAATAATTTTACGCAATTTGCTGGAACGTCAAGTTGAATTGGGGTGGATGTCCGTCGCAGGATTTCCCCGAATAACTATTGCGTCAATGCTGTTTTTTGAAAATTTTGCGACTATTGTTTTAGCAGTATTGTGCGCTATTCCAGCAATAGGAATAATAGTTATGCCTGGACTATATGCTAGTGCGGCTGCTGTACCTTGGCTGGAACTGGCAATATTTTTTATTACACTTATTTTATTATCCGGTCTAATTATTTTAATTACTTCATTCTATGCTGCTAGAAAATCATTATTGCAAATCATAAGAAATGATTAATACCAATGAGCGATCAGTCATAGACAATAACGCTTAGGAATTTGGCGATGGATTTTGGTTATAAACCGCAGGGCG
>CAZITV010000067.1:0-11332 GCA_964542255.1 uncultured Victivallaceae bacterium
GAATGAATTGCACTAGCTACTTATCCGACAGGACAAGTGCCCTAATCGTAAATAGTTTTGCAATTACCTCTTACAAGACTATTGTTGTCCAACTGGGACAATAAAAAAGGGAACCATTCATTGTGAACAGTTCCCAACGGTTAATCTTTAACCATCATTATGCCGGAGAAAAGCTGCCTTTGTCTGCACCGCACTCCGGGCAAACCCAGCTTTCTGGAACAGCATCAAAACTAGTGTTGGCGGCTACTCCGTTATCTGGGTCGCCTTTGGCAGGGTCGTACACATACCCGCAAACATCACAAACATATTTTTCCATTTATCCCTCCTGAATTATGGGTTAGATAACAATATGACTGCAAAATATATTTTTGCAACCATGATTATTTTATATTTTTGAGCAATTTTTCCGCAAGTAATTTACCGGCGTTATTGCATTCTTCTAATACAGTCTTATCTGGAACGAACTTAGTGCGTATTCCATCATTGATCAACTCAATGTTGGTGTCATGCAAATAATCATTGATTTGCTTTACTGCTTCGCCGCTCCATCCGAATGAGCCAAAGGCCATGCCGATTTTCTTGGCTGGACGTAACCCCCTCAGGTAAGTTAACACATCAGCTACAGATGGCAAAAGATTATTATTCAAGGTTGGACTTCCTACAGCGATTATGCCGGCATGCAATGCCAAGGTAGCGATGTAACTGCGGTCTTTGGAGCTGATTGAAATTATTTCTGTAGGAACTCCGGCGCCAATAATGCCGTCGGCGAGTGCCCGCGCCATCATTGCAGTTGATTCCCACATACTGTCGTAAATTACGATTGCCAATTTTTCTGGTTTTTGTTTTGCCCAGTTGATATATTTATCAATAATCCAATTGATGTTTTGCCGCCAAATAGGGCCATGATCCGGGGCAATAATTTTGATGTCCAGATTCAAACCTGGCAGTGCATTGGCTAAAGCAATAATTTTATCGGCATAGGGCACCAAGATATTGGCAAAATATTTAGTGCCTTCCCATTCAAGTAAATACTCTGGATATTCGTCAGCGAATAATTTACTGCCTGCCAAATGCATTCCAAAACCATCTTGGGAAAAAAGAATTTTTTCTTTATCTAGATAACTGAACATGCTGTCTGGCCAGTGAAGCATTTTGGTTTCAACGAAGCTTACGTTATTATCGCCGATGTTAATTGACTCACCATTTTTCACCACGGTAAGGTCTAAGTCATTACCAAAATGTGCCTTAAGATTTTTTTCACCTAAGGCAGAAACAAAAACCTTTTGTGGTTTTGACTTGGCGATAATCTCAGGTAAGGCGCCGGAATGGTCCATCTCCGCATGGTTAGAAATGATATAATCAATTTTTTCCACGTCAATAATTGAGGTGATTCTAGCGAGCATTTCATCTTTAAAATCTTTTTTGACTGTATCAATGAGAGTGATTTTTTTATCTAGAATCAAATAAGCATTGTAGGTTGTTCCATGTTCGGTTGAATAACCATGGAAATTTTTAATATTCCAGTCAATTGCACCGACCCAGTAAACTTTATCGGTTATCTTAACTGCATTTAGTAATTCGTCCATTATACAAATTCACCTTTCTTTGAACTGATAAAATTCGAGTTAGTCTAAAATAAGCAATAACAACTTTTGGTTAAGGCGTTTGACCTTTAATCGCCAAAGTAATGTCAGCTGTTGGAGATAATACCCGGGCGCCAAGTTCATTATCTATCATCATAATGCTATCATTGGAATCTTTAGCTTTCTTAAGTTTGTCAATAATAGTTTTTGCGTTGCTCTCCTCTTCAATTTGTTCTATCACAAACCATTGCAGAGTACTGTTGGTCACATGATCTTTCTCCCCAAGAGCTATATCAACGAGATTGCAGATACGCGATGTGACAATTTGTTCATGACGATATGCTACTTCAAAAATAGCTAATACTGATGTCCATTCTGTTTCTGGTTTATTTATTTTATCCAATATTGCACGGCCGTCGCGATCAATAATATAATTGAAAAACTTATTGGCATGAAAAAGTTCTTCCAACGACTGTATCCGCATCCACTTGGCGCATCCTTTCAATCCCATATTCTCTAAAGCTGATGCCATCGAAAGGTAAAGATATGAAGAGTAAAATTCAAAATTAACTTGATCATTAAGAGCAGCTTCAATATTTTTGCTTAACATTTTAGATATTTCCTTTCCATAAACCATGCAAATTACAATATGATCTAACCTGGATTTTGCGCTGCATCGGAACATAAAACTCCGCTACCGGCGGTTCTCCTGGGGTTAGGTATTTGCGGTTCACGTACTGTCCATTGATGATTTCTATCCAGACAATGTGATGGGCTTCGTCCATTGGATGGGCAATGGTGCCCACCGTGACTTTTACGCCTTTATCATCTCCGCTGATAACTGGAACATGTTTTTCTTTTCCGGAATCATCAGTTTTTTCTTGGAGGCAAACCATTTCTTCGCCGCAGCATTCCAACTTTACACAGCTGTTGTCATCTGTTAAAACTTCCAGTGTTAATCCACTGTGCGCGCATTTATAAACCTTATTTCTTTTTTCGTTCATGATCTAATTCCTTATGTTATGCTAATTAATATTTCTCTGCAAGTACAGCAAAATATTCTTTTGGGTGATGGCATGCAGGACATTTTAGCGGAGCAGTCGTTCCTGAGTGAGTATAGCCGCACTTTAAACAAATCCACGTAACGCTTTCTTTCTTTTCGAAAATCGTGCCTTCCTCAAGATTTTTCAACAAAGCCAGATAACGTTCTTCATGTTGCTTTTCTGCCTTGGCAATCGTACGAAACGCACTTGCAACGCTGCTGAACCCTTCTTCTTCGGCAATACGTGCAAATTCAGGATATAATGTTTCCCATTCGCAGTGTTCACCTGAGGCGGAGTCACGAAGATTTTCAGCAGTTGTGCCAATTTTACCAGCGGGATAGCTCGCGGTTATCTCCAAGTCGCCACCTTCAAGAAAGCTAAAATAGCGCTTTGCATGTACTCGTTCTTGCTCTGCTGTGTAATCAAAAATTTGCGATATCTGAACGTAACCTTCAGATTTAGCCTGTGATGCGAACATCCCATAACGGTTTCGTGCTTGTGACTCGCCAGCGAAAGCTTTTAAAAGATTTTTTTCAGTTTTACTGCCTTTAATTCCGGCCATTTGTGTCCTCCCGGTTTTATGGTTAATTCAATCGAAACATTGCAGATATCATATTTAAAAATATCCACTAAAATGTCGTTGACAATAACTTTCTTACATATCGTGTATAATTCAAGCTATAAATGTTAAAAAAAAGATATATTTTTAATAAAAATGCGTCTTCTGGATGAACACGCCAAAAGCCGATCGCTGCTTTTTGCGTCTCAACATAAGTCCTTACCAGCCGCTCCTTGCCGGTTACCGCCGATGGTAGCCGGCGGCGGAGTTGGCTTATAAATCCTTGTGCCGATCCATCAAAAATCACCTGAGCAGGCTTTTGGCTGGTTCATCTCTTCTGCGTTTTGTTGCATAAAAGTTATAGTTCAATTTGTGTTTTGATTTCTGGATGATCATAAAACTTCGTATGGAAATATTCTTCGTTTCTGTAGCCGTTTACCTGGTACATCAACCATCGGATTTTATTATTAAATCCTTCTACTGCGGCATTTGAAAGTCGATTTGTGCGCCAATATGCAGTTATTCCATTTAAGTTATTATGAATGGTTTTTGCGCCTGGTGACGAAAATTTCAGTAAACAATAATTAGTCAAATATCTTTGATTTGCTGTGTTCTTTGATAAATGCGGTGCATAATTAAGGTGCTTCGTTGATGTATAATTCCCTTTTAGTAAATAATGTAATTTATGCAGAGGATTATAAATATCGGCTTGATTTTTTGTTACTGCGAATTAATTTAACGTTAATGCTTCCATAACCAATACGATGTCGCACTAGCAGCAGATGGATTTTATAGATATTCGCGGGTGTAGCATAATGGCAATGCTCCAGCTTCCCAAGCTGGCAACGAGGGTTCGATTCCCTTCACCCGCTCCAATAATTTTGAATTGTTTTGACTGTTCTTTAAAGACGTCAGTTTATTTGAGACGACTTTAATAAGTGTTCTTTCAAGATTGTTGTTTTGCAGGCTTTGCTATAAATTTAATGTTTGGATACTGACGGAGTCAAATATGAATGAAGTTGAAAAAACTTGGCCGATGATAGGTATCGTTGCGTTGGATAATCAGCATGCACATTATCACGGGTTAATTGACCAATTTACGGATTTGTGTATGGAGATAGATGTGGATTTGTCAGAGGTTAATAATTTTTTTTCGCAAATTATTGATTATTCTATTGAACATTTTGACGCTGAAGAATTCTTTATGCGTTCGATTGATTATCCTGATTATTCTGTACATGTCGGGCATCATGACGAGTTCCGCAGTAAATTGGAAGAGCTGTCTGAAAAACTAAAAAATATCAAAAATGTTAGTGAATTTGCTGAAAATACTATCGATTGGGTCGATAATTGGTTTTTTATGCATATCGCAAAGGATGATATGAAGTTGGCTGAATACTATAAATCACATCAAAAAGATGAGGTAAAATAACTCTTTTTTCCGGTTTATCGTAAAAAATGCAAAAAAAAAGTCTTTGATGTGGAAAATTGTTTGAATATTTCATTGATTAGGTTATTCTATTTGATTATGCTGACATGAGATAACATTAATGGGAGCATCAATATTATGGCTCGGATATTAGTCGCAGACGATAGTTTGATAGTTAGAAAATCTTATGAGAATATGCTGGTGTCGTTGGGGCATGAGGTTATTTTGTGCAATGACGGCAAGGAAGCAGTAGATTCTTTTCTCAGCAAATCTGCTGACTTATTGATCTTGGATGTTGATATGCCGGGAATGAATGGATTACAGGCTTGCAAAGAAATACGCTTGCATTCCAAGGGAATTTCAGTTCCTATCATCATCGTATCTGCGCTTGACGAGGAAGGAGATATTCTAAACGGTTTAAATGCTGGTGCAAATGACTACTTGGTGAAGCCAGTTAAAGAAGCTCATTTGGTCGCTAAGTTAAAAACCTTTCTTGGTATTTCCGCCCTGCATAGAAAAGACTTTGAGCTCGTCAAAGAACAAGTTGTGGTGCAGGATAAATACCGTATTGAGAAACTCATTGGTTATAGCAGTCATTCCACCTCTTTTGTCGTTGCCGACTTGGAAACCAAAGATAAAAAATATGTCATGAAATTGATGCGTGAGATGTTCGCGGACGAGCATCTTGTCAACTATTTTGTTAGTTCAGCACAGAAAATTAGTACCTTCAAATCCCCAAATGTCTTAAAAATTTATGATATAGGAAAATTGTTTGACAGAATGTTCATGATTGAAGAATATGCTGTTGAAGGTGATTTGCAGAGCATGCTAAAGCGGCGCAGATTAACAGAACTTGAAGCTGCTCAAATTGGTCATGATATTATCATGGCTATCAAGGCATTTCGTGACAATAATATGCTCCATCTTGATATCAAGCCTGGCAATATTCTAAAATTCAAGAGTGGATATAAATTAGGTGACTTTGGTGTTATTGCTCAGCGCAGTTCTGACAGTATGCCGTTAAACACTGAAATTTGGAGTACCGCAGCATATGTTTCTCCTGAGTATTTGACTTTACAGGCCGAGCTTTCATCAAAAAGCGATGTTTATAGTTTGGGTATATGTTTATATCAAGGGCTAACTGGTGATAATCCGTTCGACTCAGAAAGACCTTCTGTTGGAATGTTCCGCCAAGTTAACTTAATGCCTCCTTCTTTGCATGATATTGATAGAAATATTTCAGTGTTTATGTCTGACACAATTTTAGCAATGCTTGACAAAGACCCATTGTTGCGCCCGAATGAAACTGAACTAGATGAAGTGTTTGCTACCCTGGTCGATTATGCCAGATGTCGCGAAAATCAGATTCGCGTGGCACAGAAAAGTGGTATTGGTAGAGTCCCAAGAATTGAAGGTATGGAAGAGACCCCTGAAGCTGAAGAAACCGTTGCAGATATGTTAAAAACTGCTCATCTGTCAGTTTCATCATCGTTTTTAGAAAAAAGATTGAGTAAAATGCCGCTTTTCAATCGCCGTGGTGGGAAAAAATTGTCTTCTCAGATTGTCGAAGTGGGCAATTTGATTGACGCACTGCGTTCTCTGACGAGTATGCAGTTGAAAATTGTTGTGTTGTCCATTATGGTAATTGTGGTTACCGTATTTGCCTGTATCTTGGGTTATTATGTCTTCTATGAAAACGATGAACCGCCGCCAATTGCGGTCGCACCAGTAACATCAATAAAAATGATGTGTAAAAAGTGCTCGATGGTTGGGGAAAGTCAAGACAAGAATATTGAGGGGGCAAAATGTCCTCGCTGTGGCGGAGCCTATGTGCCGGCTGTTAAGTGCCGCCGTTGCTCTAATGTGTTTTCACTCCCAGATATTAAAAATGTAGGACAAATGACTATTGAAGAATATGAAAAAGCTACCGAAAAGGTGCACAAATGTCCAAGTTGCGGTTCGAGTGATTTCTATACCCCTGCCAGGCGGGCTAAACGTTAATAATGGACAAAACCTGGGCGGTGAGTTAGTTTAAGCAGCATTGTTGCATACTGCGTTTTTATGCCAGCTATTGCGGTTAAGTGAAATTATCACGTTGCCAATAGGGTAATAATATTCCATAATTATGCCATCCGCGGAATTTTGTTTGATTTTCCAGAACTAAAGAATATGTGGGCAATAATTCTGTATAGTTATACAGTTTATACGGTAATAATTATTGTGCTGATTAGTCGAGAATTATTACTGATATCTAATACGAATGGAGAAAAATGATATGCTGGCATTGTGTGGATATGCAATTACAGTTCTTGTAATTGCCGATTTGATAGAGCCTTGCCGCCTGCACGAAGGTAACATCGTAAATCGAGCTATGCCAGTTCTGGCACGGCCAGCACTGGAAGTTTTGCTGAATTTAAGATGTACCATACTTAAGAGTATTTGTTTCGTTGTTGTGTTTCTGCTGATATTGGCTCATGTAAACGCTCGTGAAAAAAGCAACAATGACAGGATTTTTGAACAGCGTACTGGTCGCGATAGTCAAGGATATCGCGGCAATCCGACCCAGAAAGATTCTTCATCACGCGCTAAACCAGCGAAAAAAAACGGGGCTGCTGTGCCTGTAGATTCAAACGATAACAAAACTGACGCAACCGAGATGGAGCTAAGTGCCGCTGATTTGGAAAAAATAAAATTAACCAAAGAGGCTATTGACAACAAGATGAAAACGGAACAAGCAAAACTCAAGGATAACTCTAAGGCGTCAGATAAAAATGTTGCAGCAAAAGAATCAAACGCTAAGAACCAAGCACGTGCTGAGCACGAGAGTGCAAGTAGAACCAGTAATGCGGTTGAGAATAGAGCAGATATGGAATAATACTGACTGAGCTGCAATCGCATTTAACAATGTGGCGGGTAAATAAAGACATCGGGATAACTGATATCTCACGAAACTTGTCAAGTTTATATATTTACGATTCCTTGGTCATCTAATACATAAAAAAAGTAAAGAATGGTATCTCAATGCAGTTGATTATTATTTGTAGCTGGCTAAATTAACAATAAAGGGAATATAACTTTAAATTATCGAACCAGATAATCTTAGGAGCCGTAATGAAATAAGCTTTACATCTTCGTGCTTCTCCCGAATGCCTTTGTGTTTGCCGGTTCGTTACATACCTTCAGGTATGCGCCTTACCGGCAATTCCCAAAATCTCTTCGGGATATTTCGCGAGACTTGTCAAGTTTATTTATTGAGAGCTCCTTAGTAACCTAACAAACAGGAAATTATTGATGTTAAAATTAGACTTTGAGAAAGGCGACGGTTTAATTCCGGCAATAGCCCAAGATTATGAAACCGGCGAAGTTTTAATGTTGGCGTATATCAACGAAACGGCTTGGAACGAAACTTTAAAAACAGGAAATGCAACTTATTGGTCACGCTCCAGAAATAAACTATGGAAAAAGGGTGAATCATCCGGTAATGTTCAAAAAGTCAAAGAAATTTTCGTTGATTGTGACGAAGATACCGTTATTTTTAAAATTGAGCAAATCGGTGGAGCCGCTTGCCACGAAGGATTTAAATCTTGTTTTTTTCGCAAAATTATGCCTTCAGGAGAACTAATTACCATTGGTGAACGAATATTTAATCCGGAAGATGTTTATCACAATAAATAAAACACTTATATGTTGTTGGTAAAATCGCTTTATTGCTTACTGATTGCTGATTCTCTCAGTCACAGAAAATAAACGAATGCTGTTTTAAAAGTTTTAATGTTAATTTTATGAGGATATAATGATTAATCCGCTTCGCAATAATCAAGAGTTTGAACAGGCTTTCCCGTTATTGCCAATAAAATATGATGTAGGCTGGCATGAGGTTACTTCGCTTGGCGTAGGAGGAGAAATCCCCGTCTTGGTTGAGCCTACAGACGACATTTCTCTCGTACACTTGCTGCATTTTTGTTCCAAACGCAAAATACCAGTGTTAACATTAGGCGGAGGAACTAACCTTGCTGGAATGGATGAACCGTTCCCTGGTCTGGTGTTGCGGCTCTCTCAAAATGATTTTGTGAGAATTAAAATTGGCCGCAACCATGTTACCGCCGGAGCAGGGGTTAGATTATCTGATCTGGTAAATTCCTGTGCAAAAAAAGAGATGGGTGGTATTGCTCCCTTGATCGCGATACCGGGAACTGTCGGCGGTGCGCTGTTTATGAATGCCGGAGCACGCGGCGTGACTATTGGTGATATTACGATAGAGTTGTGTGGATTTGATTTAGACGGTAATCCCTGGTCGGCGGCTGGCTCCGAAATAAAATGGGGATACCGCAGTTCTTCAATCCCAGGCAATGTTATTATTACCGGAGCGATTTTTGCTTTGCCTGCAGTTGACCGTGAACAGGAAATGGGGAAAATTAGAAATGAATTGAATTTACGGCGGGCTAATGACCCCAAAGGACGTTCTTGCGGATGTGTCTTTAAAAATATTTCACCATGTGACCAGGCCGGTCGTCTTATTGACGTGGTTGGCGGCAAGGGCAGACATTGTGGCAAAATTAACGTAAGTCAACAGCACGCTAATTATTTTATTAATTCGGATCATGCCTCAGAAGCAGATTTTATTGACTTGGTCTGTGAAATCCGTGAGTCAGTTGCCAAGCAAACCGGTTTTTATTTGACCCCAGAAGTTTGTTTCGCTAATCCTGACAGCAAAGACAAAGTTATATGCAGTTTGGCTGCACCCAAAGTGGCGGTGTTAAAGGGCGGCACAAGCAGTGAGCGTGACGTATCACTGCAATCTGGTGCCGGGGTCGCCAACGCACTACGTAATGCTGGTTATGATGTCGCTGAAATAGATGTTCATGATATCTCTATAACAGATGCGATGCGTGCCGCCGACGTTGTTTTTCCTGTGCTGCATGGCGGTTTTGGTGAAAACGGAGAAATTCAGAAAGCACTGGAAGACGCAAAACTGCGTTTTGTCGGCAGCGGCAGCAATGCCAGTGCAATTATTGTTGATAAGATCAAAAGTAAGCAGTTAATGGAAAGATTTTCCATTCCGACATCCCCATGGGCAGTGATAGACAGGTCAAACAGGCGGTTTCCGCACAATCTGAGTTGTCCGGTTATTGTTAAGCCGCCTCGCGAGGGTTCAACGGTGGGAATCGTGATTGTTGAAAATGAAGAGGATTGGGAGAGTGCCATAGAAAAGGCCTTTCAATTTGATGACACTCTTCTTGTTGAAAAATTTATTGACGGTATCGAAACTACTGTTGGGATAATTAATGGCACTGCATTACCAGTCGTTGAAATACAATTTCCCGGTAAAATTTATGATTATGATGCCAAATATACTCATTTGCTGGGCGAAACAAAGTATTTTTGTCCCCCGCAGAAAGTCAGCGATGAGCTGCAGAAGCAAGCACAACAAATTGCTTTGGATTTTTATCATGCCAGCGGGGCCAGAGATATTCTTCGTGTTGATATATTTATTACTTCAGAAAAAGAATTATTCGTGCTGGAAGGTAACAGTTTGCCAGGTTTTACATCAAGCAGTCTCGTCCCTAAAGCTGCGCTTCAATCTGGAATGTCATTTGAAAAATTGTGCGTGACGCTTGTTCAGAACGCATTGAAACGATGAACTAAGGAACTGTCACAAAATAACCTATATTTTTGTAGCGTTCTCTTGAATGCTATTTGTACCGTTTGTTCGTTACATACGTGCTGGTATGCACCTCACAAGCGACTAGAATATCAAGTCAAGATTTTCGGTAAAAATTCGATAGATTATTTTGTTTCTCTTCCAAATTTAATTATCACTTATAAATGTTATGTAAAGGAGCAGTATGGTTACAGTAAAAACTTCGCTTGGTGACATTAAACTTAAACTTTTTAGTAAGGAAGCCCCTGAAACGGTAGCAAATTTCCTGAAATATGTTGACGACTGTCATTATAACAACACCTTGTTTCACCGAGTTATAAGTAACTTTATGATTCAGGGTGGAGGGTTTGATGAAAATTTTAAGCAAAAACCCACCAAGCCACCAGTAAAAAACGAAGCTATGAACCAAATTAGCAATAAACGCGGCACCATCGCTATGGCACGGACCAATATTGTTGATAGCGCCACGAGTCAGTTCTTTATCAATGTCGTAGATAATAATTTTTTAGATTTTCGTGCACCTACACCGCAACATTTTGGTTACTGCGTTTTCGCTGAAGTCATCGATGGCATGGATGTTGTGGATAAAATCAAGGCAGTTAAAACTGGCTCCAGTCATGGACACCAGGATGTCCCTCTAGAAAATGTTTTAATTATTTCCATCACCCGTGATTGAGTACTATTGCACATAAACGGTTGAAAATCTGAGATTATTTCTACTTTTATTGATGAATTTAGAAATTGAACTTGTTTTTTTGATTTATTGTTATATTTTCTAGCTCAAGAGTTGCTTGAAAGCGAATGTAATGTTGAAGCGCGGGTGGCGAAATTGGCAGACGCGCTGGATTTAGGTTCCAGTGTCTTAGACATGTGGGTTCGAGTCCCACCCCGCGCACCATTTTGTCATTGTGTTTTAAATCGTATTTTAACGAATGTGTTAATATTAAGCTAAAGTTTTCCTGTTTTTTACTACTACTTTTTGGCGATTGATTCGCCCATCAGTCGGATTTTAAAAATCCAAACCACAATTCCACTCGTCTGTTTCAAAATTTCAAC
>CAZITV010000068.1:0-11167 GCA_964542255.1 uncultured Victivallaceae bacterium
GCGAAAGCAAGATAAGGAGATGCGGCAATGGAATTAAATTTTTTCTTTGCCGTTGCGGCCTTATTATTGTAATATTGATAACTCCACCACCCGCCACCGGCGCATAATAAAAGCACAATAATTGTGATGATAATAGCCTTTTTTTTGCTCTTCTTTTTCATTGTTGATTGTCTCCTATTTCGTCTTTAGTAATAATTCCGTCTTCGATTAACAAGACTCGGTCCGCGTGCGGCAGCAGACGCGGGTCATGCGAAACCGCAAAAATAGTTGTTCCGTGAACTTTTGCAGCCTTATGCAGCAGGCTGACAACAACTTGGCCGTTTTCTTTGTCCAGCGAGCTGGTGGGTTCGTCGGCGAACAGGAATGCCGGTTTTTTGGCCAGAGCTCTGGCGATGGCGACACGTTGTTTTTCGCCACCGGAAAGTTGTGCAGGGCGCAGATGCATAACTTTTTTTAGCCCTACTTCAGCAAGAATTTCTGTGGCAATAGCTTCTGCTTCGTCATTAACTTTGTCGATATATTTGAGTAGAATCATTATTTGCTGTTTCGCGGTTAGCGAGGCAAATAGATTGAACCCTTGGAAGATAAAGCCAAAGTTAAGCAGTCTGAACCGTTCGATTTCCCTGGGAGACAGCGACCACAAATCCGTCCCGTTGGTTATAACACTGCCGGAATCCGGCCGTAGTAACCCGCTAATAACTGAAAGCAGTGTGCTTTTGCCCGAGCCTGAAGGTCCCATAATCAAGGTTAATTTACCCGGGAATAAGTCAAAAGAATTACCTTTTAACACATGATTAATGACTTTGCCGCTGCCGTAGGAGCGTTTAATATCCCTGACGGTAATAGACGGATTGATATTTTGAGGGTTTGTCATCGCAGCAGCTCCGCGGGTTCAGTTTTATAGAGCACCATTAGCGCCAGCAATCCGGAGATTAGCGATACCAGCAGCAGCACTACTGTAGAAATCAGCACAAACCATAAAGGAATCTCAAATGCCAGCTTATAGTATATCGCAATAAAAGAAAAAATAAAAGTCAGTATCCATGCCACAATCAGTCCGGCAACCCCGACCCATAATGATTGTTCCAATACCACCATGCCCAGGGAACGTTTTGATACGCCCAGCGCCCGCAACGCAGCATATTCGTTCAGTGATGCCAGCAAAGCGGCACGCAGCGATTGGTTGGTGATGGCAATCCCGATGAAAAGCGCCAGGACGGATAAGAATAAAAAGGTTAAGCTGTTGGGCGATTCCAGCAGCTGCCAGCGTTGTGACTGCCAAAACAGATCTTTCTTCGTCCAAATTTTTACTTTGGAATTTTTCCATAAGGAATTATTCAGTTCAGCGGCGGTAAATTCGACCATTTCAGGGTTTTTAACTTTTACCATCAGATATTGATATTGAATCCAGGTGGCAAGATTTTGAAAAGTTTGCACAGAGCAAAAAACAAAGCCGCTGCGGTCATTTTTATAGCCATCAGTAATGCCGACAATTTTAACCCGTTTCCGGTTTACTTCGGTATAATCGCCAATTTTTAAGTTTAAATTCTTTGAAAAGGAGCGATCTACCACAATGGTCATTGGTTCATCCAGCAGCACCCCAAACTTGTCAATAAAATAATCCGGCATTAACAGGCAGTCTTTATCCGTTTCGACGCCAAAAAGTGGAAACCACAAATATTCTCCATCTTCTGTCATCCCGGCTGCCCACGTGCGCAGAAAAGGTTTGACTGAAGCTATTTCCGGATGCATCCGCAGGTAGAATTCCTGTTTCAGGTCAACATTGGCACCCCATTCGAAAGTCTTTAAATTTTGGTCAGATATCCATAAATCAGCACGGGAATTATTTAAAATAGCCGTCATTTGCAGCGAAAATCCCAGCATCAAACCGGTTTGAATATAGATAAGCAGTGCCGAAAAGCCCAAAGCAAACACCGCCGCCAAATAGCGGCGCCATTCGTGTATCAGACCTGAGCGTGCCAGTGAAACCATTGATAGACCTTTAAAATGCTAATGCTTTGTAAAGCAGCAGTCGTCGTATTTCTGCCCGGACGATTTTAATCTATGCCGGTGGCTAAAGTAAAAAATGCATTTTATACCAATTTGCAATCATTGATTGACAAACGCTTGACCTTTGTCACCGATTTTTGCCATAAATCCTCGTACGATATCCATATCGCCCTGCGGTTTATAACCAAAATCTATCGCCAAATTCCTAAGCGTTATTGTCAATGACTGATCGCTCATCGGTATTAACCCGTAAAAGCAGAGCTTTTAGCACAGCAAATAACCAAATTGGCAATACACTCCGGAACCGGACTTCCGGTAAATTATTTAGCGTAATCCACAGAGCGGGTTTCGCGGATAACCGTTACTTTTATTTGTCCTGGATAATTCATCTCTTTTTCAACGCGCAGACAAATATCCCTGGCGAGAACTTGGGCTTCGCCTTCGGTAATTTTGTCCGGTGTAACCACAACGCGGACTTCGCGGCCTGCCTGCAGTGCAAAACAGCTTTCTACACCTTGAAATTCGTGAGCAATAGTTTCCAGTTGTTCCAGCCGGCGCAAATACAGTTCCGTTGTTTCACTGCGCGCACCGGGGCGGGATGCACTGAGCGTATCGCAAGCATTAATCAAAATATCGTAAAGGTTGGTGGCTTCTACTTCGCCATGATGTGCGGCAACAGCGCCGATTACATCTTTAGCTTCATTATGTTTTCTCAGGAAATCAGCGCCAATGGCAGCGTGAGAACCTTCGACTTCATGGTCAATCGCCTTGCCAATATCATGGAACAAACCGATACGTTTGGCTTTCTGCTCATCCAGTCCGAGTTCTGAGGCAATAATTCCCATAAAATATGCGCATTCCAGCGAATGCTGTAATACATTTTGTGAAAAACTATAGCGGTATTTCAGTCTGCCCAGCAGTTTGATAACTTGTGGTGAGACGCCTTGAATTCCAGTTTCCAGCACAGCCGCTTCACCGGCAGAGAAAACATCGTCTTCAATCTCTTTTTGCAGTTTTTTGATCAGTTCTTCGATTCTAGTCGGGTGAATTCGTCCATCGCCAATTAAACGTTCCATCAACCGCCGCGCAACTTCTTTCCGAATCGGGTCAAAACAGGAAATTACTACTGCTTCAGGGGTATCATCAATGAGAATGCTTACTCCGGTGGCAGCTTCCAGTGCGCGAATATTGCGTCCTTCTCGACCAATAATTCTGCCTTTCATTTCGTCATTAGGCAAAGGAATTGTGGCGGTGGTGCGTTCGTAGGTGCAGTCAGACGCATAACGCTGAATTGCATAAGTGAGAATGCGTCTGGCCTCTTTTTCTGCCTTTTGTTTTGCTTCTTCAAGCAGGTCGCGAATCGCGATGCCGGACTCATTTTTCACTTCATTTTTTAATTTTTCCATCAAAATCTGCTGCGCGGTTTCGCGGTCAAGCATCGCAATGCGTTCCAGTTCATCAATCTGACGGGTAATTTTTTGTTGAAGATCTTGTTCGCGGTTGGTGAGACGCTCACGCATTGCATCGAGTTCTTTCTCTTTGCGGTCGATAACTTTTAAACGGTTTTCTATCGCGTCATTCTTCTTTTCCAGATTTTCTTCGCGCTGGGCAAGGCGTTTTTCTGTGTTAAGTTGTTCGCGCCGGCGTTCTTTTAACTCAACTTCGCATTCTTCCTTAAGTTTGAGCAGCTCGCTTTTGGCAGTAACTTTGGCTTCACGCTTGATGTGTTCAGCATCTTTTTCCGCGTCAGCTTTAATTTTTTCCGCAGAGCGGGTTGCGCCGTTGCGTTGCAGCCGCTGCACTGAAAAGCAGACCACATAGCCGATAATGCCGCCAATGGCGGCTCCAACTACAGCAAAAATAACTTCATTCATCGTTTCAATCTCTTTCTGTTTAATGGCGATTTTAAATATTTAAAATCCGCTCATTGGTTAAATCTTACAGTACCTGATTCGGTTACAACAATATCCAACGGGCAGTCATGAATTTCTGCCGGTATCGACGCAACCTTCTGGCACTGATATCCGATTCCTATTCTAATTCCATTACCGTTTTCCAGTAACCGGTCATAGACACCTTTACCGCGTCCAAGCCGCGTCCCATGCGCATCATAAGCCACAAGCGGCGTCAACCAAACAATTTGCCGCATTTGCGCCAAATTTACTGCTGGTAACGCTGGACATGGCTCCATAATACCATATTTGCCAGGAATTAATTCAGTGGTTAAATTGTGAATTTTTGTTATCTCATAACCATCTGCAATTCCATTTGACCGCGGCAAAAACACATTCTTACCGTCACTGAGGCATTCCTCAAGAAATGGACGTAAATCTGGTTCAAAACCGTCGGAAATAAATGCTGACACATTAATGCATTCATTCACTTCCGCCAAAACTCGTAGCGCTGCTATAATCATTGCGTCTGCGGTTTGCCGGTATTCCGGTGTCAAGTGGTTACGTTTTGACAGACATTCGCGCCGCAGTGCTGTTTTGGTATTTTTGTCATCCATGGCTTGACGGCGTTCCTCCACTCCGGAGCTGTTGCCAATAATTCATCCTTTCTTTAATTTTTTCTTCATAGCCGATTCCGGCCGGGTTATAATAATGCTTGTTTACGCCAAGATAATCTTGGGCTATATAAGACCCGGCATAATCATGCGGGTATTTATATTCTGGAAGTTTTGTCCCTGCCGCAGCGATGCTCGAATGGGGATCCCTCAGGTGCATCGGCACTGGTTGAATCCGTTCCTTTTTAACATCCTCCAGCGCGGCGTCAACGGCTAAATATGACGCATTGCTTTTCGGCGCGGTCGCGCAAAAGGTCACCGCCTGCGCTAAAATAATACGTGCTTCCGGCATTCCAATCATCTCCACCGCCTGCATCGCGTTAACTGCCAGCGGCAGGGCGCGCGGGTCGGCGTTGCCGACATCTTCTGATGCGAAAATTGTGATTCTGCGGGCGATAAATCTGATATCTTCGCCGGCATGAAGCATTTTTGCCAGCCAATAGACGGCGGCATCAGGGTCGCTGCCCCGCATGCTTTTTATAAAGGCGCTGGCGGTATCATAGTGACCATCATCACCGTAATTTATAAATTTTTGCTGGATTGATTCTTCGGCAATTGGCAGGGTTATTGTGATTTCGCCGTCTGAGTCGGGGATGGTCGTCAATACTGCAATTTCTAGAGCGTTTAACGCCCTTCTTGCATCACCCTCACAAATTTCTCCAAGAAACTGCAATGCTTCGTCGGCAATGCGGATATTTTTCCCGGGAAAGCCGCGCGGGTCCGTGACAGCACGTTGTAATAATGTTATAACATCTTCACGCCCAAGCGGTTCTAAAATAAAAACTAATGAACGTGAAAGCAGTGCTCCAATAATGTAGAATTGCGGATTGTGAGTGGTTGCGCCGATTAAACGGATATTGCCGTTTTCGACATCCGGCAGCAAAGAGTCCTGTTGACTGCGGTTAAAACGATGAATTTCGTCAATAAATAAAATGGTTTTCCGCCCTGATGCCTGACGCCGCTGCGCGGCAATTGCGATCTCTTTGCGGATATCGGCAACCGCGGAGGTTACACCGGATAAACGGACAAATTCTGCGCCGGTAACTAGTGCAATAATTTCCGCTAAACTGGTTTTACCGGTGCCCGGCGGACCGGAAAGAATGATTGACGTAAAACGGTCTGCATCAATGGCGCGGCGCAGCAATCTGCCCGGCGCCAACAAATGCTGCTGCCCGGCATATTCATCCAAAGAAATCGGACGAAGCCGTGCAGCAAGCGGTAAATCACCGCATTTGCTTTCGGTATAAAGCGCTGATGGCGCGGAAGTTATATCCAAACTAAGTTGTTCCATGGCGGTTCGCTGACAGTGGAACCCGCGAGTGCATTCAATGCGGCAAAATTAGATAATTAGGGTAAGAAAAATAATACCAATCATTTTCGCGAATAATATTTCTGCAGCCAGGCTGGCAGATTCGATCCTTTATTAACATTATCCAAGCTATTTTTCACTTCGCGAAATCTCCCTATTCAAGCCGAATACTAATCCGGCAAACGCAGCCACATTAATTGAATAACACCGGCGAACTCTTTCAGTCCTTATTATGTTATCGCTTAATAATATATAAAAATGTCTAATCCCCGTTACCGAAAATTAACATCACTTAGATGAGAATATAACACCGCATTAATATTTTTAAAAGCCGTGACGCGCTATTTTTAAAACAATTTCACGATTTTTTGGGCTATTTTAAGATTTGGCTGCAGAAACAGCACTTCGCGCCACCACGCTAGATTTCGCTTAAAATTGTCAAAATCTTCAAAAAATCCTGCAAAACATCATTTCAAAATAGTTTTGCAATTTCCTCAAATAATAAAAATTCGTGAAAAAATAACCAGACAACGATATCGCCGTGGCAATAAAAAATCATAAAATAGCCAAAAATTTTAAAATAGATGTGAATTTTTACTGTCGGTAAAGTATTGTATTGCCGCGGCGTTATAATTTAGATATTATTAAAAAACTTATAATTAACAGAGGTTAACATGGGCGAAAAACAGGAAAAACGGGAACATTGGGGTAGTACTCTTGGTTTTATTCTGGCAGCATCCGGGTCGGCGGTAGGACTTGGTAATATTTGGAAGTTTCCTTACATTACCGGAATGAATGGCGGCGGAGCGTTTGTATTGGTTTATCTCTTGTGTATCCTTGTTATTGGTTTTCCAGTCATGTTTTGTGAAATTACCATGGGACGCAATACTCAGCTAAATCCGGCTGGCGCGTTTCGCAGGCTTCAGCCAAAATTTTCTCATTTGGCTAATTTTTTTGGACTAGGACTGTTAATTACCGCATTGGCGCTGGCACTTTTTGGTAGTTATGGCTGGGCAATCATATTCGGTATCGTTGGCGCTTTGACGCTTCGGTATGGATGGACGGCAGCCGGGTTTATAGGAATTTTTACCGGTTTCATAATATTGTCTTTTTACAGTGTTGTCGGCGGTTGGACAATTGGTTATATGTTTAAAGCCTGCGCAATGCAGCTAAACTTTAATCAAGTCGAACAAGCGCACAGCGTGTTCATTGCTTTTATTGATAATCCCTGGTGGGGAATCGGCATGCATCTGGTATTTATGGCGTTGTGCGTTATAATTCTGATAAAAGGAATTAAAGCAGGGATTGAGCGCTGGTCAATTATTTTAATGCCAATGCTGGTGATAATTCTTATTGCGTTAATTTTGCGCGCAGTCACTTTACCGGGAGCCGTAAAGGGAATAAGTTTTTTCTTAACTCCGGATTTTGGTAAACTGTCGGCTCAAGGCATATTAATTGCAATGGGGCACGCGTTTTTTACACTGAGCCTGGGAATGGGAGTGATGATTACTTACGGCAGCTATGTCGCCAAAGACCAAAATATTTTTACCGCGACGATGTCAATTATCGGCATTGATACCGCAGTATCGCTCATGGCAGGGCTTGCCGTATTCCCGGCAGTATTTGCCGGAGGGTTCAATCCGGCAATGGGACCGGGCCTGGCGTTTGAAGTGTTGCCGACAGTGTTCAATGCGATTCCCTTGGGACCAATGTGGGCGGCGTTGTTCTTTTTGCTGCTGGCAATCGCCGCGCTTACTTCCGGCATCAGTATTCTTGAAGTAGTAGTTGCCTACCTGACTGACGAGTGGAAGATGAAGCGCACTGCAGCTGTATTGTGGTCTGGTGCAGCAATTACATTGCTTGGCGTGCTTTGCGCCATCAGTGTTACCGGATGGCAGCATATTGAGTGGCTGCATAATATTTTTGTAAAAGTGTTTAATACCCAACAAGGCAGTTTTTTCGATTTTATGGAGTACTTGAGTTGTAACTGGTTATTGCCGGTCGGCGGCTTTCTCTGTTCGGTATTTGTCGGCTGGGTTTGGGGTACAAACAAAGCGGTGGAAGAGATACGGCACGGTTCGCGCAATTTTGCCGACGTGCATCTTATTTCGCTGATAGCCGGTTTGAAGGATGATCCAACCCATAACAACCACAAATTTCATGTCTTGACCTTAGCATCTGTCTGGGGTATTTTTATTCGTTTTATTACTCCGGTAGCCGTGGCCATTACCTTTATGCATACTGCCGGTTGGATTAAATTCTAAAACTTCATACATCTCCTGTATTGCCGCGCTCTAAAATTTTTTGATATAAGCGTGGCAATACGGGGTGCTTTTTTTGTGCGCATAATAATTTTGATGATATGTTTCTGCAGGCCAGAACCTTCCCGCCGGCTCAACCGCGGTTACAGAATTTATCTGGTTATCTTTTAAAATATTGATAAGTCGTGCTGCTGTTTGCTTTTGTTCGTCATTTAAATAAAAAATTGCAGAACGGTATTGTTTGCCGGTATCAGGGCCTTGTTGGTCCAGTTGTGTTGAATCGTGAATTTCAAAAAACATTTTAACTATAGCTTCATAGTTGGTCTTTGCGGCATCATATATTACTTCAACCGCTTCAGCATGACCGGTTTTCCCTGAGCAAATCTCTTCGTATGTTGGATACGGTTTGGTGCCGCCAGTATAGCCGGAAGTGACGGTAACTACCCCGGAAGCACGTTTCATCCAGTACTCAACGCCCCAAAAACAGCCGCCAGCTAAAATCGCCCGGCCATATTTACCAGTGCCATCCGGCTCAAAAACCATCGAGATTGAGTTTACACAATGCCGGGTATTTTTTGGCGTTAATTGTTCACCATTAAACACATGTCCCAAGTGACCGCCGCATTGGGTACAGGTAATCTCTGTTCTGCGTCCATCGGCATCGGTAGTCCGCTTGACCATGCCGGGTATTTCATCATCAAAGCCTGGCCAGCCGCAATCGGTTTTAAACTTGTCATCCGCGCGGTAAAGCGGCGCAGCGCATTGCCGGCACAAATAGAGCCCGCGGCTAAACTCATCGGTATATTTGCCGGCAAACGGTGGTTCGGTGCCTTTGTTAATGATGACCGCGGTTTCTGCCGCAGTCAATTTATTTAGTGTTGGCGCTGCCGGCTGGGCAGAACGGTTTTTTACTGGAATAATTACTTCAGAATGTTTCATAAAAAAAGGCACCATTGGACTATTCCAATAACTCATATAAGCGGGGCCATCAGCAGTGTAATCAGGATTTTTTGCCAGCCACTCTTCAAGTTCTTTTTTTGCTTCGGTGTAATTGGATTGACTGTAGGAACCGCTGACGCCAAGCGCTGCAACTAACCGCGCCGGGCGGTCAATTACAGTAACAGCATTGGTGTTATTGAACTGTTTGTTTTGCAGTTCTTTGCCGATAAAGAAACGCATTTGTCCAGGATTGATGTCTGCTTCTACCGGTACCGTCATCGGGATTTTTTCCGTATTGATGTAACGGAACAACTGCATAAACAGCTTGCCGCTGTCGTCAAAATATGAGGATTTAGTTTCTGCGCACAACAGTTTTGCAGCCGGAATAGTTTTTATTTCAAACTCACCAGCTTTGGTTCTCTGATAGCCGCTTTCGTATGCCATAATTATATCTCCGTTTAACAGGAAAAACGTTAATGCGACAACAATAATCAATGCTCTCATCCGCACCTCCTAAATGAATTATTTGCCAATACAAAACCGGCTAAAAATATTGTCAAGGATGTCCGGTGATGCCGTGTCGCCGGTAATATTGCCCAGCGCACTGATGCCCTCACGCAGATTCACCGCCGCCAGTTCAATTTCTCCGGCTGAAATTTTAGCGGTGCTTTGCGGGATTGCTTCTATCGCTTCATCTAAATTAGCCGCGTGGCGCGAATTAATGGCTATTTCCGGCTCATAATGGTGGGCGCTGCCCCAGACTATCTGTTCAAAATTATCCAGTAGTGCGTCAATGCCGGCGCCGGTTTTGGTGGAAATTGCCACGGACGGATATGATAAATCCGGCAACTTCAGACGCGGCACCAGATCAATCTTATTCCATATCACAATAACACCAGCTTTGCTGGTCAAGTGCTCTTCCATAAAAAGAATATCCTGCTGGATAGTCTGGGAATTGGCATCAAGTAACCAAAAAATTACCTGCGATTGGCGAAGCAGCAGCCGCGACCTGCCAATGCCGATCTCCTCAATGGTGTCTGATGACTCCCGTATCCCGGCGGTATCAGTTAGCTTTACTGGAATATTGCGCAGGTTGACCAGTTCTTCGAGACTGTCGCGGGTGGTTCCAGGCAGCTGAGTGACGATTGCCCGGTCATAGCCCAACAGGTAATTAAGCAGACTTGATTTGCCAACATTAGGCATTCCGGCAATAACTACCCTGACCCCGTTCCGCAGCACGGTGCCGTCATTTGCCGAACGCCGCAGGCATTGCAGTTCCGACAGCACTGCATCCAGTTGCTGCACAAATAAATCCGGCGCTGTCCAGTCAAGATTTTCCTCGGAAAAATCCAACCTCGACTCGCATTCTGATAATATCTCAATCAATTTAGCGCGCAATGTGGTAATCCGGTGGCGTAAACTGCCGTTCAACTGCCGTTCTGCTAAATGCAGTGCCATTTCACTATGGGCGGAAATCAAATCGGCTACCGCTTCCGCTTGAGTCAAGTCGAATTTACCGTTAATAAATGCCCTGAATGTAAACTCGCCGGGTTCAGCTGCCCTGGCGCCGGCGGCAATTGCGGCGTTTAAAATCCGCCGGCACGCTAATGCCCCGCCGTGACAATGTATTTCTGCCACGTCATCGCCGGTATAACTGTGAGGCGCCGGCATATATACCGCCAGTGCGGTTTCGCCATCAGCGCTGCCAATATTGCCCAGGCACATTGTTCTCGCATTGACAGCGCTAAGTTTTGTTTTGCTGTACCATACTTGGTGCAAAACGTGAAGCGCCTCAGTTCCGGCGATACGAATAATGGAAATCGCGCCGCCTAAACCGGTACAAACTGCACAAATTGTGTCTGCGTTATTCACTAAATTCACCACTTTCTTAAGCGTCCTCAGTAAGCAGTAGCTGCTGCAGGAGACTGTCACCTCAAGGAACTCGTTCTATTGAATTTTATTTCAAGCTCATGCCAATTATTTGCCCGTTGGTACTATCTGCCAACAACTTTATACTCCTTTTAAAGCAATTTCAAGCGGAAACCACTTTATTTTGACGCACTTATACCAAATTAGAACAAA
>CAZITV010000069.1:0-11093 GCA_964542255.1 uncultured Victivallaceae bacterium
AAAGATAATTTTTTTGCCCAATTTTATTCAATGCCCAAAAGTTTTGAATTTTACGCTTTACTTTATTATAATCGAATGATAGATTATCGAAGGTCGGTCTTTTTATGACGGCAGATTTCTTTAGGCTATAAACCGAAATAGGATTGCAGAATTATGCTTATTCGAAAATTGGCAAGGTTTTTCTCTAGTGATATCGGCATTGATTTAGGTACAGCCAACTGTTTGGTATTCGTCCGTGATAAAGGTATTGTTTTGGAAGAACCATCCGTTGTGGCGATCATCGAGAATACAAAAGAAGTGCTTGCGGTTGGAGTCGATGCAAAACGTATGCTTGGCAGAACCCCGGGCAATATTCGCGCTGTTAGACCTATGAAAGACGGCGTCATCGCTGATTTTGAAATCACAGAACACATGCTGCGTTATTTTATTCAAAAAGCCATAAAACATTTGCCGTGGCGGCAGCAGCTGCTCAGCCCGCGGGTAATGATAGCTGTACCGTCCGGCATTACTGAAGTAGAAAACCGCGCGGTAAAAGACAGTGCCAAACGCGCCGGAGCCGGTGATGTGGTGCTGGTTGAAGAACCGATGGCGGCGGCAATAGGCGTCGGGTTGCCGGTGAGTGAGCCTACCGGCAGTATGATTGTCGACATTGGCGGCGGCACTACAGAAGTTGCAGTGATATCGCTCAATGGTATTGTGTGGGCGCGCAGTGTCCGTGTCGGCGGCGATGAACTTGATGCGGCGATCTGCCAATACATGAAACGGGTTTATAACCTGATGATTGGGGAGCGTACTTCAGAAAGAATTAAAATTGAAATTGGCAGTGCCTATCCGACACATGATGATGCCACGATGGAAGTCAAAGGTCGCGATTTAGTTTCCGGGCTGCCGAAAACAATTAGAATTTCAGGCGGAGAAATCCGAAAAACTCTTCAGGAACCGATTGCCAGCATTATCGAAGCGGTCAGAATTACGCTTGAACGTTGTCCGCCAGAATTGGCTGCTGACTTAATTGACCGCGGCATTATGCTTGCTGGCGGCGGGGCGATGCTAAGCGGTCTTGACCGTCTTATTGTTGAAGAGACCAATTTGCCGGTGTTCGTTGCTGAAGATGCGCTGCGTGCTGTAGCCAAAGGCACCGGCATCATGCTTCAAGAAATGGATAATATGACCAAAACCATTTTTTAATCGGCCAACCTTCAGCGATATAAGATTTTTTGCTGTGTTGTGCCGTCGGGGCAAACTTTAACGATATTCCAATCTGACGCTAACCTAATTTTAATAATTGTAGTCTATATTTATAGATGTAAGAGCTAATTTCAAAACTCTTTTGTGATTTTTGCGTCTTTTTCGAGTTTTGGCGACTTAAGCTCATCTTGCGTAACGCTGCTACGCTAGATTTCGCTTAAAATCGTCAAAATCTTCAAAAAATCCTGCAAAACATCAATTCAAAATAGTTTTGCAATTACCTCATAAAAATTAATCTATCCTTCCTATTTAAGGTATATGCTGGACAGCAATCAGAAGGTTATTAACTATGGCTAAAGAAAAAATATTGGTTATCGAGGACGAAGAAGATATTCGCGAGCTGATTAAATACAACCTGCGCAAAGAGGGATTTGAGAATTTGGCGTTCGCCGAAACCGGAGAAGATGGTCTGCGTCTTGCTAACTCCTTTAAACCCGACATTGTCCTTTTAGATTTAATGCTGCCGGGAGTGGATGGTCTTTCAGTTTGCCGAAAGTTAAAAAACAACCCGGAAACAGCCAAAATCACCGTTATTATGCTAACCGCTAAAAGCGAAGAAACCGATGTTATAATAGGCTTAGAGATGGGAGCAGACGATTATGTCCCCAAACCATTCAGCCCAAAGATTCTTGTGGCCAGAATCAAAGCGGCGCTGCGCCGCCGTACCGAATCACAAGAGAGCGCCAGTTCAGGTGAAATTGTAAACCGCGGGACGCTGGTTTTAAATAAAGGCAAACGTGAGGCATCGCTGGACGGGAAGCCGATAGTGCTGACATTCTCAGAATTTGAATTGCTCTATTTTCTGGCACGCCGTCCCGGCTGGGTCTATACCAGGAATCAAATTGTCAACGCCATTAAAGGTGATGATTATCCGGTTACCGAACGTTCTATTGATGTGCAGGTGGTTGGATTGCGCAAAAAATTAGGTGATGTCGGAAAACTCATTGAAACAGTGCGTGGTGTCGGATACAAATTTATGGAATCTCATTAGGATTGTTTATCCGTTATGAATCGCGATTTATTCTATTATTTACCTGGTATAATCATCTGCTCGGCACTTATTTTGCTGGGTTTCATTTGGTACGAATCAACCGCAACCAAACAAATTTATTTGAATGAAGTAAAACATAATTTGCTGGTTAGAGCCAATTTGTTAAAACACAGTGTTGAGAAAAGCCTCATTGCAGCCGGCGGCAGCAATGCCGCGGCAGCTTATTGCGATGCGGTTCACCGTTACTCTGACGCCAGAATTACGTTGATCGCGCCTGACGGCAAGGTCATTTATGACTCCGACCTTGAAGCTACCCGCCTGCCCATACACTCCTCCCGCCCTGAAATAATCGGTGCTCAAAACGGCAATCCGGCATTTTCTGACCGTTTCAGTTCAACACTTAATCAGCGTATGGTTTATGCTGCGGTACCGATTGCGAATGCGGATAAAACCGGCTATTATGTGCTTAGGGTGGCAACATCATTCCATGTCATGGATACGATGTTGAACAGTTCACGCTACCAAATTATATTAGCCGTTCTGATGACCGCCGGCCTGGTCGCGCTGATAAGCTTTACAGTAATAAACCGTCTGAGTCATGCAATATCCGCCCTGCGGAACAGCGCGGCAAAAATCGCTGCCGGCAATTTTGATGTTAAACTGCCGGTAACGTCAAGTGGAGCAATCCGTGCCCTTAGTTTTTCGCTGAATGAAATGGCTGAACAGCTTAAGCAGCGGATTCACGAAATAACAGATAAAAAAAATGAACGTGATGTCATTTTTGCGAATATGACCGAAGGAGTAATCGCAGTTGACCTGAATGGAATGATACTTGACATCAACGCGGCGGCGATAAAAATTTTTGATCTGCCAGCCAGTGCGGTTGGTTTATCGTTCTTTAGCGTGATTCGCGATCAGCAAATCCATGAGTTTCTGCGGCAGGTTATCCGCGAAAAAAAAATAATTGAATGTGAAATCACGCTCCACTCCGTACAGGAAAGATATTTACGTGCCCGCGGCGCCGTAATCAAGATTGATGATGACAACATCAATGCCGCGCTGATAGTCGTTTCTGACTTCTCCCGCATAAAAAAACTGGAAGCATTCCGGCGTGATTTTATCGCCGATGTTTCCCACGAAATAAAAACACCGCTTACTGCAATTAACGGTGCCGTTGAAACCCTCAAAGACGGTGCAATTAATGACCATGAAGCAGCACAAGCTTTTATGGATATCATTTCCCGTCAAGCTGACCGGATGAACTCTTTGGTAAAAGATATTCTCAGTCTGTCCGAGTTGGAACGCCGTGAACTTGGTGATGCGGTGCATTTTGAGATAATCAACATTGCCGACCCGGTACACAATGCGATTGAATACTGCCGTCAACGCGCCGAAGAAAAAAAGATTATCATTGATGTGCCGACGATGCCTGAACTAAAAATTACCGGCGATTTACAATTACTGGAGCAGGCCGTTATCAACTTAATTGAAAACGCCATCAGGTACAATCCAGAGGGTTCAACCATTATTATTGCAGCATATGAGCACAACCATCAAGCCTGCATTAGCGTCGCAGACAACGGCTGCGGCATCGAATCCGAACACCTCCCACGGCTATTTGAAAGATTTTACCGTGTTGACCGTGCCAGGAGCAGGAAACTTGGCGGCACCGGGCTCGGTTTGGCCATTGTCAAGCATATTGCTCAGGTGCATAAAGGCACCGCTGCTGTTGAAAGCACTGTTGGCAAAGGCAGCAATTTTACTATCAGCATCCCGCTTGCCAAAACCTCTTAAGCCATTATCGGCATAAATTTTTTCTTCTCTGCAACCACTTTTTCCATTATTGCCTTTCCTGCCGCGTCAAAAGAATAATCGGGTTATTTTTATTGACAATGGAATTTGTTGTCAAATATCGTCCCGGCAAGTGATTATTTTTCAATATTTCGTTGATTATCAATGACTATCAAATTTCGTGCCAACAAAAACAGCGGATACTCGATAAAATGCGTAAAGTGCTGATTATTAGCTAAATTAAAAAAAATTAAAAAAAACACTATATATTGTGGTTTACCTATTTGAAACTTCTACATTATGTATTTAAATTAGGCGGTGTTGAAATAAAATTTACGGCTCGAAGTTTTGATGCTGTTGATAGTGTCATCACTAAACAGGGATTATGGAAGATATAACGTGTTTGCGCAGGGGGAAATGTCGCAATGGTTAATACTGAAGAAACAATTAAAAAAATCAAGAAGCGCGATGGCAGAATAGTTGATTTTGACTTGGACCGTGTCACTTTGGCTGCCGGGAAAGCGCTGAAAGCCTCCGGCACCAATAATGATAAACTGGCAAGCACTATCAGCAGCGATGTGCTCAAGGCAATTCAGGAAAAGGGAATGAAGCCGGATGAAGTTCCGGATATTGAGTTAATTCAGGATTTGGTTGAAAACGCTTTCATTAAGCGCGGTTTGTCCAAAGCAGCTAAACTTTATATTTTGTACAGAGCGCAGCACAACAAAATGCGCGAAGGCAAAAAGCTGATGATGGACGTTCAAGACTTGGTCGCATCATATATTGACCAGGAAGATTGGCGTGTAAACGAAAATTCCAATGCTGGTTATTCCTATGCCAGTTTGCTGAACCACGTTAGCGGCACTGTAATCGCGCATTATACCCTGTCAAATATTTATCCGAAGGAGATCGGCGAAGCTCACAGCAACGGCGATTTTCATCTGCATGACCTCTCCTGCGGGATTGTTGGCTATTGCGCCGGCTGGAGCCTGCGCCAATTGTTGACAGAAGGTTTCCGCGGCCGCGGCGGCAGAGCCAGCGCGGGCGCCGCTAAACATTTTGACACTGCATTAGGTCAAATTGTCAATTTTCTATCGACGCTTCAAACCGAATGGGCAGGAGCACAGGCATTTAGCTCATTTGATACACTTCTGGCGCCGTTTGTTAGGGCCGACAAATTGGAATACGTTGAAATCAAGCAAAATATTCAGCAATTTGTATTCGGCTTGAACATTGCCAGCCGCTGGGGTCAAACGCCCTTCACTAATTTAACTTTTGATTGGGTAGTGCCGGAAGATTTAAAGGGCTCACCGGTGATTCTCGGTGGTCAGCCCCAGGAAGGCAAGTATTATGGCGATTATCAGCATGAGATGGATTTAATCAACCGTGCTTTTCTGGAAGTTATGAGCGAAGGCGACCGTGACGGCAGGATTTTCACCTTTCCGATTCCTACTTATAACATCACTGAAGACTTCAATTGGGAAAGCGAAAACGCTAAGTTATTATTCGCCGTTACCGGCAAATACGGCCTGCCCTATTTCCAGAATTTTATTAACAGTGATTTAAATCCTGGCGATGTGCGCAGTATGTGCTGCCGGCTGCAAATGGATATCCGCGAATTACGCAACAAGGGCAATGGGTTATTCGGCGCCGGCGAGCAAACCGGTTCTATCGGTGTGGTCACCATCAATATGCCGCGTCTCGGTTATTTATCCAAAGATGAAAAAGAATTCTTCTTAAGACTGGGAAATTTGATGGAGCTGGCCAAAGAATCTTTAGAGATTAAGCGAAAAGTTGTTCAGCGTTATCTTGACGGCGATCTGCTGCCTTACACTAAAACCTATCTTGGCACCTTGAAAAACCATTTTGGCACCATTGGTCTGGTTGGTGTAAATGAGGCATGCTTAAATTTCCTGGGCTGCTCTATTTTTGACCCGGAAGGGTTAAGTTTTGCCACCCGGGTATTGGATTTTATGCGTAATAAAATTGCAGATTTTCAGGCACAAACTGACCATATTTACAATCTTGAAGCAACCCCGGCGGAAGGAACGAGTTTTCGTTTAGCCAGGATTGACCGGAAACTCTATCCGGATATCATCTGTGCCGGCGATGCCAATCCATATTACACCAACTCTTCACAGCTTCCAGTCGGTTATACCGACGATATCTTTGAAGCGCTGGATTTACAGCAGCCGCTGCAGCAGAAATATACTGGCGGCACCGTTTTCCATGGTTTTATAGGAGAACGTATTGAAGATGCGGGACAAGTCGCGGCACTGGTGAAGCGTATTGCGGAAAACTACCGGATACCATATTTCACCATCACCCCGTCGTTCAGCATTTGTCCGGTTCACGGCTACATCCCCGGAGCACACGAAAATTGTCCTTTGGAAGCAGAAGGATTTAAAGTAGTAGGCTGATAGCAGTTAAAATAACAAAAAAATAGTAAAATTGTATTGTTCCTCCGGCATCCCACCCATGCAGGAGGGAGTAATTATAAATAAAAAACAAAAATCTAAACAACGATTCGCGTTGGTTCTGCCTTGCGCGCCCTCGGACCGGAGCGCAACAAGACCAAAGCAGCAACAATTAATGTTTAGAATGACAATCTTAAGGAGTCAAAAAATGGCGAAGTGCGGAGCAAAAACAGAAGTGTACAGCAGAGTATGCGGGTATTTTAGACCGGTAGCAAATTGGAACAAAGGAAAACGCGAAGAATTCAAAGACCGTAAAACCTATGCCGCGGCGCCATGCGCCTGCAAACAAGCTGTCGCCTGATTTCCCCAATCACGATTCCTGCCCCGCTAACCAAGATTTCGGGGCAGGATTATTTTTTTCTGAATATTGGAAGATTTTGACAATTTTAAGCGAAAACAAGCGTAGCAGCGTTACACAAGATTAGCTTAATTCGCCAAAAACTCAAAAATATCAAAAGAGTTTTGAAATTAGCTCTAGAGTCAACGCCGTAAGGATTTGCTGATTTCTGTCTGTGATTTTGAGGAGATTGCGGCAGTACAATATCCATTCGAAGCTGTGGGGATCATTTAACGGTTTTAAACTTTAGCAAGGCCGCCGCCGGCGCTTCAGAAAATCCCCAAAATTAATGACGTCGAATACAACCGGAGCGCAATCGGAAAGATGCTTAGTTTATAATATGAATCTAAGAGGGCTACAACCTTTTTCACTGATAGATTACCCCGGCAAGATAGCGTGCGTTGTCTTCGCTGGAAATTGTAATTTACTCTGTCCTTATTGCCACAATCCGTGCTTGGTTTTGGATCCTGAAAGTCAACCGGAAATTAGCGAAACACAGTTTTTTAATTTTTTGGAACGCCGGCATGAACGCCTCGACGGCGTGGTAATCAGCGGTGGCGAACCTTCACTGCGGCAGGGATTGCTGAATTTTATCAAAGAGATTAAGCAGCGCGGCTTTTTGGTCAAATTAGATACCAACGGCAGTTTTCCGGAAAGAATTTTTAAAATTCACCGTGAGGTTGGCCTTGATGCACTCGGAGTTGACTACAAAGCGCCGGCAGCACGCTACAACGAGATTACCCGCTCAAATATTGCCATGCTGGCCGAAAAAGTTTTGAGCGTAATTGAGTTTGCCGTCAAAGAGGGCATCAAAATTGATGTGCGCACGACTGTACACCGGGCACTGCTCGATGAATCTGAACTGAAAATTATGCGGCAGGAATTAAGTAATGTCGGCGTCAGAGAGTGGGTACTGCAGCAATTTAATCCGGCGGATATTGTCGAGGAGGAATTGTTGCGGCAGGAATCCTACTCTGACCGTGAATTGCTGGCTGTCGCTAATATGCTTGGCAATACCAAAGTGCGTGGTCTCCGCGGCGTTTTTCTGCATTAATAATATTGTCATTGGTCAAACTGTCATGATTAAGCGTATTGTGCTAAATAATTTCCGAAACTACTGCCGAGCTGATATTGCTTTCACAGAAAAATTAAATGTATTTATCGGCCGCAACGGACAGGGAAAAAGTAATTTATTAGAGGCAATTTTTTTTATTTGTTCTTTGCGTTCTTTTCGTACAGCACAAATCCGCGACCTGAGATATATCGGCCAAAAAAAATTCTCCGTTGGTGCTGAAATAAAACGCTCAGAATGGAGTGAACAACTCGATATTGAGGTCAGCGAGTTAGGGCAGCGCCTTTTAAAACGCGATGGTTCTCCAGTCAGCCGCGCCAGCGAATTCATTAAATATATGAAAGCCGTTGCCTTCGCCCCGGATGATATCAACATTATTAACGGCAGTTCAATTCACCGGCGCCGTTTCATGGATATGTTCATATCCATGATGGAACCGGAGTACCTCGCGGCGCTGCACGAATATTCCCTGGCGCTGAAGTCGCGCAATGCTGCTCTAAAAACGCAGCGCAATCTGAAAGTTGCGAAGGCATTTGAACCTGCGCTTGCCGCCCGAGGTAGTTATATTATTACCACCAGAATTCGCTATAGTCATATCTTAGAGCGAAAAGTTGAGGAACTGCTGCGGCAATTTTTTACAGATACTACCTCATTTCAGATTAAATATCGTTTCTGCGCAAATACTGATAAATATGAGCAATATCTGCATTGCTTCGAGTTAGAACGCGACAAGGAGCTGCGCCGCGGCTATGGCGGCTTCGGGCCGCACCTGGATGATTTTGACTTGAATTACAATCAAAAAATACTGCGTACTTACGGTTCGTCGGGTCAGTGCCGCCTGACCGCGCTTTGTCTTAAAATGGCCGAAATCAATTTATTGACTGAAAGCTCAGGTGCGTCTAATATCATTGTGCTGATTGATGATGTCACCGGTGAACTGGATGCCGTCACAAAAAGTGCCTTTTTTAAGGTAATCAACCAGGCAGGACAAATTTTTTTCACGTTCACCGAATATCCTGCCGATGATTATTTTAGTCAAGCTGCATATTTCAATATCGAGAATGGTGAATGCAAGGTCTGGGCATCCAAAGGGGATTAACTTTAGACGAACGATTGCTTGAAATAATAGTTAGCGCAATTATATTGAGCAGTGATTTTAACCTGTTAATTTATAAAAGGTCAATGCAATTGTATGAAACAATATTTGGTAAAAAAATGTAGTGGCGCAGTGGATTTGTCCGCAGCGTGGAACAGCCCGGAATGGAATAATATTCCGGTAGTAAAAATTGATAATTTTCACGAACGCAGCAGCAGTCATCATCCGGTGACAGAGTGCAAACTCCAACACGATGATGCGGGTTTCTACGGCTTATTCCAAGTACAGGATCAATATGTTAAAGCGGTAAATATTGGGTTGAATGCATCGGTTTGCCGTGACAGCTGCGTTGAATTTTTCGTTGAACCGCCGGGTGGCAAAGGATATTTTAATTTTGAATTTAATTGTGGCGGCTCAATGCTGTTGTACTATATTGAAGATTGTTCACGAGGCGAAAACGGCTTTAAAAAATATGCGATGATGACGGAACAAGAAGTGGCGGGAGTCAAAATTTTCCATACCTTACCGCAAACCGTTGATCCGGAAATTACCGAGCCCGTAACTTGGCGGCTTGGATTTTATATCCCATTTAAGCTGTTTACTGAAAAAACTGGTTTTGCCGGCGGTTCAAATCAAACCTGGCGGGCTAACTTTTATAAATGCGCTGACGGCACTTCGAGGCCGCATTGGGCGATGTGGAATCCGGTTACCATCTTGAATTTTCATCAGCCCGATCATTTTGCCGATATCGTGTTAGAATAAGATTAGCGGCAAGCCTGCCGCTGGTCAAAATCCGTACGGTGCCGCGGGCATTAATCATGCTTGCTCGGTACCGGCGGAGTTATTCGCAGTGAAACTATTTTCCGGTGGTCAGCTTCTATCACGGTAAACGCGGCAATATTTTTCAGCTCCAAAATCTCTCCGGCCTCAGGAATTCTGCCTAAATGTCCGCAAACATAACCGCCGACAGTATCAACATCCTCGTCCTCAGGTATCTTGGTGCCAAGCAATTCGTTAATATCGCTGATCAGACTTCTGCCTTCGGTAACGATTGACCCGTCAGCCATTTTTTCCGGCTGCACTTCGGTATCTGCTTCAGAATCGTATTCATCACGAATTTCTCCGACAATTTCTTCGAGGATATCTTCAAGCGAAACAATACCGGACGTGCCGCCGTACTCGTCAATAATAATTGCAACGTGAATGCTGTTATTTTTTAGTTCGTGCAGCAAATCGCCGACATTCTTTGTTTCCGGCACAAAAAGCGGCTTGTGGGCAAACTCTTCGCAATGCTTTTCTTCAGGCAGATTGGCGAGAAAATCTTTGGCATAAAGCATACCTTTGATTTCGTCAATATTATTTTGATAAACTGGTATCCGGCTGTGACCGCTGGTGACAAAACGCTGACGTGCCTCTTTTACCGTTGAAGAACCCGGCAAAGAAATCATATCCACCCGCGGAGTCATAATTTCTCTGACTGGCGTATTATCTAAATCAAAAATACCCCGAATCATCTCCTTTTCGTCTTCTTCCAGAGCAATTTGCCCATTCTGAACATGTTCCTGTTCAACTAATGACATAATTTCATCTTCAGCGCTGGGTGGTTCATCTTGATGGTCATGCTGCCAGGTTTCGGCAGTATCTTCGACTGTTTTTAAAAGTGAGGCTACCGGCCGGAGAATCGTCTGCCGCAGCAACGTGATGACTGGAATGGTTAAACGCAACAGCACCATATCAATTTTGCGGTTTACGATACGACTGACAGCTCCTGTCAAGAGCAGAAAAATCAGTATTATGCCGAGGATGGAGGCTTCGCGCCAACCAGACAAAAAAGCGGTATGTTTTTCCACTAGACTAGTGGTGGTCACGGCAATGACTGCCATCGCAAGAAACAACACTGTATTAAAAATAGCACTGTATTCGCCCGGTCGGTCATGCCAGCGTTCTAAATCTTTAGCCAAATTGGGATTTGCGGTTTCTATTCTTCTAATTCTGCCGCGGCTGATTCCAGCAAAGGCTTCACGGGCACAATAGAACCACACAAAACAAATTAGTGCGGCTATAAAAATTTCATTACTCAT
>CAZITV010000070.1:0-10981 GCA_964542255.1 uncultured Victivallaceae bacterium
AGGGATGCTTGCAGTACTCTTCGGCAATTCCCAAAATCTCTTCGGGATATTTCGCTGGACTTGTCAAGTTAATTTATTGATAGCTCCTATAACCTGCGCCGTCCCCAGATATTGTTTCAAATAAAAACAAATTGCAGCTTTAGTCGCATTCCTGCGGTCAGCTATTGAGTGCCTGTAGAGCTTTGCGGATGAGATTTTCACTGGAGCATTCTGTTTCCGGCAGGTCATCAATGATTTTCTGCATCGCTTTTCTGATTTTGTCGGATTTGAAGCCGAGTTGTTCGAGCGCCATGATGGCGTCTTCGGCGGCAGCGCCGACTTTGCTGATGATATTTTTGCCGTTGTCACCGATGACTGGAATGATTTTGCTGACTTTGTCGTGAAGTTCGACGAGCAGGCGTTCGGCGGTTTTTGGTCCGATGCCGTTGATGCGTTTGATGGAATTTATTTCGCGGTTGGCTACGGCGCTGCAGAAAGAGCTGACGGGCATACTGCTGAGTATGCTGAGCGCCAGTTTGGGTCCGACGCCGTTGGTGGCGACCAAAAGCTCAAAGAGTTGTTTTTCTTCGGAGGTGGCGAATCCGTAGAGGCTGATAGAATCTTCACGCACCTGGGTATTGACCAGCAGGGTGACCTCTGCCTCCGGACGGGGCAGTTTGTCAAAGGTGCTCATGGGAATTGCAATGAGATAGCCGACACCGTGGACATCAACAATAATTTGCGTAAATGTAGCCTCAATCAACGTTCCTTTAATTCTGGCAATCATAACAACCCCCAAGTAATAATATTGTTTAGCTGATTTATTGAGATAGTTTAATCAGCGCTGCTTACTGCTGCCGGCTTATGCTCAATCTATTTTTATATTTTAAAACTAATTGAGTATAATTTCCATTGAAATATCCGAGGCTTTCACCGAATGGGTGAGGGCGCCAACGGAGATAAAATCAACCCCGATTTGACTGATGGTCGTGATACGCTCAAGCGTAATCCCGCCACTGGCTTCCAATTTGGCTTTTCCGGCAGTAATTTTTACTGCTTCCGCCATTTGCTGGTCATTCATATTATCGAGAAGAATGTATTCAGCGCCGGTCTCGAGCGCGGCCCTGACATCGTCAAGCGTATCTGCTTCGACTTCAACTTCAAGCTGCGGATAGCATTGTCTGGCGCGTTGAACCGAACGGACGATGCCGCCGGTGCCTTCCATTCCAGCGAGTTCGCGGTGGTTGTCTTTAATCATAATCCGGTCATAAAGTCCGATGCGGTGGTTAGCGGCGCCGCCGGCGGCAACGGCATATTTTTCCAGATTTCGCCATCCCGGAGTAGTTTTTCTAGTGTCGAGGATGATGGTTTTGCTGCCGGGGCTGATGGCACGGACATAACGCGCTGCGGTAGTGGCAATGCCGCATAGCCGCTGCAGAAAATTGAGCGCGGTGCGTTCTGCGGTCAGCAGTGAGCGCGCACATCCTGAAACTTCAGCCAAAGTGGTGCCGCGCGGACAAAAATCGCCGTCATTTACGAGAGGTTTCCATACTAATGCCGGGTCAACTGCAAGAAAAACTTTTTGTGCCACTGTCAGTCCGGCGCAAACGCAATCTTCTTTGCAGTTCAGTGCGGCTGTGGCAGCGGTATCGGCGGGAATTACTGAATTACTGGTGGTATCGCCATTACCGCCAAGGTCTTCGGCTAACGCCAATTTAATTAAGATATCCACGCGGCTTAAATCAATTTGCGGTAAATTACTGTTCATTATCATTCCTCCCGGCTAAATATTGCTCATCCGGCTGATGGTTTTAATGCCGGAGGCTTTACCGGTCATATGGTCGTAAGTAATTATGGCGGCATCAAGGCGGATCCCGGTTTCAACTACTGGCAGCGCTTTAGGCATACCTGAACGAAATTTTGCGAGGACGGCTTCGACTTGACGACCCAGTACGGAATATTCCGCGCCAATCATTCCGGCATCGGAAATGAATGCAGTGCCGCCGGAAAGAATTTTAGCATCGGCGGTCTGCACGTGGGTATGCGTGCCGATCACCGCGGTAACTTTACCGTTCAAAAAATATCCCATTGCGGCTTTTTCACTGGTTGCTTCCGCATGAAAATCAACAAAAATAGATTTTACGGTTACCGGGATTTCCTTTAAAATTTTTTCAACGGTTTCAAACGGGCAGTAGGCGCTTTCGCGAACGAATACTTTGCCGAGCAGATTAATGACAGCGAGTTCACCGCCTCCGGGATTACGGCATATTTTCCAGCCGCGGCCGGGCTGCAGATTGCTGAAATTCGCCGGGCGGAGGACATTATCTAAATTAATGATTTCTTGTTCAAATTGTTTTTGGTCCCAGACGTGATCGCCGCTGGTAAAAACATCCACTACCGGGTTCAGGTCAGAAAGGCATTTTGCGGTCATGCCTGAACCGTTGGCGATGTTTTCGGCGTTGGCGATGCAGAAACTGCAATTGAATTCACGGCGCAATTCGGGTGTCATTTCTAGCACCGCTTTGCGTCCACCCTTGCCGACAATATCACCAATAAATAGCAAATTCATATATTTCTATCCTTAAAATTATGAAGCGTCACGGTCTATAATGTAATCCAATCCGCAAAATTAGCCAAGTGTTTTTAACGGAAATAGTAAAAAAACACCCGGTACTGGAGTTAATAGATGAATCCGCCAAAAGCTTCGACCGACTTTTGGCGGGTTCATCTTAATACTGATGGAATGTATTGCGGCAGTCTCATCCGCGGCACCGGCAGATAATTTGCAAATCTTAACCTCATTGCGCATTATACCAATTTGTTCACATTGATAGATGCCCGATTGGGTATTGGCTAAATTCGTTTCTTTTTACGAATGGTTAATCTTGAATTTCTAACTTTTCAAAACAGTTTCAATCATCGTTATGATATTATCCACCGGAGTGCCGGCCTGTAAATTATGACAGGATGCGCAGATATAGCCGGAACGATTTTTGCCGAGGGTGTTAAGGAGCATATTTACCTCATTGCTTACATCGGCGGTGGAGCCGAACGGCATAACATGCTGCGTATCTACACCGCCGTGGAAAATCAGTTGATTGCCAAACTTTTCTTTTAATTCCCCAGGGTTCATACCTGGACAAATATGTTGAATCGGGTTAAAAATATCAATGCCGCATTTAATCAGACCGGGAATGATTGGCGCGACAGCGCCATCACTATGGTAAAATACCTTAAAACCATACGAGTGAATTTTATCACAAATGCGTTTTAGTCTTGGGGCAAAATGATTTTCCCACATATCCGGAGAAATGAGCAGGCTTGACTGACTGCCCATATCATCGCTGACATAGACCATATCCAGAACGCCTTTGACTTTGGGCAGAAAGTCATCAAGGATGCGGAACTGTAAATCTTCAATCTTGTCCAAAACATATCCGACCATTTCAGGTTCTGTCGCCAAATCCATTAATGCATTCTCAATGCCCCGCAGATAATTATAATTTTCCAGAAAAGAGTTCCACATGCCATAAGTAGCGAAACCTGCCTGATGCGGTTTAATGAAGCTTTCAACCGATTTGTCTAAGTCAAAATCTTCAAATTGCGGCCACCACGGGTAGTCATCGACGGCTTGACGGCAGGAAATATCCTGCATGGGATATCCGATGCTTTCACCATATGTGGCGCTGCCTGATTGTACCAGACGGTAGCGGTTGCCATATAAGCCGCGGGGCAGTTCTCCTTCAGGAATCAATTCATTTTTGCGCGTATAACAGACCGCACCTCCGACAATTTTATCTACCCCCATTGTCTTAAACAGGCTGATTTGATCTGCAACGCGGTAGTGTTCGAATAAGCTGTTTAATACTTCCTGTGTAAACCAGAAGTCAACTGGAATACGGTCCACATTTTCCCGGTTTAAAATTGCTAAAATACGGTCTCGTGAATTCATTTTTTACATCCTTTATACTTTACCAAATCTATCAATCACCACTTTTATAGTAAACCGCATTCGACTAAATGCCGCTGCGGATGTTTGTAGTCTTTGAATTCTCCCGGTCCGCACCAGCGCGGGAATTTTTCGGTATTAAAAAATGGACCATGAGAATTGCGCGGACTGCCGAACACTCGGATTTTTAGCTCGAATGCCGTTTTGCCGGCAATATATTTACTTAAATCCAGTTCATACGGCGGTGTGATGAATGTTTTGACCGGACGATTATCAATTAAGACTTTAATCAGTGAGCCGCGCCATTCCGGCAAATTCAAATTGACACCATGATTGGTTTTACGGTTGATTTTGGTGATATAGTCAACGCTGCCGGGATAGAATGCCAGGCCCTGACTAACCCAATTGCCGTTGTTTAGCTTGCGAACCGGCGGTGTCATCCTGCCGCTGATGCCGTCCTGTTCTAAGGTTACGCCGAAATCGCCCAGCAGGAAAACTGCTTCGAGACCTTTGTGAGCAGCATCATAGATGCAGCTTAGTTCAATAGTATTTTCGCCTTGCCGCAGCAGGGATTTATTTATCTTGATTTTTGAGCAGGAGCGGTCAATAAAATATCCGGACACTTTTGATTTTATTACAGTTTGGTTAATTTTTATTTGATATTTCTCAGCTGCTTCCAGCGCTAAAAAGAGGCCGCTGTCCGGCAGCGCTTCACAATTGAATTTAGCCCGTAACTGCAGGTTTAGCTGTTGTCCGATAGCCGGTTTACTGACCCAGGGCTGCACCATCATTCCGCCGCGCTGCGGTAGTTTTATTTGGGTTTTCAGCATATCGTCAAGCTGCATCACAAAGCTGGATTTGCTGCTCCAGTTTGTTTTGCCGGTTTTATAGGCAAAGTGATCAAGCACCATAACATTGCAGCCGGATAATTTAACCTGCCATTGTTCTGGAAGTTTTAGCGTTTTTGTATTTAATGGCACTGCCGGACGGCTAACCGGCAATTTGTCGGTGGTGACGATAAACAGGCGGCTGGTTAATGCCGGGAATGAACTGGTAATAGTGTAACCGGACGCAGTTTTGACGGCATCAGCGGTAAATATTTTGCCGGTGACGGCATCAAGTTCATAAACATTGCCCAGGCGTGAAGTGGTGTATTGTATAACCACTTGCGGCAGCGCCAATGTTCGGTCAACTACCCGCGGCACCATCAGCGGGTCTTCACCAAAACGGCAATCCAGTTGGTGTCCGAGATTTACCGCAAAAATATAATCAGCGGTATCATCCCGTTTGATTAGGTGAATAATTGAGTCAGTGCGTTTGAGTTTAGCGGTAAATGATATATTTCTTACCTTTTCCAAAGCAGAAAGCTGTTTTTTGCACAATTTAGCTAATAATCCTGGGCGCGGGTCGGGAATGCAGTTGACATATTCCGCTGCTTGTCCGGCTTGAATAATCAATCCGCCGTTCATAGCGAACTTATTCAGCAATTTCAAGGTGCTTTCCCGCATGGTCAGCATATCCGGGATAATCACTGCCTGATAGACGGCTTTGTTTACCCTGAAAAGTTTTTTCTCTATTGATGCAGTGCGGCTGATAATATCTTCATCACCAAAATCAAAATCGAGCGAGTTTTTCATTAAATAATCCTGAATAGCCAGAAACTTCTCGTCAAAAGCTTTGGTATCAGCCTGCGCTTGGAAATCTTTACGGATAAAACTCCAGGCTGATTCAATTGGAGTGATTAACAAAATATTTTGCACCTCAACTCCACGTGTCAGCACTGCCCCAAGCCGCGCAAAATAATTTTCGATGAGACTGTACTCTTTAGCCCACGGCGACTGATATGAGATGCTCGCCGGATAATCGCGTTTAGCTTCTGCCGCCATACTGAAATGCGCTAAATGCTGGCAGCGGAAATTAATGCCGAGCGCGTATTGCCAGTCGCCTAGCGCTTTGTGCCCGAGCAGCGGAAAATCCCAGCCAGTACAGCCGTAAGTCTCGGTAATGCGGCGTACCTGACCAAACTGATTGGCGGCACTGGAGACCTGTTTGGCAGCAGCAAAACACCGCTGCCGCTCGGTCAACTGGTCAATGCCGGGTATCTGCATGTGTTCATAAAACCGCATTGCGCTGCCGGTAGTCCAAGTTTGAATTGCGAGAGAATCTTCGCCCATTACGTGTCCGGTATAGCTTAACATATTTTTCCCGCACCATTCGCCAAGCTGTTTAGCGTAGGCTTCGATAAACAAATCACTCATCACTGAAATATAATCAACTCTGACCCTTGAAAATTTTACCTCGTCCAGATCAAAAAATATTTCCACTAAATGGTCAAAAAAATCATATTTGTACTGTTTTTTAATAATCTTGGCGATTTGTTCATTGTATGGCGTGGAATATTCCTTTTTGCCGTTGTTCATCCATTCCGGATAAGTTGTGATAAAACCTAATTGCGGTTCGTCACCAAAGATACCCGGCACCGTTTTGCCAAACTCTTTACCGCAATTCCTGCGGTATGCCTCATGGGTTACGTCAATGAATTTTTTTACTGCGGCTTTGTTCATTGTGTCGAGATAGCAATAACCATTGTACCAGTCGCTGTTTGCCGCATAGGCTAATTGAAAAACCAGTAAGGTCTCGCTAGATTTTATTTTTTTGTAATCGCAAAGCGGTACCTGCCGGACTTTTTTGGCTTTGATGCCATCAACTTCAGCGGCAAAAACACGAATAACGTCATCAGGCAAAACGTAATCTTTAACATTTTTGCCGGGTATTTCGTGGAGATAAATGAGTTTTGCGCGGAATTCCGGATGTTTGGTAACCATTCCGCCGGCGGCGCCGGACGGCCAGCGGTCTTCATCGTAAAGCCATGCGTCCAGTCCATGCTTTTTGGCTTCGTCAATACAGGCATTGACCATTTTAAACCATTCTTCCGACAAATATGGTGTATCTAAACCAACCCGTGCGTGCATAAAAAAACCGCCCAGTCCCATCGCTTTGAAGAATTTTATTTGCCGCCGCAATTCAGGTTCTTCAAGTTTGCCATTCCATGCCCAGAAAGGGGCAGCACGAAACGAATTATCCGGTTTGCGCCAAGCTGCTACTAAATCATTTTTCATAACGTTGTTTCCAGTTATTGTTTTTGGTCAGCGTAAACCCCATTGAGTATAACTGCTGCAATCTTTACTATCTTTTAGAATGCTGCTCAGTATAAAATCCCATATAGGTTTTATAACAGCATTATTTATTGAAAGTTTAATATTCGAGCTAATTTCAAAACTCTTCCGAGATTTTTGCGTCTTTTTCGAGTTTTGGCGACTTAAGCTCATCTTGCGTAGCGCTGCTACGCTAGATTTCGCTTAAAATCGTCAAAATCTTCAAAAAATCCTGCAAAACATCAATTCAAAATAGTTTTGCAATTACCTCATTCACCATAATATATATTAAAATAATCCAATAACCTTGACTATTATTACTAATTATTAGCATTATTTGACAAAAAAATATTCAGTGCGATATTAAATCAGTTCCATCAGTAATATTATGGGTGAACAATGATTTATAGCGATAAAGTTAGAATTCGAAGTTATTTGAGCTGGCCGGATTTTAAATTAGGCTGCATCGGGATAGAACATAACGATGCGGTAGATACGCCTCCGGCGCATGAGCATCTGGATTTTTACGAATTAGTTATTGTGCGTTCTGGAACCTCTAAGCATTTTCTTAACGGTAGAATTAGTGAAATCCATGCCGGCAATGTTTTTTTAGTAAAACCCAAAGATAAGCATACCTATATTGAACCGCAGCACCTGGCGATTTATAATTTGCTGTTCAGCCGGAGTTTTTTTCACTATTTTCAGCCGGACATAACCCAGATGCCGGGATTTCAGCTTATTTTTAACCTGCATCCTAAACCCGCCCATCCCTTTGAGGGTATTAAAATTGAAGATAAATATTTTTCAGAGATTATCAGATTGGCTGATGTGATGATTGGCGAACAGCAAGACAATAATCATGAAAACCACGGCGGCAAAACTGCACTGCTGATTAGCTTCCTGCAAATTGTGCTGCTGCTGTCCCGCCATGCCTACTGGAGCAGTGAAGGCTGCAAACTTTCTCATATTCAGGCAATCAGCCGACTGGTGGCTAGCTTGGATAAAAATTATGCCAACAACTGGACTCTGATGAAAATGGCAAAATCGGTGGGAATGTCGGTGTCAGGTTTTCGCCAGGAATTCAAGCTGTTAACCGGAATGCCGCCGATTGCCTACATTTTGAATCTCAGACTGGAAAAAAGCGCAATATTACTGCATCTGCCTAATATCAGCATTGGTGAAGTGGCGCTACGGTGCGGCTTCAGCGACAGTAATTACTTTACCCGGCAATTCAAAAAACGTTTTGGCGTAACTCCGCGAAAAGTGAAATAATGCTGGTCAGTATGTGGCTTTAGGAGCCGTAAAGAAATAACCTTTACATCTTCGCGCTTCTCCCGAATGCCTTTGTGTTTGCCGGTATTTAAAGTACCTCAAGCCCTGGTCGCCTTTGGCGCCGCCTCCGGCGGGTAAACTTCCAGCTTGACAAGCAAGCAGGGATGCTTGCAGTACTCTTCGGCAATTCCCAAAATCTCTTCGGGATATTTCGCGGGACTTGTCAAGTTAATTTATTGACAGCTCCTTAGGAGTTTTTGCCAAATAAACTCCAAAGAACCTTGTCCCGCTCCTGCGGCTTGCATTCTTTCGACTTTGGATTCGTACCCTTCAAGTTCCTTCGATACCCCCGGTATCGGCCGACTTTCAGAATACAAACAAACTCAAAATCTGTGCAATCTTTACTATCTTTTAGAATGCTACTCGGTATTACTGTTTGAATATTCGCGGTTATGCGCAATATTATTGATGTACAGATTTATTTAAGCTGATTTTTGCAGCAGGCGGCTGTTAATACAGTTGCCGAGACAATTTTATTATGAGTATTTAAGGCATGAGTAAGCGCAGACAATTAGGTTCGGTATATACAACGTTTCCGGCACAAAGTTTAAATGAGTGGCTGGGGCGCAGCATTTTTAAAATGGTTGCTTCACTGGTTATCTGCATCCTCTGGACCGGCGTTTATTATGTATTGCTGGGCGTGGTCAACTTTAATAAAAATAATTTTCTTGCCGGGGCGAAGCAGACGACAGTGGATGAATTATTTCAAACCACTGCCAGTAAATGGGTACTCGGCATCGGCATGATTGTGTTAATAATTTATGTCTTTCGCAGTAAAATCGGGGAAAAGGTGCGCCATGATAAAAGAAAATAAACGCAGTCTGTTTTTTGTATTTATCCTGTTTGCCGCCGCATTGCCGGTGTTATTGTCGTCATGTGTGCGGACGGTGATCACTCAGGATAACGCGCCAACGCGTGCCCCCCGGCGTGATTCGTATGCCAAATTGAATGACTATAAACTGGATTTAAGTCTGGCGCATCCGGGTAGAACTTTGGCGCCGGATGAGGAATTTTGTTATATTTTTCGATTGAAGAACTTTGGTGATAAAGCGCTGCGGATAGATGAATGGTTTATGAACGATGCGGAAAATATGCGCATCTACTATCGTCCGCTGGAAAAAAACATTATTTCGTTTGACCGCAACGATAAGGCATGGAAGTCTATAGAGCCAATACACCCTCCCAATGCAAATCATTTTGAATTAATTATTTCGCCGGGCAATGTGGTCTTTGTCGAGAAAAAAATTAACTGGTCAACGGTGCTGCCGGTCAAGGAGCTGACTGGCAAACGTTATTTGATTGTCGCTGAACTGGCATTGACTTCGGTGGATGTCCGCAGCGGTTTGATTGAAATAGAGTTTAAATAATCTTAAAAGAGTTTTGAAATTAACTCTGTTGTATAAAAAATTACTTTGCAATTGCTTAAACATTCAGGAGATGACCATTGTGAAAATAAAGATTTTTATGGGAAGTATTACCGCCGCGGTGGTGTTGTTTGCTGCCGGATGCAATTCTGTGGACAAAAATAAACCGGTCGAGTTTACTGCGAATGACGGCGACCAGGTAAAAAAAATCGCGACAACTTATGCTGATGATATCCTGACCGGGATGCAGAAAGGCGATTATAAACTATTCTCCAAAAATCTCACCTCCGATATGAAACAAAAAATGACCGAGAAAATTTTTACCAATATGCACAAAGATATGAAAGAAAAAATGGGCGAGTTAAAAGCATGGACTTTCTTGACCCCGCTGGAAAAACCGCCGCTGAAGGTGTTTGTCTGGAAAGTTAATTTTTCACGTCAGGCTCAGGATAAGGACAAAAAAGATATTGTCATTAATAACGAATTGCTGTTCACGCTGATTGTCGGTAAAAATGACGCCGGTTATACTATTCTTGGCTTTGGCTTCTAAATCAATTTATTACAATGAACAATCTTAGCGAAAAACAAAAAAACTTTCTTGACTATATCGCCGATTTTACCGAAGAACGCGGCAGGGCGCCGAAGGTAACGGAGTTGGCCGCGCATTTCTCGATAAAACCCTCTACCGTTAATACCTATCTGCACGCGCTGGAACGTCAAAAACAGATTGCGCATAATGCCAAAAAAAAGATAAAAACGTACCACGGTCCGTTGCGTCCGGTACCGCTGGCTTTTTCAATTCCTTTGCTGGGGCGGATCAATGCCGGATTGGCCGCTGAAAGCATTGCTAATGTTGAAGGCGAGGTTGTAGTCGCCGCTGAAATTATCAAAAATCGCGATTCCAGCCGGATGTTTGCTCTGCGGGTGCAGGGTGAGAGCATGCGTGACGCCGGAATCCTTGACGGCGATTTGGTCATCGTTGAACAAGTTGACGCAGTACGTTCCGGCGACATCGTCGTGGCGCTGCTCAAAGACGAAGTAACGGTTAAATCCTATCATCCGGCTCCGCGCGGCAAGGTTGAATTGCGCCCGGCTAATCCGGAATTCAAAGCTCAGTTTTATCCGGCAGGGCAGGTGGCGGTACAAGGCAAAGTCATTGCACTGCAGCGCACCTATTAATTAGTGAGGAGTTAAGTGTTAGG
>CAZITV010000071.1:0-10872 GCA_964542255.1 uncultured Victivallaceae bacterium
AATGGAATAAGTTATTAAGCCGAAAAGCATTTTTTACCTATTAAAAATACTGGAAAAGCTTTAGATGAAAATAATGATTATGACAGATATGGAGGGATGCGCCGGAATTCTCAACTTTAATGACTGGGTAATCCCGGAAGGCAGATACTTTGAAAAAGGCAAACGTTTTCTCACGGAAGAAGTTAATGCCGCAATTTGCGGTTTTTTTGACGCTGGCGCAACTGAAATTGTCGTGACGGACGGACATGGTGCCGGCGGTATTGACCCGGAATTTCTTGACGAACGAGTTTTGTTGAGCAAGGGGGTGTTTCAACCGGTGTGGCCATGGGGATTAGACCAATCATTTGACGCTTTAGCATTTGTTGGACAACACGCCAAATCCGGCACCCCAAATTCGCACCTGAGCCATACCGGCTGGTTTTGCTGGATTGACGTGGCAATTAACGGAATTTCTATTGGTGAATACGGGCAATGCGCATTTTGTGCCATGGAATTGGGGATTCCGACCATTTTGGCATGTGGCGAAAATGCGTTTGCGGAAGAGGCCGCCGCACTGACTCCGGGGGTAGTAACGGTCGGGGTTAAACAGGGCATTTTGCCTGACAATCTTGACCACCTTGATTGCAATTCGTATGGGAAAGCAAAACTCAGTGCAATCCACCTGTCGCCATTCCGCGCCAGAAAATTAATCCGTGAAGGCGCAAACGCCGCACTGACCAAACTTAAAAAAAATCCGGCGTCATTCACCTATCCAAAACTTACCGCACCGTATGTTCTGGATGAAAGCTACCGCGCCGATGGCGATAAGCCGGCGCGGACCAGACATATCGAACACCCAAGCAGTATTGTCGGTCTGCTTAATTTAGCCTCGGGATAATCTTCATCGCCGCTTATGTCCATAGACAATCTTGCGGGTACGTTACAAATCTCAATCGTTATTGTCTATGACTGATCGCTCACTTGGTATAAAAAACTTTTCCGATGTGGTCAATATGGCTCAGCAGGGCGGAGTTGCTAATATGCCTTTTTAGCGATAAATCAATTTTGAATGGCAATAGCAAGTCATCCAGTTTATTTTCCAGTTGAGCCAATTCCGAAAAAGCTGCATTGGCATCAATGATCGTCAAATCAATATCCGAGCCGTTTTTGAAGTTGCCTTTTGCCCTGGAACCGTATAAAATCACCTGCTCAATGGCGGGATATTGAGCAAAACATTGGCATATAGAATCAATCTGTTCTGGTTTTAATCCGAATCGTTTCATGCAATCAGCGTTTTAATTTTGTTTTTTAAATCTGAGAAGAGGAGATAATAATGTTGAATGATTTTATTTGTGATCTCTTTTGCAACATTCTCGTTATATGTATGAGATGACTGATTTCGACTTTTGATCATATCCATCCATCCCTCTCCGTCATTGAGCAGCCCTTTGTTGAATGCTTCCCTCGTTGCGTCTCTTGAGCCGGTGATGGCAGAATTCCCCTGATATTCAAAATAGTCTTTAAGGACATTCCACGCCAGTTCGTGGGTGAATTCGAAACGTTGAATCAACCCTTGCTCTTCCAGCTCATTCAACGGCCTCTCCATACTCAAATGAACTGCCTGCTCCAATAAAGCAAATGCCTTTTCAAAATTTTGAAACCGCTGCTGCCATCGTATATCCTGGTTGCTCATAATGAATATCTCCGTGATGCTGATAAACTACGTTCGCATAATTTAATCCATAAACGCGCCTAATCAACTTATACTAAGCTGATTTAATTTTCCTGCAGAAAATTCGTTCATCCCGGGAAATGTTTTGACCACAGGCGGAATAAGCCTTTCGCTGTGTTCAGGCATTATTGCTGCTGTGCGGTGTGGTGCGTAAAAATGTGTTAGGCTGTTCGATGGCGGTTTCATCATCTTCATAATCTTTGTAGAAAAAGTACCAGATAACTATTCCCAAAGAGATTACGATAACGATGATTAATGGTACCAGGCATCCGCCAACGACGATTAGCCGTTTATTCTCACTACTGTCATCCATAATATTTTCCCCTACAATAAATTACATTTCAAAACAGTTTAATAATATAATTCAGCAAGCGGTTTATTAATACTGAGTTGCAATCTTTACTTTCTTTTAGAATGCTGCTCAGTATAAGCTGTGAATTATATTGCTAGACCCGTTCTTCTAAATATTGCTTCAACTGTGTTAAATTAACCCGGTCCTGCGTCATCGAATCGCGTTCGCGTACCGTAACGGCATTGTCGTTCGCTGAATCAAAATCGAAGGTGATGCAGTACGGCGTGCCAATTTCATCCTGCCGGCGGTATCGTTTGCCGATGCTGCCCGTTTCATCATATTCACAGCGGAATTTTCCAGCGAGGTCGCGGTAGAGTTGTTCGGCGTTTTCCGCGAGTTTTTTGGAGAGCGGCAGGATTGCCGCTTGAACCGGAGCAACTTTAGCGGGGAGGCGCATTACTACGCGCACATCAGTTTCCTGTCCCTCTTTTTTGGTTTCGGCGGCATCTTCATAGTAGGCATTGCAGAGCAGTGCGAGAATAGTGCGGTCCAATCCGACCGAGGTTTCAACGACAGTTGGCGTGATTTTCTTTTGGTTGTCGTGGTCGATATACTGCATATCGGTACCTGAGAACTCCTGATGCCTGGACATATCCCAGGTGCCGCGGTGATGGACGCCTTCCAGCTCTCCCCAGCCAAACGGGAATTTAAATTCAATATCAATGGCCGCTTTGGCGTAGTGCGCCAATTTTTCGTGTTCATAAATACGCATGACATCTTTGCTGAAGAGCAGTTTTTCGCGATAATACTTAATCCGTTGATTCTTCCAGTATTCAAACCACTCCATGGAGTCGCCGTCTTCACAAAAGAATTCCATTTCCATCTGCGTAAATTCCCGGGAACGGAATGTGAAATTGCGCGGATTGATTTCATTGCGGAAAGCTTTGCCGATTTGCGCAATGCCAAAAGGTAATTTTTGTCTGGTGGCGACACGTACCTGGTGAAAATCCACAAAAATCGGCTGGCATGTCTCAGCCCTTAAATAGGCCGTATGATCCTCGTCAAATACCGGACCGACGAAGGTTTTCATCATTAAATTGAATTCGCGCGGTTCGGTTAAATCTTTGGAACCGCAACCCGGGCATACGGTGGCGTCTTCCATCTGGTCAACGCGGTGCCGCGCCTTGCATTGGCGGCAGTCGCACATCATATCACCAAATTTGTCTAAATGTCCTGATGCCCGCCAAACTTGCGGATGACAGATGATGGTTGAATCCAATCCCTCGACATTTAGCCGTGTCTCCACCATCTCATTCCACCAAACCTGCTCCACGGCGCGTTTCATCCGGCAGCCGTACGGACCATAATCCCAAAAACCGTTAATGCCGCCGTACGGCTCCGAGCTTTGAAATATTATGCCGCGGCGTTTACACAAAGACACTATCTTTTCCATTAATTCGGGTTGTTTTATTTCTACAGTCATATCGTGCTTGTCAGCTCCATATTGGGATGATTATTAAATATATATCCATCAATAATATACCGCGTAATAATGTAACTTCAAACAACTGGCACAAAAAGCATCCGGAAGAGCCGAAAAAAATACAGGTTATTTTGTGACAGTTCCTTAGTGCATTTGTACTGTTTGCCTGCCGCGGCAGCCGGCTTTTTATCGGATGAATACCCAGAAAAGCTACTATTGCTGGCGCTTTACGGCAAAACGCTGACCCAGTATCAAGCAATTGAATAAAATTCTGCCGACTTGATTTCTGGTTAGGTAACGGTTGCTGCCATTGGTTTCTGTCAGTGAAACGACGGTTTGTGCCAAAAGGTCATATTTATGGACAAATAATCGTTCGCTGTCCCATACCAGCGGATTGACAATGTCAATATCTGAGGAGAATTTCAGTAGCATTTTATTGGTTTCCCAGTAAATCCAAAACTCATTGCTAACTGGCGAAATCGGCGCGAAATAAAGGACATTTTCGGTGACACCTGCCGCCGCCTGCTGCTGCTTTATTTTTCCCGCGTCAATTTCCTGGAAGAATGCGTCTCTGGCGCGTTTGAATAACTCGCCATCCGGATATTGCGAGTCAAAACGTGTTTTAAACAAATATTCACGCATCTCCTGCATTGTGGATGTAACGGCGGTAAAAGGTTCGTGATGATTGCCGCCTTGCTGCCATTTTGCCACATTGACAATTTTAAAATTGCGGCTTTTAATAGTTTTATTGGACTCGCTGATGACGTAGTCAGATTTTTTTAATTTGATCTCCACATCCAGGACCGGGATGGCAATTGCTGCAAAGATGCTCTTATCATTATCATCAAGTTTTGGGTTAAGCCGGCGAATCTCAAATACTACTGCCGGCGCCGCACTGACCTTTTCCACTTCTGCTTCATTTAAATACCAGCGGTACAAATACCGAACCACTTCATTGAGAAATTTCTTATCAGTTAATTCAGCCGGAACCGCATCGGTTTGCCCAGCGGCGCAACAAATATTAGCCAATGTCAGTAATGATATAATTCCCGTCAAAACATGTTTAAACATAGTTATTGCTTGTCCTTTAATGTGAAAAAACGGTTACCGCCCAGTGACCCGTTAAACGCATCTGGAATAAAGATAAAATCTCCACCGGGAGAATAATAATCCTGATTTGTCATCCAGGCATAAGCCCGGCCGGTTACGCGTTCCTTATTAATCAATTTCAGTTTGGCAAAATAGTCCTTGCTTAACGCTGAACTTTTAATGTAATTCCGCGCAATGCTTTTGGCATAATTGAGGAGTTCAGCAAATTTTCCCGGACGTGCGCCTTTGTTGGCAATTGCGGTCAGGTATTTGATGCGGGTTTCTACTCTTGCGTCAAATACCGCTTTGCCCTGACTGTCCTTATCAAAACCCTCGCACTGACCATCGGCACTAATCACATCAATAATATTATCGGTCTTGACATTGGCAACCAGCGTTTGCGTATAACCTTTAGGAATCAACGCAATCCGGCAGTGAACGACCCAGAGAATCTGCATCATTGCCGCTTTACTGTCTGCCGAACTGACGTACCCGTATTCGCCCGGGAACGGCACCTCATTAATCAGCAGATAAGCCAAATACCCGGCTGTAGTATCCGGGGAGTCCAATACTACCGCTTTGGACTGTTGTCCAAACGCCGGATAACTGAAAATTATTACCGGCAATAATAAATATCTGCAATATTTTCTAATCCGCATTTTGATGATTATCTTTTAGTAATACCAATTCGCTCCCATTGATAGATGCCCGATTGCTCATTGGTATTAATTGCGAACAGGCATCATCAGCTAATTTAATCAGCTCTTAATAATAATCAAATACCGCTGTTTACGCATTTCGCAAAAAAAAACAAAAAAAAATTATTTACGGCTTGTAAAAGGAATATTTAAGCTTAATTTAGGTTTAGTTAGGTGAAAAAAGGGTCATAATGGTGAATAAAGAGCAAGATAACCTGAATGCCGAAGAGCTGTTTTTTTGCGGCGAGTTTGAGCATGTTCTGGATGCGCAAAGCCGGGTAGCGATTCCGAGTGAGTGGCGGCGTCATGCCGGCGAGACTCGTTTGATCCTATTTCCCGGCCGCGACAAGGATTTGCTGCTGCTGCCGTTTGAGGCGTTTCGTGATTTTCTCACCAAGGCGCGGAAAGTGGCGTTTGCCAGCCGCAATATGCAGGAAGCGTTGGCGCGGATCGGCGCAAAAGTGCGGGATTGTCATTGTGACAAGCAGGGGCGGATTAAGCTGGAACGCGAGATGCTCGACAAAATTGGCGTTACAGATCAGCTCAAGTTGATAGGCGCATTCACTCATATCAAGTTGTGCGCGCCGCAGCAGTGGCAGGCAGGACCGGAGCAGGATGACGTTTACCTGGATGAATTTCAAAAGTTATTGGGCGATGACGCCGGTGATATGATGCGGATGCTGCTCGAAAATTTGGGCAGCAAGGATAAATAAAGCGGCAAAACGGTAGCTGTCACCGCACCGCGGGACGGATACTTTTTAATGAAGGTTTAAATGCCGGAAGCTGACTTTAAAACTACGCAGGACGGAATGAAGCACATTCCGGTATTGTACCGGGAGGTGCTGGAGTACTTGTCGCTGCCGGGGCCGGTGCGGATAATTGACGCGACGGTGGGCAGTGGCGGTCATAGTTCTTTGATATTAGGCAATAATCCGCAGGCAGCGTTACTGGGGATCGACCAGGATGGCGAAGCTCTTACTAGAGCCGGGGAAATCCTCGCATTCGCCGGTACGCGTGTCCACCTCGTAAGAGGAAGATTCAGCCAGCTGGCAAACTTGGCAACAGAGTTCGGGTGGGATTCGGTTGACGCAGTGTTGCTGGATATTGGAATTTCATCGCCGCAGATTGATGATCCGCGCCGGGGTTTTTCCTTTAGGCTGGACGGTCCACTGGACATGCGCATGGACTTGGAGTCTCCGGTAGCTGCCGGCGGGATTATCAATAGCGCTCCACTTCGTGAGCTGCAGCAGATTTTTCGCGAATACGGTGAAATTGAAAGCAGCCGCAGATTGGCAGAAGCGGTAATCCAGCGGCGGCAGAAGCGGCCGTTTGCAACAACACTGGATTTTGCCCAATGCTGCGAGGACGTGCTGGGACACAGCCGTCCCGGTAAACTGCCGACGCCGACGTTATGTTTTCAAGCCTTGCGCATTGCGGTAAATGATGAGCTGGGTGAACTGCGTGCCGCGCTTCCGCAGGCATTAAAGATTGTTAAGCCCGGCGGCAGGATTGGGGTGATAACGTTTCACTCGCTGGAAGACCGGATGGTGAAAAATTTCTTTCGTGAGGCGGCGCGTGAGTGTGTTTGTCCTCCGGGGTTGCCGGTTTGTATGTGTTGTCATCATCCGGAATTGAAGATTTTGACAAAAAAACCGGTTACGGCACAAGAAGACGAGTTACGGCGGAACCCGCGTTCCGCTTCAGCTAAATTAAGAGTGATAGAAAAAATTTGAAAGGACTAACCTTTAAACAAGGAGGTAGATTCTTATTATGAATATTCATACGCGTGCAGTCAAGGCTAAAAAAACCAATGGTAAAAAAGGTGCGTCAGGTTTAAAATTGTGGGTTAAACTCCTCGCAGTTTTTTATCTGGTACTCCTGATGGCGGCATTCGCCGGAATTACTAATTATCGAATTTCGTTGAATCAAGGCATCGCCAATTCTGACAAGGATGCGGAACGTATCTCCCGCCAGTTGACGCTGCTTGACCGCGAAATTGAAAACTTGAAACTAAAAAAAGAGAAATTGAGCAGCTGGCCGCAGGTGCGCGAAAGAATTAACAAATTCAAGCTGGCGCTGCGGATGCCGGAGCACTATCAGGTGCAACATTTAACCTTGATTTACGATAACGGCAACAGCCGGGATACTAACATTGTTGGCGGAATCGAGCAAAAGACAGTAATGCTTACCCGCCCGTAATTTTTTGACTGGTCATATATTAATATGTCGTGATGGGATGAGGGATGCTGACAAGTAATGATGCCATCGGCGTGAGAATTAAACTGACCGCCTTGCTTGCAGTTATCTGCTTCGGGCTGTTGGGCTACCGCCTTTATGTGGTGCAGATTCAGCGCCATGAAGAACTATATGAAAAAGCGCGGAACAAATACACCGCGTCCACTACTTCTCATGGTAAACGCGGCGAAATATTTGACATCAACGGTCACTTGCTCGTTGGCAACATACCCTGCGCCGACATCAGCGCTGACCCTCAGATTGTTGGTGAAGAACCTTGGATTAGCCGCGCCTCGCTGATCTTTTCACGCTATCTGAATCTGCCGTATAACGAAGTTTACGCAAAACTTTCAGAGCGCTACGTCATCCGCAAAGATGGCGACGGCAACATCGAGAAAGTTAAAAGCCGGTTTGTCGTGATTGCAAATTTGGTACCGTTCCAGATCGCCGAAGAAATCAAAAAAAATCTGCGCGTCAATAATATCAAAGGCATTACCTTTAGAGATGTGCATAAACGCTATTATCCTAAAGATACCCTTTTATCTAACATTCTGGGATTTACCACTCCGGCTAAAGGCAAAGATATTCCGGTAACCGGAATGGAAAAAACCCTGCAGGGAAAAATTGAACCTTCCGATGCTGTAATTTCTTTCGAACGCTCCCGGGACGGGTCCACACTCAAATATAATACCTCTGATGAAAATGAACATGCTAAAAATGGTTATAATGTCTATTTAACCATCAATGAGCCAATTCAAGCCATTTTGGAAGAAGAACTCGACGCACTCGTTGCCAAATGGCGGCCGCGCGCCGCATATGCAATTATGGTGGACCCGAAAACCGGCAATGTTATGGCCATGGCCCAACGACCCAGCTTTAACCCAAATGAACGCAAAAGTATCACTCCTGACGCCTGGCGTATCCGGGTGACTGAGGACGTTTTTGAATCCGGCTCAACCATGAAACCAGTAGCTATCGCCGGCGCGCTGGATTACGGCGTTATCACGCCTGAAACCAGATTTGACTGCGAGAACGGCAAATGGTTTTATGCCGGTAAGCTTTTGCGGGATTCTCATCCGATGTCGGTTATTTCTGCCGCAGAGGTAGTACAGAAGTCCAGTAATATCGGCACTGCCAAAATTGCTTTGCGCCTGGGAGATCAAAAACTGTACAAGGTGCTGCGCGATTTCGGCTTTGGTTCCCGCACCGGTATTCCTGTTAAACCGGAAAGCCGCGGTATTATGCTTCCAGTAAAACGATGGGACAGTTTGTCGGTTACCCGTTACCCCATCGGTCAAACATGGTGCGTGACCCCGGTGCAGCTGGTGCGCGCGTATTGTGCTCTGGCGGACGGCGGACGGCTGCGCCCGCTGCGCTTGATTGACCGGATTGAAGATGTCCAATCACAAACCCTTTTTAAACGCGCACTCGACGAACCCTTTATGATTTATAAAAACCCGGATACGGCAAATAAAATTGTTCAAATGATGTCGCTCGTTACCCAAAAAGGCGGTACCGCTACCAGCGCCGCCATCCCGGGATATCATGTTGCCGGGAAAACCGGCACCAGCCAAAAATTGGTCGGCGGTCAATATTCGCATTCACAATTTTTCTCATCATTTGTTGGTTTTGTCCCAGCAGAAGCTCCGGCATTCGTGCTGATGGTGACTGCAGATGAGCCGAAGGGCAGTTATTATGGCGGGGTCGTTGCTGCACCATTTTTCAAAGCTATCGCGATGCGCACTCTGCGTTATCTGGATATTAAACCTGACCCGAAATTGCTCGAAGCAGAGAGCAATAATAAAAAAACTGAATTGCCAACCCGGGATTAACTAACCATGAAAACAAATGATTCGAATCTCGCTGTCCGGCCGGTTCCGGCTGGTTCCAGCATTCACTTTATAGGTATCGGCGGTATCGGTATGAGCGGATTGGCGCAACTTTATGCCATGGCTGGATACCGCGTCTCCGGCAGCGACCGCGGCGCTGATAAGCCTGAAAATCAGCGTATCATCGGAGCGTTAAAGCAATGCGGCATCGCGATTTATCCTCAGGACGGCTCGTTCGTCCGCCCGCGTAAACCTGACTTCCTGGTTTATTCCACCGCAATTGAAAAAGATAATGCTGATTTTATTGCCGGCGCTGGGATTGAATGCCTGCACCGTGCCCAGGCGCTGGCGGCGGCGATGAATTTTCTTACCGGTCATCCGCGCATTGCCGTCTGCGGCAGCTGCGGCAAAACCACAGTCACCGCCTGGTTGGCAGAAGCAATGTATTTAGCCGGTTGTGACCCGGCATTTTTGAATGGCGGTTTGGTCAATCGTTTTTGCGCGGCTGATAACGCCGGCAATTATTATCATGGTACCGGCGGCAGCTTTGTTTTCGAAGCGGATGAAAGCGATAAAAGTTTAACCATCTATGAACCTGATTATGCGCTGCTGCTCAATATCGGCACCGACCATTATTCAAAAGATGAACTCGTTAGTGTCTTCAGTACATTTATCCGCAAAGTTAAAACCGGTATTGTTGTCGAAAAAAGTGTGTTGGAAATGTTGCCACCAGATTGCTACGCGCATTTACAGGTGCGTGTCTTTACCGATATGCCGCTTAAACTGCATAACTTTTCTACCTGGGTGATGAGCCAATATAATTGTACCGCTGCAGGTGCCACTGTAGTGATTAATGACCAGCAGCGCATCAAATTGCCCATGGTCGGAAGACACAACGCCATGAACGCCACTGCTATCGCCGCGATGATGGATATGCTAAATATCCCGCAGGAACGAATTTTCGCAGCCTTGCCATTATTCCGCGGTGTCTGGCGGCGCAACGATTACGCCGGAAAAATGGTTACCGGCGCCAAAATTTATGACGACTATGCCCATAACGTCGAAAAAATTGCCTCCTGCATTGCGGCTGCCGGCGAAGGTGTCAAAGGGAAAATTTATGCGGTATTCCAGCCGCACGGTTTTGGCCCGCTCGGGTTTATGCGCGAGGAGTTGCTCCCGGCCCTGGAAAAGGTTTTAAAACCTCAGGATTCATTTATTTTTCTTCCGCCATACTACGCCGGCGGTTCATCATCATTTACCCCGACAGTCCATGAGGTCGTTGAAGATTACCGGCAACGCAGCGAAAAACGTTTTCTCTGTTTTTCCAACCGCATTCAGGTTGAAGAATTTTTGCGTGCCGCTACTACCCGTGATGACATCATATTAATCATGGGTGCCCGTGACAACTCTCTCTCCGACTGGGCTAAACATCTTACCAAAATGCTATAAAAGAATCTGACCGCCAACAATCGGTGACAAAGGTCAAGCGTTTGTCAATCAATGATTGCAAATTGGTATAAACTTCACATTACTCA
>CAZITV010000072.1:0-8560 GCA_964542255.1 uncultured Victivallaceae bacterium
CTTTCAAAATCGGGTCTTTGCCGTTCCATAGCGCAAGCGCAAAACATAGCCGCTGCTTATCATCAGAGATTCCGCCCAGACCGTCTTCACCCCAGCGATACGTCCGGGAACGTGATTGGTCATGGGTGAAATAGTTCCAGGCATTGCCATCGTTACTATAGTCTTCACGAACAGTTCCCCACTGCCTTTCGCTTAAGTACGGTCCCCATTTCTTCCATGGGACAGCATTTTCGCGGGCATCATTGAGGCGTTTTTGTTCCACAACGTCAATTTTTTTCCGAGTGGTCATTTTTACGCTCTCCTGCATTATTGTCTGATAAAATCCATATACGGTGCCAAATTAAGCACCCGACATAATTTTCTGACGACGCCAATACCGTTTATTCTTCACTATAACCTAATCTGATTTCAAATAATAATCAAAGATTTTGACAGATTATTTTATATTTTTATCAAAAACCATCGCCGGAGTGCCAGTCCATGTGCCGTATTTTCGCATTGCAGCTTTTTTTTTGTAAAAAGCGAATTATATTTGAATTGATGGCGATTACGTTAAATGTTTCGTGCTTGACTGGTTGCCTGAATAATATGCTGCTGAACAATAATGAGGTGAACTATGTATAAATTTTTGATGGCACTGGGTGGATTAACCACAATTCTGGCAATCGCAGGCTGCAACAGTATTCCCGAAGGCAATCCGCCGGAACAGATAGTCGAAGAACAAAACAGCGATAAAACATTCAGTTCCGCAGCCGGGGTTAATCAGTTGATTACCTCATTGAGTGCCGCAGTAATCAAGAAGGTGCCGGCAAACAGCATCGTTTCGACAAAATTCACCGCGGAAGAGAAGAGCTTGAATTTTTATGCCAATAAAGTTTTTGCCTCAGTTGTCGAACTTGGCAAGTTCCGTCCGCCGGCGACCCCGGCATCAGATGTTGATTATTGTCTGCAGAGCCATATCAAGGGCAAAGACATTATTGATTGGGAAATGAAGCTGACCCGCGTCAAGGATAACACGGTAATCTGGACCGAAACCATAAAAATTGACCAGAGCGAATTGATAAAACAATAATAATTATCCGCCAAAGAACCGCTAATAGTATCATGATTTATTAGCGGTTTCCCCGCCGGTTCAGGATTACCATGACGGAAAAAGTTAATATCGCCGACAACGAAGACTTCCGGCTTACCCCGATGATGAAACAGTACCAGCAGTCAAAAAATGAGATGCCTGCCGATGCTGTACTCTTATTCAGAATGGGCGATTTCTATGAAATTTTCTTTGATGACGCTCCCCGGGTCAGCATGGTATTGGATATCGCATTAACCAAACGCGCCGGAGTACCGATGTGCGGATTCCCGTATCATGCGCTGGATAACTATTTGCCCCGTTTGATTGAAGCCGGTCTAAAGGTCGGCATCGCCGAACAGATGGAAGACCCAAAGCTGGCAAAAGGCATTGTTAAACGTCAGGTTACCCGCATCATCACTCCAGGAACAATTATCGACAGCATTGTCCTGGAACCAGGCAAAAATAATTTTTTAGTCGCACTGGTGGAAAAAAAAGATAATTTCGGCTTGGCGTGCATTGACATCAGCACCGGTGAATTCAAAGTTACCGAACTGAGCGGACAGGAAAATGTCGAAACCGAATTAAACCGCCTGGATACCAAAGAATGTCTGGTTCCGACAACCCTGCTGCGGCGCTGGCAGCAGGATGGAAACCGCCTGACAAAAATGAATAAAGTGCTGTGGACCGCGGCAGAGGATTGGACTTTCGATTACGAACACGCCGAAGAACTCCTCAAACGGCATTTCCGCATCGCCTCTCTGGACGGCTTCGGCTGCCGTGAACTGCGGCTGGCAGTATGCGCCGCCGGCGCAGTACTGCACTACGCCGCGGAAAATTTGCGCCAACCGGTCAAACATCTGCAGCGCCTGCAGACATATTATAAACAGGATTATATGCAGCTGGATTCAATTTCCCAGCGCAATCTGGAGCTTGTCGAACCAATGTTCACTGCAGGCAGCAGCAATACCCTGCTGCACGTGCTTAACCAAACCGTAACCCCGATGGGCAGCCGGCTGCTGCGCGACTGGATTTTGCATCCGCTGTGCGCGCGCGACCGCATAAATGCCCGGCTCGACGCGGTGGAGTGGTTTAAAAATGACCCGATGACTTTGACCGAGCTGCGCGAGTTGATTGGCACGATTCGTGACCTGGAACGGATTATCGGCCGCTTAAATATCGGCAGCGCCAATGCCAGAGATATGCTTGCACTTGCATCCAGCCTGGGAATTTTGCCGGACATTAAAAATTTACTCCGGCAGTTTTCTTCACCGATGCTCGATGATGCGCGGGATAAACTGCACGAACTGCCGGAACTGGTGCAAAAAATTGAGTCGGCGATTTTCGCCGAACCGCCGCTTAGCCTGACCGACGGCGGCATTATTTGTGAAGGTCACTGCCCGGAATTGGACGAACTGCGCCAGGCCGCCCGCGAAGGCAAAAGCTGGTTGAGTCAAATTCAACTCAAAGAGCAGGAACGCACCGGCATCAAATCTCTCAAAGTCCGCTTTAACAACGTCTTCGGGTATTTCATCGAAATCACCAAAAGCCATTTAAGTATGGCGCCCGCAGACTACATCAGGAAACAAACACTGGTTAATGCCGAACGCTTTATCACTCCCGAATTGAAAGAACTTGAAGCAAAAATTCTTGGCGCTGAAGAAAAATCCAAAGCCCTGGAGTTTCAACTATTTCAGGAACTGCGCGAATACGCACTGCAGTTTACCGCATCTATTCAGGAAACCGCCGCGACAATCGCGGTAATTGACACACTCGCCGCTCTGGCCGAAGCCGCGCGCAAATACAACTACATCCGGCCCGGTATTACTGATGACGAACAGCTGTTGATTGTCGCCGGCCGCCATCCGGTACTCGATGCCGCGATGCAGGGCGAACGTTTTATCCCCAATGACACGCTGCTGGATGGGGAAACCAACCGGATGATGATTATTACCGGACCGAATATGGCGGGCAAATCCACCTATATTCGTCAAACCGCGATGATTGCGATTATGGCGCAAATGGGTTCATTTGTCCCGGCCAGTGAGGCAATTATCGGAATGGCAGACCGGATATTCACGCGGGTCGGCGCCGCCGATGATATAGCCCGCGGGCAAAGCACATTTATGGTGGAAATGGTGGAAACTGCCAATATTCTCAATCATGCCACACCCAAAAGTTTAGTAATTCTCGATGAAATCGGCCGCGGCACCAGTACTTTTGACGGGTTGAGCATTGCCTGGGCAGTGGCAGAATTTCTGCACGATGTGCCGCATTGCCGTACCCAGTTCGCCACACACTACCACGAATTAACCGAATTGAGCCTCACTAAAACCGGCGCCAAAAATTATAATGTCGCCGTCAAAGAATATGGTGACCAAGTCATTTTTCTCCGTCAAATTGTTCCAGGCGGCACCGACAAAAGTTACGGCATCCACGTTGCTAAACTTGCCGGACTGCCGCCATCGGTCATCGCACGTGCTAATGAAATCCTGGACAATCTTGAAAACAACGCCATGGCTGACGGCGGTCTCCCCGCACTCACCGTCCATCAGGAAAAAATCCGCGAATCCAGCAACAAATATCAAGCCAAAAGCAACAGCAAAACCGGCGATTCCCCAGACATCCCGTTCCAGCCGTCATTACTTTAACCGCTTCAAGTATCGCCGTAGTGGATAGATGGCGGAATCAAATGTTGTTCAACGCGCGATGGTTCTCGAATCAGCAGTATAATTTTTTCCAGAGCCTTCAGTGAAAGCTGATAAAAATCCTGCATAATTGAGGTTATTTGTACTCCCCAGACATGTTCCTTTTGCAAATTATCGAAATCCATATAATATAGATCTTTTTTCCAGACGAGGTCATGTTGCCAGGCCCAGAAAACCAGCGCCCCGGTATGGGTTGACTCATCAGCAAAAATCAGCAGCGGCGCACGCGCTATTCTAATCTCCGATTCCAATAAAACGGCTTTCTGTTTAAATTCCGGCGGCAACTCTATAACTTCATAAAAACGGTTTTCATCACGGCAGGCAGCGATAAATCCGTTCAAGCGAAGTGTATGGACAAAATGGTTCGCATCGCTGCGCAATAAAAAATATGGTGTTGCCTTGGGCAGTGCCCGTAAACGCTCCACAACCTGCCTACGGAAAAAATCACTGTATTCTGTCGCTACATAATTGCATTCCGGCACGGCACGGTTGATAATGATTCCGGGAATTTTTTTCTGATAGCTGATTATTTGAGGGATATATTTTTCGTCCGGGTGCGACCATAATATACCATCGTATTTGGTAAGATTAGCCACCTGTGTTTGGGTGCCTAACGCATCAGAGTAATTGAGATATTCCAAATTACACCCGGGCTGCGACGGCATATAGCGCATCAGCCATTCCGGCGCAATATAGGCAATATTATAACTTTGTCTGGTACTAACTACAACCGTCCCGGAACCTCGTTTCGCCGCGACAAACCCTTTTTCCTGAAGAATATCCAGGGCACGGTTAATCGTTACCCGCGTTACCCCAAAACGCACCGCCAACTCTGTGCGGCGTGGAAACAATTGACCTTCCGGATACATTCCAGATTCAATTTCAGCCACTAATTTTGTAGCTATTTGACGATATAGTTCAACTTTCAATATGAACGTCCCCGTAAACTTAAAATCATTGCATGTTATAATGGCTGTGTTAGCAGTTTGATTTTTACTCAACTGTTCCATGCCTTTGACGGTATTATCGCATAACCTACCCGCTTTTTACCAATTTTACCATAAAATATACCACAATTTTAGAAAATCAACTTGACAAAGGAATATTCTTTTTGTATAATATATAAAAGAATATTCTTTTAATTTGTAAATTTAGGACTGCACGAAGATGAATAGTTATTTTGATGATTTGTTTATTTACGCTGATTATGATAACTCCAAGGTTATTGTCAGGTTTACGGTTCCAGATAATTGTGCCGGCTGCACTTGGCGTGTGCTTGATGCTGTGGACACTATTGCTGAGGGTCATTCAGTGCTAAAGCCGCAGAGTGAGTTTACCATTGAGGAACTTATCAAGGATTTTAAGCCATGGAATATCAATACGCCGTTTCTCTATAAATTTGTTTTAAGTCTGAACGTTGGTGGTGAGAATTTTTCTAAAGAAGTTAATTTTGGGATGCGCAGTATTAAGACACAAGGTCAGGACATTCTAATTAACAACGAAAAATTTTATGCGCGCGGCTTTATTCGCGGACGTGAAGCACATGACCATCCCAATTTGATGAATTTATCGTTATTGGAATATTATGAAAAGAATATTCGTACCGCGAAAGAATACGGTTTTAATCTGATTCGTTTTCATTCGCGCATCCCGCCTGAAGAATGTTTTGAAGCCGCCGATAAGCTTGGGATGTTCATTCATATCGAAATCCGCAAGTATTACGGAAAATATCAAAAAGAGCGCGCCGGCATGTCCGATGAGGGCGATATTATCAATGAGACGGAATGGCGCAGCGCGATTTTGGAATTGCGCAATCATCCTTCGCTGATGGTTTATTGTATGGGCAATGAGATTCGTCACCCTGGCTGCAATCCGTTTGTGGAGCATATTGCCAGGGTTACCAAAGAGCTGGATCCGACCCGTTTGTTTATAGACACTTGCGCGCATGGTGAATTTGACCGTACTTATGTTGATTTTGACGTTCAGCACATGTCCTATTTTTATCCGTTTGGCAGCACCTATGATATGTTTGAGAATACCTACAACTGGCTGATCTACGGTTCTTGCAAAGGGCAGCAGCTCATTGATACCGACAGTGATGACGCGTCTGCTTATAAAATCACCAGGGCAATCAACTCAAAGCGCCCGGTGCTGGCACACGAAATCTGCCATTATATCGGCTATCGCGACCTCGACGCACTGGAAGAAAAATTTGCAAAATACAATGCCGAAAAACCCTGGTGGCTGGCTGAACTCAGAAAACTGGTTGAACTGAAAGGCTGTACCGAGGAATATCGTAAACTTTTTGAAACCAGTAAAAAGTTCCAGTTCTTGAGTTGGAAATTAGGCATTGAAGCGGCGCGGCGCAGCAAATTGCTCGCCGGATTCCATTTCCTTCAATTTTCAGACACGGAACGTTATGAAAATTCCAATGGCATTGTTGATTGCTTTGATGATAAAACAGGTATTAATGTTGCTGACTTTCTCAAGTTTAATGGTGATACTGTGCTGCTGGCAGACCTGCCGCGGCGAACATGGTTTGAAAATGAAAAAATCCATATTCCGATATTGATTTCGCACTTCTCCGATTCTATCGGCGGAGCCGCGGATTTCAGTTTTACGCTGAACTACAACGGTAAAATTCTGCGCACCGGGAACTTAAAAGCTATTGATATGAAAATGCGCGGTTGCCGCTCAATTTGCAGTCTGGAGCTGGTAATGCCGGAAGCCAACACCGCAACAGCACTGAATTTGGCAGTGAAACTGACGTGTGAAAATGGCGTAATCATTGAGAATGATTGGAGTTTATGGGTATTTCCCAACCGCCCGGCGGAATTACCGGCAGTCAAAGCCACCATCGCGCTGGATGGCATTAATCCCTGCACCCGCTACCCGCAGCTTAACAACAACAGTACACTTCAGGCTCCGGAACAATTAATGATTGTCAACCGTTTCACCAAGGAGGTGTTCAAACAACTGAAAAACGGCGGCGATGTGCTAATGCTCTACCGTGTTGATGAAACCCGCGACCGTAAAATCGCCGGTGAAAAAGAACAATTCTATTTGCCCGCAGTGTGGGACCGGCTCAAGGGGGTCATTTGGGACCGCGGCAATAATTGCGGTGCGTATATCAACGACCATCCCTCGTTTGACGGATTTCCGCACGATGGGTTTGTCAATCTGCAATTTCACGGCCTCATTGATGATTGCGACAAAATCAATTTAGATGACTTCCCGGTAAAAATAACGCCGGTAATGCGTGGCGCCGACCGTCCGGTTCGCGACCGTTTCGACGTTTTTACTTATAAATTATCTGAATTTCAACCGGAGTGGACATTGCGCAGGTTTGCGTATGCATTTGAACTTAAAGTCGGCGCCGGCAGGCTCTATTTGACTGGATTCAACTTTACTGGTCTGAATTCTGATAAACCGGAAACATGCGCGATGTTTGAGTCGCTTATTCGTTATGTAACTTCCGATAAATTCAATCCAACCACGCACATTACTCCTGCCGAACTGGAAAACTACCTTGCACAAAAAGGTGCCTCACCACGGCTTAAAGAACGCAAAATGACCCAATACTGGCAGCTCAACGAAGAACCCCTGGAATCCGCCCGTTACTGGAAAGAATCCGAGGAATATATCGCCGGAACATTAAAGGTAAAATCTAAATGACACACCGCGAACAATTTTTCGCTTTACTGGAAGGGAAAGAACAAAAAGAGGTGCTGTTTTTTCCTGATATTACTAATTATTATGTTGCCCACCGGGTGAACGATGGTGAAGAACGGCCTTTTTCACCAGGGCAATTTATTCCAGATGACGCGGCTATTCATCAGCGGCGCGGCACGATGCCGGATGAGTTCAAGGACTGGACCTGTCTGGATTTTTACAAAAATTTTGACTGGGGGTTCCCTACTCACATTTATAGTTGGTTTGACACGACCTATTCAGGCGGCATTACCAAGACCATCTCCAAAGCAGATGGAAAACGCATCACCAAACTGCATACGCCTCAAGGTGACTTAACCAAAGTTGATTTGCTGGCCAATGACGGCTCCTGGTGCACAACAGAACATTTTGTCAAAAATTTAGACGATTTGCGACTGATGCTCCGCGTGGTCGAGAATACCCATTATTCAGCCGATAACGCCAAAATTCAAAATTTAATGAACCAAATGGGTGGACAGGGCTTCGGTGACGTGGTGATTCCGCGTTCGCCGTTCGGTAAACTGGTTCACGAATATATGGGCTTTGAAAACGTTATTTTCGAAATTGCCGACAACGAGCAAATCTTGCTTGATTTTATGAAGGTGCAAGCGGCGAAAGACTTGGAATTGGTTCATCTTGCGGCGCAGGCGCCGGAGCGGCTGGTTATTCTTTCCGATCACACTGATGAATTTTTAATCGCGCCCCCGCACTATGTTAAATATTGCATTCCATACTACCAGCAAGTTTGTGATATTTTACATAAAGCCGGCAAATTAGTGTCAACTCATTTGGATGGGAATTTTAAAGGATATTTTCCCTATTTGAGGGATACCGGCTTCGACCTGCTTGACGGTTGCACCCCCTATCCAATGTTTAACTATACCGCCGAAGAATTAGCTGCCGCCCTGCCTCAGGGAATGTATGCATTTTGCGGCGTACCTTCGGGATATTTCGCCGATGGCAGTTCTACCGAGAAAATTTGTGAGTTTGGCGAACGTATTGCCCTCGCTGGCGCCGGACGCTTTATTGTCAATATCGGCGACATTCTGCCTACCAACGGCGATATTTACAA
>CAZITV010000072.1:8660-10851 GCA_964542255.1 uncultured Victivallaceae bacterium
GTTATTTCAGCAATAAATCACAAATCGGAAGACCGCGTGCCTATTACGTTTGATGCGGATGGCGAAGTGTACGAGCGCCTCTATTCATATTTCAACATATTCGATAAAGACCGCAAAAAACGCCTTTTTGAAAGAATGAATATTGATACATGGATGCTGCTGCCTGGTAATTTTAATTACACTCCGGAAGAAGCGGCAAAAGAAGGTGTCAGACGTTCCATTTGGGGAGTTGATTATATCAGAGTGAATTTGCCGAACGGAGCCTGTCACAACGAAATTTGCGGAACACCATTGAACGGGAAAGATGACATCTCCGACTTGAAAAATTATCCATTTCCAAAAGCCTCTGCCCTGGATTTTTCTAGTTTCGGCGATGCCGCTCAAACGTACAAAGAGCAGGCCGTAATCGGCGTTGCAAGTTGGGGGGTATATCACACTGCGAGTTTCATGCGCGGGATGGAAAATATCATGCTGGATTTTGCCATGCGTCCGGAATATTTGCATTATCTTTTTGACCGGATTGCAGAGTATATGCTTGAAGCAGCAGCAATCATGCTGGAAAAACATAGCAATGGAATTGATATTGTCTATATCGCAGATGATTACTGTTCTCAGCGCGGGCCATTGTTTTCTCCTGATGATTTCCGGGAATATTGCTTCCCGTATCTCAAGCAGATGGGTGAACTTATTCACAAGCACAATAAAAAATTTCAACTGCATGTATGCGGTTCGGTGCGACAATATATTCCTCAACTCATTGAAGCAGGCGTTGATATGCTCGAACCGATTCAAACCCGCGCCGCAGGTATGAACCCGGTAGAACTAAAACGCGAATTTGGCAAAGAACTCTGCTTCTACGGCGGGATGGACTTGCAGGATATACTGGTCAAAGGCACGCCGCTGCAGGTCGCGGACGAAGCCAAGTATCTCATTGAAACTCTGTGGCACGATGGCGGCTATGTGTTCGGTCCTGGTCATACCTACATCCAGGCTGACGCGCCGCTCGAAAATATAATCGCGATGTACGAAACTGCCGCAAACATAAGGTGACAATATGCAAAATCTTAAACCGTTGCTAGATGACTTAGAACTCCGCATCAATATTGACTCAGAAGAACAATTATTCTCTGACTGGAAAGATTTCTGGTTGGGAAAAAACAAAGGCGATTTCTTTGCTCCGCGGCGCAAGATAGTAAATCAATCGCGAATTGAGTGGCCTGATGTAAATATTAACGATGCCTTCGTGGCCCCGGAGCTGATGCTTCTGCGCGAAATTTGTTCCTGCAATCAAATTCTTAGTTCACCGGTCGGTAAAATTATGAATATCCGGGCAAATTATGGCACTGGAATAATGCCATCGCTGTTCGGTGGTGAATTGTTCATGATGGAACGTTTTCACAATACTTTGCCTACGACAATTCCACAAGGTGAACATGTAATTGACCGCCTGCTGCAGCAAGGTATTCCAAATTTGAACGCTGGCTTGGGACAGCAGGTTTTCGACACGACTGAATATTATCTTGAAACGCTGCGGGATTATCCTAAAATAAGTCGCTTTGTACCGCTGTATCATCCAGACCTGCAGGGACCGCTGGATATATTGGAACTTGTTTGGGGCAGTGATTTCTTCCTCGCACTGTTTGATTATCCTGAAAAAATCCACGCCATGATGCGGCTGATCAATGATACCTATATAAAATTTATGGAAAAATATCTGGCTCTCGTGCCGCCGACTGAGAGCGGTTTCAGTGCTCATTGGGGGTTGTTAATTCGCGGTCAAATTGCCTTGAGAAATGATTCAGCCATCAATATTTCCGCGGAACAGTATGAGGAGTTTGTCAGACCTTACGACCAGGAAATTCTTGATAAATTTAACGGCGGCATCATTCACTACTGCGGTAAAGGCGACCATTTTGTCGCCAGTATGTGCAAAATGGAAAAACTCTACGCTATCCATCTCTCTCAGCCGCATCTCAATGATATGCCGCGCGTTTTTACCGGCTCCATTGACCAAGGCAAACGAATTGTCTGGCTTGATGAAAAAACGGTTGAGGCGGCAAACCGCCCACTGCTCGGATTAGTCAATAAAGGACAAGGCAACCTGTAAAGTAGTCTTCGCTGCATGCAATGAATTCAGCCGTTACCGATATTTTGGCAACATATTGCCGTGGGCATCTATCAGAGCGTCGCA
>CAZITV010000073.1:0-10730 GCA_964542255.1 uncultured Victivallaceae bacterium
CCCATAAATTGAGTAGTATTGTTGGTCAGATTTTTAATAGTATTATTTGAGTATATTTATTGCGGCAACTTACATGGCTTGTGCTGTTAAGCACTTTTCTTATGGCAACTATTGTCAAGGCGCAACGATGCGGCGCAAAAAGCCTGATTGTAGCGCAAGAAGATTAATCTTTTTCTGAATACATATCGGCATCCCGCGGATTATCGAGCCCTCCCTGCCAGCAAATCATCAGCAGTTCTTCTCCGCCGGTGTTGACAATGCTGAAAGTATGCCAAATTGGGATGTCGACAAAAGTGGGGTTTTCTCCTGAAATTTTATAATTGCACGTCTCTGCGGTGCCGGTCCGGCAAATTTGAATAAAAGCGCTGCCTTTAATGACCGCAATGCGCTCAAGTTTTGCGGTATGAAAAAATCTGCCGGTTCTTGCTCCTGGCACCAGGGTATTCAACGTGACCATTGCTGCACAATTGCCTTGTTGTACCAATTTCCAAATTCCCGCCAAGCCGGAATTATTTTGTTTAATTTTTACCGGAAAAAGTTCATTGTGCACGAGATACGACTGAAATGTTTTGAATAACGCCGCATTGAATTTATCGGTCAAATCTGGAAAAACGAACGATTCCGCGTATTCTTTTTTAAAGGACTGTAGTAACTCCAGGACTTGATTGGCGGTTTTTTCTCCGGTAGGTTGGGGGTAATATTGTTTTTGATTAATTTCCCCGGTGATAGCCGAGACAAAATCTTGACATAAATTATTAATAAAGATGAGTTGAACCGGCGCATCACCGGTAATATGTACATTTTTATGTTTTGCCGTGCGGTAACAAAAGGTTGCAACCATAGAATTATAGTCCGGTCGGCCAAAGGGTCCGAACACATTGGGCATCATAAATGCGTTAAACGCGGCGCCCGACTTATCCGCCCAGCCCTCCAGCAACTTTCGGGATTCCCGTTTGGAACTATGATACCCGCCATCGCGCTGTTCATAAACCGTAGTGCCGAAAATCACCCTTGGATTTACCTTTTCTGCCGTCATTGCGGCAATAAGTTGTCTGGTTAATTTTACATTTACCGCATACATCATCGGCTCGTCGTCACATCGGGAGATTCCCGCCAAATGGATTATAACATCACATTCTCGTACAAATTTACGCAGCGCCGCTTCATCGGTGAAAAAATCGCGGGCGAACGGCACGCGTGCTATATCCGGGAAGATACCGAGATAATTATAGAGGTGAGAACCGATAAAACCGGTCTGCCCAGTTATGCCGACACGTAATAACATATTCATAATTTCATTGGCCTCTCTTACAATTGTTGAGAACGCATATAGAGTACGGAAAATCATATTCATGCACAATCTGCAAAATAACACCGTCAGATTAAGTTAATCTATTATTTAAAATAATGCAAATTGCAAGCGCTGCTTCATAAATATAATGACGTACAGAAATCGAAAGATTATGGATGAATATTGTGGATTAGTTTAAGGCGATGCGGCAACGGCTGGATCCAGGCTGGCGCAAAAATTGCCATGAGATTCAATTTATTGAGGTAATTGCAAGCTTATACCAATTCGCTTTCATTGATAGACGCTCGATTGATCTTCGGCGCCGATTTTTGCCGCTGCAAGACGGCTAAGGGGAGGGTTATTTCTGCAGCAACTGCAACCCGTGAATAACTACGATAAAGTTACGGACTTTATCTCGTTAGCGGTTGAAAAATTGCAAAATATGGTTAAATTATGCTGGTTTGACACGGTAATTTTTAATGTGGACTTAACCGATTGCTAATTTCCTCAACGTTATTAGCCTGCCGTAATCGTCTGCTATGCGTTACAAGAACAGATAACATTTTAAGGAAGCTCATTGCGATATTGATTTATGATAACAGCAGCAAATATCAGTATGAAAATTGGACAGCAAACGCTGTTTGAAAACGTAACCGTCAAATTTACGCCCGGCAACCGTTATGGGCTAATTGGGGCTAACGGCTCCGGCAAATCTACATTTATGAAAATATTGAGCGGTCAAATATCTGCAACCCGCGGCACTGTGGCTATTGATAAAGATTGCCGTCTGGGATATTTAAAGCAAGACCATTATCAATATGAAAACGAAGCCATTATCGATACTGTTTGCATGGGCAATGAATCCCTGTGGAAGCTGCATAAAGAGCGTGAAGATTTATTTTCTAGAAGCTCGCTAAACGATGCTGAAGAAACCCGCGCCAATGAAATCGAAGATTTGTTTGGCGATGCCGGCGGCTATACCATGGAGGCTGATGCCGCAAAATTACTGGTGGGACTCGGTATTCCGGTTGAAAAGCACCATCAACCGCTCGGGGCATTAACCGGCGGCTTCAAATTGCGGGTACTTTTGGCTCAAGTACTATTTTTTAATCCTGAAATTCTGCTGCTTGACGAACCGACCAACCACCTGGACATGAACAGTATTGACTGGTTATGCGGGGTGCTGCAGGTGCACAAAGGCACCGTCATCGTAATTTCACACAACCGTTATTTTTTAAACTCTGTCTGCACCCATACCGCTGATCTGGATTACCAGGAGATACGGCTTTTCAACGGCAATTACGATTTCTTTATGACTGCCAGCGCAATGGTGCAGGAATTACAATTAAAAGATAATAAAAAGAAAGAAAAACGCATTGATGATCTGAAAGAATTCATCAACCGTTTCAGCGCAAACGCATCGAAAGCACGTCAAGCAACATCACGACAAAAAGAACTGGATAAGATTCAGCTTAACGAAATCAGGCCAAGCTCGCGGGTTTCTCCCTATATACGCTTCACCCCGGCTCATCGGCTCGGCGAGAAAGTTATTGAGACTATCGCAATAGATAAAACTTATGACCATAACCTATTCAAAAACTTCTCTTTCTATTGTAAAAACAATGAAAAAATTGCAATTCTAGGTACCAACGGCGCCGGCAAAACCACATTACTAAAAATCCTGATGAAGTTAATTGAACCCTGCAACGGCGAAGTTATCCACGGTGAAACCGTTAAAATCAGCTATTTTCCTCAAGACACGACAGAAATGCTCAATACCAATGAACACGCCATTGACTGGCTGGCACACTTTGCGTCTGAAACCGGGATTAATGAAATGGAATTGCGTTCTTATATGGGAAAAATGCTTTTCAGCGGCGATGAAGTCTATAAGTCCATAAAAGTTCTTTCAGGCGGCGAAAAATCCAGGATGATCATTGCGAAAATGATGCTGGAATGCGGCAATGTGCTGGTGCTGGACGAACCAACCAACCATTTAGACCTGGAGTCTATCGAGGCGTTGAATTATGCGTTATCCCTCGTTAATGAAACCGTGATCTTCGTTAGCCACGACCGTGAGTTTATCAATTCTCTGGCAACTAGAATTATTGACATTGATAATGGCAATATTACTGATTATAAAGGAACTCTCGCCGAATATGAGGCCCATAAACAAAAAAATAAAAAGTCTGATTAACGAGCTAATACCAATTCGCAATCATTGATTGACACCCGATTGTTATTTGACACAGATTTTGTCATAAATCTTCGCGCGATATTTATATCGCCCTGCGGTTTATAACCAAAATCTATTCGGAAAAATCCGCCTTGCATTCTAGTTCAAATGGTTTATATTGATGATTTGAATAATTAAAGTAATTGTAGAGCTATTTTAATTTGATGTTTTTCGGGATTTTGTGAAGCTTTTAAAATTAGCTCAAAGGTTTTATCGCTAAAGAGAGTTGGGCATTACCATGAAAATATTTACTTGGTGCTTTGTGTTGGCGGCATTGCTGCCGGTCACTGGTTGTTTGTCTGAAAGCGAACAACGGAAACAGCAGTCGCTACAGGAAATTAACAATAATCTTGGCGGGATTGAAAGCCAACTTGCCGGGATTAGGTCTATCAGCAGCAATCTTGAGCAAATTAATGCGTCTGAAAAAAATACTGCACAAATATTATCCTCTATCGAGCAGGCCATTCGCCCCACAAATAAAATTGACTCTGATGCCTTGCGTGACCTTAATCTCCCCGCCAATGCAACCCGCGAGCAGACCGAAGAGTATATTCAGATGATTATCAGCGTTTCCAAGCATCAGAATTCATACTCGGAATATGACCCGCAGGTCAGAATGCTGACCAAAGTAGGCCATGGCAATTTGGAGCTGCTGCTGTTGCGTCAGCACAATTTTTACGTTGGCGCCGCAGTTAGAAAACTGGTTACCGCTGAAGACAAAGATCTAGTGCTTAAATATCTCGGCAAAGATTACCTTTATTCTCCAGCCACCTTAAAAGTAGTCACTGACATGGGTTGGGCAAAAGATGCCAAAACAAAATTGCTGTTCCCGCTAAAAGTCGGCTATGATAACATCCCGATTGAATTAATTGCTGCAATCGCTTCAATGCAGGATCCGGAAACTTATCCGCTGCTGCTGGAATATTTTTCCTGTGCACAACCGGATGAGGCAATGACGGTTTATCCTGTACTGAAAAAATTACCCGGGATAAAGATTGACGACACCATCAAAGCCATCTGGGAAGATGTTATCAATGACCCGGAATCAGACCTAACCGAAAAAACTGTCGCAGCTTATTTCGCTGCTGAATACGGCACCGTTATGGCACTGGAATATCTGATAATAACACTCGCCTCTCCCGAGATTGATATGCCGGACACAATGCGCGCCAAACTGCAAACCGCGGTGTGGCAATTGACCGGACAGGAAAAAAATCCGGAAGAGATGTTAAAATGGTTTTTTGCCAATAGCGAATCTCTGAGTTTCGACAAATCCGCCAGCAAGTTCATTGTTAGCGTGAAAGAAAAATCCGTTAAGCCTGAGGAAGTCAAGCCGGCAGTCAAAAACTGAACAACGCGGTTAATTTATTCCGGCGTTAATTACTCTATCCCAGTCGTAAAGCGGAACAATTTTTTCTCCGGGAAGAACTGTGAGAAAGTCAGCATCATTCCAATTACCATTGAGCAGGTCGCGAATAATGCGCATACTACCCTGAAGCTGAACAAACTTTTTCCCCTCCTCCTCTGCCTGCTGCTTGAATTTAGCAACTTTTTCTGGAAATCTAAATTCTGGAATGTCAATAAAGATGGCGCGTTCCTCTTCCCCTTCCATTTTTGGATGCATTGCCTCCCATACAAATTTAGCATCCTCTTCACCGTACTGCTGCACCAGTGCAGCATAAGCATCACCATAAACCACTTGCCCATCACCCTTTCTCACAAAATATTCTCCCCGTTCCATATAACCGGTAGAACTAAATGGGGTACTCGGATTACCTTCAAAATTTGCTTTGAACAATGCCTTGTCGCCAAGCAATATGGTACAGCAGTCATGCGCACGCGGAATAATTAACCGGTGATGTTGCGCCGAGATACCAACCGCGGTATTACCGCACAGCCCAAAGCCCAGCAAAATTGCATCATACTGTTTTGCCGCCTGTTCTGTTTGCGCAATGCGCCGTAGAATGTTTTTGCGCAGGCTATCACTGTGAATGTGCTCGCCGAGCTCAAAAAATTCCACGTCTATAGTATGCGGCGACAATGCGGCGCAATAACTGATTTCACGAAAAAAAACATTACACGCGATTACTTTCAAATACATATACCATTCCATTTCTAATTGACCGGCATTTAGTTAGTTTTGCCAACCTGTTACTAACAATATTTAATGCCTCGATATTACATGATTCCTGAATAGAGTACAATATTTATTGCCAAAATCAAACTGGTAATATTGATTTTATGCAATATATTAAAGTTAACTTAACAACATGGAGGTTCTTATGACCGCATTGCTCATCATCATCGCTATCGTTATTTTCCTTGCATTTGTCATTGCAGGTATGTACAACAAGCTGGTTGCGTTAAAAAACCGGTTTAAAAATGCCTTTGCACAAATTGATGTTCAACTCAAACGGCGCTACGACCTTATTCCTAACCTTGTGGAGACCGCCAAAGGTTATATGAAACATGAACGGGAGACCTTGGAAAACGTGGTCAAAGCGCGAAATACAGCTTTTGCCGCATCGCAGCAGGCGAGCGCCAATCCCGGCGACCCGGCCGCAATGAAAAATTTACTCGGTGCAGATGGCGCGTTAACCCAGTTGATGGGAAAACTTCAGGTCACCTTTGAGCAGTATCCGGACTTGAAAGCCAACCAAAATATGGCACAGTTGATGGAAGAATTAACGTCCACAGAGAATAAAGTATCCTTCGCCCGCCAGGCCTATAATGACAGTGTGATGATTTACAACACCACCTGCCAGACGTTTCCAACAGTAATTTTGGCGGGAATGTTCGGTTTCAATGAAGCGGCGCTGTTTGAAGTATCCGCACCGGCGGAACGTGAAGCGGTAAAAGTACAATTTTAAGTCAACCTTGCCGGTGTCCGAAATATGGATTTTTTTACCAGTCAAGAACGCGCCCGCAGAAATACCACATTACTGGTGTTCTTTTATCTGCTTGCTGTTGCGCTGATTATTTTGGCAGTTTATGGCATTTTTGCCTTTGCATTGCTGGGAGCACAACCGCAAGAACCTGGTGCCGGTTTTGATATTCCATTGGCTCAAAGAATCTGGAATCCTGAACTGTTCATGTGGGTCGTCGGTATCACTATTTTCATTGTGGCAATTGGAACAGTAACAAAAATTGCCCAGCTCTCCGCCGGCGGACAAAGTGTCGCCACGATGCTCGGCGGCAGAAAAATCGAACAGCAAACCAATGACCTCGATGAACGCAAAATATTAAACATTGTTGAAGAGATGTCTATCGCTTCTGGCGTTCCCACACCACCGGTATTTATACTGGACAATGAAATGAGTATCAATGCGTTTGCCGCCGGGTTCTCCACCCGGGATGCGGTTATCGGTGTCACCCGCGGGTGTGTGCAGCAATTAAGCCGCGATGAACTGCAGGGGGTGGTTGCGCACGAATTCAGCCATATGATTAATGGTGATATGAGACTGAATATCAAAATGATAGGTTTATTAAACGGTATTCTCATTATTGCGTTAGTCGGTTATTGGGCAATGTGCCTCTCCAACCGTTCGCGCAACAGCAAAGACAACAATATGCCAATAGTCTTAATCGGATTATTGTTAATGATTGTCGGCTATATTGGCGTATTTTTCGGTAACATCATCAAAGCGGCAGTGTCGCGCCAACGCGAGTTCAACGCGGACGCGGCTGCTGTACAATTTACCCGCAATCCGGATGGCATTGCCGGTGCTCTCAAGAAAATTGGCGGTTATGCTTATGGCTCCAAAATCGAGGCATCTAATGCGGAAGAGGTTAGTCATATGCTTTTTTCTTCCGGCGTTTCCGGCTTTTTGGCCGGCCTGTTTGCAACACATCCGCCGCTTGAAGAACGTATTAAACGGCTGGATGGAAGTTTTACGGCGCCAAATCAGACTGAAGGTATTGAATCAGGGACGCACTCCGCGGTTAGCGGATTCTCCGGCAGTAATTCCGGCAAGTTACATTTATCTCCCGGACAAACTGCTGCACTGGTCGGCACACCAACGCAGCTAAATGTTGATTTTGCAACAGAAATGCTCAGAAAAATCCCGCGCAACTTGACCAATGCCGCTTCAAATAATGACAGTGCCCGCTCAGTTATTTTTGCGCTAATGCTTGATGAAGACAAGAACTCTGAAACCAGAAAAAAACAGGAATCATGGCTAAAAAATAATGTTGACGATTCACTGTTTGCCGGAGTTTTAGCCGCTGCAGATGAAACGGCCATGCTATGGCAGGGTTACAGATTGCCCCTTGCCAATATGGCTGTTGCCGCACTCAAAGGCATGGCACAATCTCAATACGACCAATTTATCAGCGTCATTAACTTTCTGGTGCTTGCCGACCAAAAAATTGATCTGTTCGAGTATATGATTTCACGGCTGGTCAAAACATATCTTGACCCGAACGTTAAAAATTCTATAGCCATCAAATCTTGCAGTAAATCTCAAGCGCTGCTGCCATTGACTAATTTAATCTCCTGCCTCGCATTCTGGGGCACTGATGATGACAATGTTGCAAAGCAGGCGTTTATGAGCGGGATGGAAAGATTTGCCGCCGGCAGTCAAATATTGATGCCGCCGCGCGCCCAGTGTACGCTCGCGATGCTGGATGACGCCATCAACTCTTTTGTGCATGTTGCACCACGGCTCAAACGTACCGTGATTGAATCGTGTATCGCGGCAGTGGCTGCGGATAATTTTGTAACGATTGAAGAAGCCGAGCTGCTTCGCGCGGTTTCCGCGGCGCTGGATTGTCCGATGCCGCCATTTATCTCTGGCGATATCGAACTGCCAGTGGCTCAATAACTACTCTCCATCGATAAATTTTTTTATTGCTGCCGTATATTTTTGGCGGTTATCAAAATAACACTCGTCGTGTCCGCCGGACAGTTCTAAAAACTGCTTAGGTTCTCCTGCCAGCGTAAATAATTGCTCTCCGTGACGAAATTTTACTACCTCGTCATCTCTGCTATGAACAAAGAGCACCGGACATCTAATATTCTTTAAATATGTTTTAGTGGAGAAACTGTAACGTGACAGCAATGCGGCAGGATAATATGGGTAAAGTTCTTTAGCCATTTCCGGAATGGAAAGGAACGCCGATTCGCAAATTAGCTTTGCGGGATGTTTTTCACCTGCCAGTCTGGTGGCAACGGCGGCTCCCAGTGAACGTCCGATGATAACAATATTTTCCGGTTTAATATTTTTTGTCTTGGTGAGATACTGCCAGGCGGCTTCTGCATCGGCAAAGAGGCCGCGCTCGCTGATTTTTCCTTGACTTAAGCCATAGCCGCGGTAATCAAAAATTAAAAAATTATAGCCTAGTTTATGATAAAGCTCAATTGTTTCCACCCGATGCGACAAACATCCGCCATTGCCATGACAAAATAATACCGTATATTTCGCTCCTGCCGCCGGAATAAACCAGGCATGGATTTTAACATCATCCTCAGTTTGGAGCCAAACTTCCTCAAAATTTATGCCGAAATTATTTGGTGTGGCAAAAAGATGGTGACGCGGATTAAAAACAAACTTTGACTGGAGAAAATAAAGAATAGCGCCCAGCAGCAGGTAAGTTCCGGCCAAAATAATGATAATATTTAGGAGCATGCGTTTAAGTATCTTAAGAATGGTTGGTTTCAACGGTTATACCCGTGGCGGAAAATCAAATTCTGTCTCAAAAAGTTGAGCGATTTTTTCACAAGCGACTTCTTCCTGCGGTCCGGTGACCCGCAAGGAGATGCTGTCGCCGCGCTGCAGGCCTAACGCAATCAGACTAAGAATGCTGTTTAACTCCGTATCTTCACGGCTTGGGAAAACAATCACAAAGCGATGGTCTGGATATTCGTTAATAGCATTCAAAATATTACTGGCGGGACGACAATGTATCCCAGCGTGATTATTAATTTTGACTGTTTTTTCTTTCATTAAGTCTCTTTAACAGCGTCTAATATTAATTCTGTTAGCTACCGATTGCAAAACAGATGAGTTAATTGTATAGCTTGAGCTAATTTCAAAATATCTATTTAAAATAGTTTTGCTATTACCTCACTTTATTTCTCGACAACAAATTCGGCAAAAAGTGAGTCGTTATGCGACACCGCTGCCTGCCAAAAACGTGTATAAAAATTTTTATAATTTTTTCAAAACAACTAATGGAAACAGCACTTAATATAATTTAATCATATCTGATTGCAAGAACATTCTTGAAACGCTTTAATTTTTTCTTCGAGTTAATTTCAAAACTCTTGTAAGATTTTTGCGTATTTTTCGAGTTTTTTGGCAGTTTAAGCTAATTTTGCGTAACGCTGTTACACTTGATTTCGCTTAAAATCGTCAAAACCCTTCAAGAAATCCTGCAAAACATCTATTTAAAATAGTTTTGCAATTACCTCTTCTTTACAATGTTTGAAACGTGCGACGTCCAAAAATCTAGACTAGCTTTTGCATTATTACTTCATGAATGATATTTCAGCCTTAATTCAATTTGTGACGGATGCAAATAATACTGTTGACGCAGATAAACAGGTCCATATTTATTGGCATAATGACGCAACATAATCAGAGGTGCTAACATTGGCAGTTCGCCGTTTACATACCCATCAATTAATTCAATCAGCTCTTGTTTATCGTTTGCAGTCAGTTCATTTTTAAAATATCCCATAATATGCTGCATAGTATTGCGGTTTTTTTTGGCTGTAACTTTAAAATCAAGCGTTTCCATAAGCGCAACAAGGTATATGCGATGAAGCTCTTCTTGGCTATTTTGGCGCAACGAGGCTACAATTCTTCCCAGCGTACTAAGTCCGGCAGGAGAATGCGCCATCAGCAAATATTTATGGCGACTGTGAAATTCAACAAGACCGCGTGACGAACCGTCATTTTCGGAAAACTCGCGCCAGCGGGAATATATAATTATTTTGTCTATGAAGTTTTCCCGCAATACCGCATCATTCAATCGGCCTTCTTCTTCGATAGGAATTTGCGGGAAACGTTCTACAAACGCTTTGGCAAACAGACCAATGCCTTTTTTGACGGGAATTCCGTCAGAACCATAAATTTTGACAGCATAACGTCCTGAACTGGGAGATTTGCTTTTAAAAATAAATCCGCAAATGTTTTCTTTTGCCAATGAATCTAGTTTTTCACCAATCCACTGGCGCATTTGTTTGGTATAATCAATACC
>CAZITV010000074.1:0-10648 GCA_964542255.1 uncultured Victivallaceae bacterium
ATCGCAATGCGTGGAATTGAAAATAATGGAGCATGAAATAGACCAGTTGGTGTAGTGTCCTCTCTCTGAGAGGGCGGAGATCTTCCGTCCGACACGGACGGCGCTACAACCGAACGATGCGGTGTATGATATTGCCACGAGCAATGAAATCCACCGCTATGGTATTATTTCGTGTTCTTTCGGGCATTTCGTGGTAAAAAATGTATTAGTTTTACTTCATGCCCTTCATATCCGCCATGGTGAAATGTATTTCCCATTACTACGGGACTGGACTTCCCGGTGTGATAGGAATCATGGAGTTGCTTCTAACCCAGCCGTCAGAATCGCCATACCGAACTCTGCTCCATTCGGCGCGCGGTTCGATAATGTTCACTTTGCTGCCGGCTTTGACGATGGATTCTTCTTGTCCGGTAATTTCAGAGGGAAGTGAACGCAATTTAACGTTATTCATAACGACGGCGAGATTTTCGGCGTAATCGCCGCGGTATTGCGAGATAATGGCGGTTGCGGCTACTGCGGCGGCGATAGTGCAAATACCGAGTAGAACGATCAATTTATTTGAGGTGAGCGAGCGGCGGTAAGCGATGATAACGCAGAGGCAGAACCAAGCTGCCGCGATAATCAATCCCCACTGATCGGGGCGAATAGTATCGCGCATAACCCGCAGTAGTCCGGATGGGTCATTTACCTCGCCAACTGGTTGTAAGAAAAGTTTTTTACGGACAAAATTTAAATTTTCGATAATATCTGAATCATTTGGCGCCAATAATCTGGCGCGTTCGAGGCAAAGCAGTGCAGCGGGATAATTCTGCTGCTGGCAATAGCAATTGCCGAGATTATAGAGTGATGCTGAATCGGTACAGTGCTGATTGATGCGTTCTTTAAAGAACCCGCCGGCTTTTTTAAATTCACCGCTGTCATAAGCTGTCAAAGCCTCATTAATATTACAGGCGGATTTTTTAATTTTTACTGGTTCGGGTGTTTTTTGGGCATTAACTGATAATGGCAGCATGAGCGCGAGGATTAACATCGGGACGATTTTTTTACAGGCGCTGATGATGCGTTTTTTTAATTCCTGACCATCAATATTTGCCGCGCCGGGCAGATAATTTGCGGCACCGCAACTGTTAAGACAATCTTTGAGTTCCTGGTCGTTGACTTTTTCGGCTAATGCGGTGGCGGTTGTACCCGGTGGTTGCTCCAGCAGGTCATTCAGCCACGGCACAACATTGTTCTGTATGGTATCGCTGACATTATCAATTTTGCTATTTTTTAATTTTTTCACTATTTTTCCGCGCATGGCTAGAGCATTACGGCGGCGGTGAAGGCTTGGGTCATTGGCCAATGACTTTTGGCGGCGGCAATTCCATTCGCGAGCCATCAAAACGAGCGGACCTGCCAAAAAGAGAATGATATACAGATACAAATAGTTACGGTAAAGCGGTACCAGCAGTGCGCATCCGGCATCTTTTTTCAAATACAAGATTTGACTGCGCGGGAGATTTGGAGTTGTGCTTTTGGCAACTTCAACAGGCTCATCAATAGTGGTTGCCGAAACTTTTTCGCCGGGTATTTCCGCATTTGGCGACACTTGGATTTTTTTGCTAAAGACAAAGTTATTGTATTTATCCATCGGACAGGAAAAAATGGCAGTATTCATCCGTAATTCTACTTCTCCGGGTTTGAGCGGTATCATCACATAATTTAATTCAGTATTCTGGTTATTGCCGCCGGAGGCAGGCAGGCGGTTAATTTCCGGCGGGTAAATACGAAATCCCGGGCATTCCAGTTTCGGCGGCTGCAGGGTTTCAATGGCGCCGGTGCCGGCAATCTGCACTTTTAAGGTGAAAGCATCGCCAACTTTGAATTTTTTATTATCCAGTTGATAATCAACGCGCCAGTTGCCGACCAGCCCCAGCCAATCCACGCCGTCAGGAACAGGCGGCAGTGCCTTAATATTGAGTGGCGGGAATGCCACTTGAACAGTATGCGGCACCGAACGATAGCTGCGTCCGCTCATTATGCTGTCAAAAAAGTCGTCATCAAACATTGAACCGCCGCGTCGTTTTGCTCCAGTCTTATCGGGAATTTTCAATTCGCAGCCGATTTTAGCCTGAGGTTGCAAGACACCAGGAGCGATGGCGCGGAACGCGGTACGCAATTTAATTACCTGGTAATTCAAACCGTTAATTAATTCATTTGTCGCCCGGTCGGGCACTTCGAACCGATTATTTTGTTTATTAGACTTGCCGTAATCACGAAAGATTACATTATCCAAATTGAATTCCGGCCAACTGGTGAATTCACAATTTAGGCTGCCTTGAATATAAACTGCAATTTCAACGGGGATTTCTTCGCCGACATAAAAATCGGTACCGTCAGCCAGGAAAACGCCTTTACCATAAATCATATCATCAACTTGTTGTTCTGATACTTTACCGCTGTTGCCTGACTCTTTAACCATCACCTTTCGATTGCCGGCAGGAAAAGCTTTTACCGTCAACGGCTGGGTTTCAAAAATTTTGCTGCCGACTTTGACTTTTAACGGCGGGATTTCATATTCGCCTTCTTTGAGAATTCTAAATCCATAGATGGCGGTTTGCTCAATGCTGGTATTAACCACTCTGGTCTGTTTTGATATTCCATTCATCCAGGCAATATTTTCTAATTGCGGTTTTTCGACTAGTTCTGGTAAAGCCCTGCTGTTAACAGTTATTTGCAGCTGCACCGGGTCGCCCACCAGAACAGAATCAGGGACAACCGCAACCTGAATTTCCTGTGCGGCGGCGGTCGTCAATATTATGGCTAACATTCCGGCCACGACCGGTTTAAACCAATTATTGTTCAATAAAAACTTCAGCATTTATTATTCTCCGTAGAATTACCAATCCTTTTCTACCTGCAACTGACCGGCGTTGATTTTCTGCCGTTCTTTAATAGCATCGCGCAGGTTTTTTTCTTTACCAGCCATAATTTCCAGTAGTTTTTTTGCTTGTTCCGGGTTGATATCTTTTTCATTTTTTTCAGCGGCGGCTGATTTTGCCTGATTTTGCTGGGCTGGTTGAGGGTTATTCGCTTTATTCTCATCCTGTTTTTTATTATCTTTGTCGCCGTCTTTTTTATCTGATTTATCTTTTTCAGACTCTTTTTTATCTTTATCCTGCGGTTTATTGTCCTTGCCATTCTGTGGATTAACGCCGAGATGTTTCAGAGCTTCGTCCAAATGTTTATCCACCTGTTCCTTTTTTTGTTCCTTGCGGGATTGTTCGGCTTTTTCTAGTTCCTGCTGGGCTTTTTTAGCGTCATCTTCTAATTTTTTTTGTTCCAAATCAGCGGCCTGGTTCTTTAGTTTGTCCACAGCAGTTTGGGCGTCCTTGATGGATTGCTGTTTATCAGACTTATCAGACTTATCGGACTTATCAGACTTATCGGACTTATCAGACTTATCGGACTTATCGGACTTATCGGACTTATCGGACTTATCAGACTTATCAGACTTATCGGACTTATCGGACTTATCGGACTTATCGGACTTATCGGACTTATCGGACTTGTCCTGCTTGTCGGACTTATCAGGCTTGTCCTGCTTATCGGATTTATCTTGTTTGTCCTGTTGCTTTTGTTTAGCTTCCTGAGTTTTTTTCTTTGCTTCTTCCTGCTGTTTCTTGAGTTCTTCAATTTTTTTGCGTAATTTTGCGATGTTGTCACGATCAACCAGCAGCAACTGCTGATTGATTTCGGGATGACATTTGGCTGACTTCACATTTTTATCTGTATTAGTTTGCTCAGTTTTGGCAGTGGCCATGGCGTTGACGTAAAGCTCTTCGGCTTTATTTAAAGCACCATCGGCGGCGGTAAGTTTTTCCAACGAACCATCGAGATTTTGCGCCTTGACCTGTTCAAGCGCCGTGGCAATTGCGTTTTTTGCCTGTTGATGTTCAATGACACCGAGGTTTTGGTATGCACGAGCTCTTACCTCAGGATTGTTCTGCCCCAGGTTTATGGCATCGGAGAATGTTTTAACCGCCTGCTCAGTATTATTTCCGGACATATAATCACATGCGGAATTATAAACTGAAATGGCATTCGGAATGACACTATCACTCTTCGCCGTTTTTATTTTTGCATGAGACAAAGGCTGCGTGTTTTCCGGTTGCTGCAACTTATCTTGGGCGAAAGCGCCGGTATTCAAACTTAGCATAGCAAAGAGTATAACGACACTTTTTATTAACTTGCCGCGTTCGGAAATAACCATCCACAACAGCAATGCAAGAGTCGCGATTATCAAAGGATAGTGAAAACGTTCAATTGGCCGGGTGCGAACCCCTTTCTCCGCGTCTTTCGGCACTAAATTATTGATATGCCGGCGGATTATATCGAGTCCAGACGAGGTTACTGTACTGCGGACATAAATACCGCCGGTATCCTGTGCCAATTTAATCAATTGTGCTTCATTAAGTTTTGATTTTGCCAATTCACCCTTGCTATCACGTACATAGGCGGGAGTCTCTTTATTGCCCCGGTCAACCGGAATCAACGCCGGTGTAGCCGGGTCGCCTAACCCGATAATAAAAAGTGGAATTTTTGCTGCTTTTAAACTTGCAAGAACTCTGGAGCTGTCGCCGTCAAGTTCATCACCATCAGTGATTAGGATGATTGCCCGATTTGAACCCTCGGCAGCGTCGAAAGCTTTTTCCGCCGTTTCAAGCGCCAACTGCACGTTAGTCCCGCCTAAAGGAATTGACCCAATACTCAATTCATCCACATATTGAGCCAAACTGGTCTTGTCCGTGGTTAACGGACACTCCAAAAAAGCTTCACCAGCGAACGCCACCAGACCAACCCGGTCACCATTCAAACCGCTGATTAGCTGTCTTAAGAGCCATTTGCCGTGCTCCAGCCGTGAAGGCTTAATATCCTCCGCGAGCATACTTTTAGAGACATCAAACAGCACCATTAAATCGCGGCCGCGAATTTCGTACGGAATAAGTTGAGTGCCCCAATATGGCCGCGCCATGGCCAGCATGAGCAGCAATATTGCGGCGACGAAAATGATAAAACGCACCAGGCGTCTGGGGCGTGAAAGCAAGACGTATTCCGGGTCGTTAGCGCGCGGACCAATTATTTTTTTCACTACTGTCTGGCGTTTACTGCGCGCATACCAGCCGAGCAAAAGTAACATGACAATAACTACTGGAATTAGCCACAAGATTGTTGTATTCAGAAAATTCATATTATAGTTTGACTCCAAAATTTGCTAATATGCAGCCAATTTTGGTATTAGCGCATATTATGGCAGGCGCCGCAACTACATAATGACATATTAAACATAGAAGCAGCTAAAATAATTTAACCTTGCCGTTACTATTTATTATGACAATCAATTCCGGCAAGTGTTCAAATTTATTTTGCTTTTTTGGGATTTTTTACTTTTTTCTTAGGTCTGGTTTTATTTTTGTCAAAAGTTTTGCGTCCGGGCACCGAAGCCCTTTCTGCTGTTTTTTTGACTCTTATTGGCACGGTACGAATGCTCTGTACTTTTTTGGGACGTGCCCGCAGCTCCACAATAATCGGCCATCCGGTGAAATCAAAGGTTTGACGCAAAACCCGGTTTAAATATGCCAGATAATTGTCAGCACAGAATTCGGTTTTATTGACAAATATGATAAACCGCGGCGGCTGTGTGCCTGCCATAGCTGCATAAAATAATTTCAATGGGGAGATGCCAATTACTGGTGCGGAGTTACGCGCAAAGGCATCCATCAGCACCTTGTTGACCATAGAAGTTGGAACTTTTACATCCATTTGCGCCATAACTTCAGCGATCTGGTCTAATAACGCGTCCATATTGTCGCGGGTAACAGTGCTGGTAAAAACAACCGGCGCATAACTCAGATGCGGCAAAGTATAACGAATTTCTTCAAGCAGCTGCTGCTTTTTAGCATCACCGGCTTCAAGCAAATCAAACTTGTTGGCAACAATAATGCAGCCCTTGCCGGATTCAACAATCATCGCGGCAATTTTTCGGTCCTGAGCCGTTACGCCTTCAGCGCAAGCCTCAACCAAAAACAATACCAGCTGCGCCCGGGCGATAGCCTCATTGGTGCGCATCATGCTGAACATTTCGAGCGCATCCTTGACTTTGGCTTTTTTGCGTAACCCGGCAGTATCAATCAGCATGGCCGGAATATCCTCACCTTTATAGCGCAATGAAAAATCAATATCGATGGCATCGCGGGTGGTACCGGCAATTTCGCTAACCATAACCCGATCTTCACCCAGCATCCAATTGACCAGCGATGACTTGCCCACATTAGGACGGCCGACAACGGCAATACGCACCGGTTCAGGCTGTTCTGCTAACTGACGCCGAACCGGGATGTCGGCGAGCGCTTTGTCCAACAATGCGCCAATCCCGCGCCGGTGTAAACATGAGACCGGGAAAACTTTAGGGAAACCCAGTTCAGCGAATGCCAGAACTTCACTTTCAAGCTGCTCATTATCACATTTATTAATCGCGAGAAAAACTTTTTTACCGATGCCATGCAGCCGGTAGGCGACTTCCCGGTCAAGCGGGGCGATTCCATCCTGAACGTTGCAAACGAAAATCAGCACATCCGCGCCTTCAATCGCAGTTTCCACCTGCTCGCGAATACCTTTGTCCCAGATATTGAGATTTTTTCTTTCCCCGGTAAAAGTGCCGAGACCGCCGGTATCGACCAGCTGAAAATGACGGCCATCACAGCTTACCGGGGCGACCAGGCGGTCGCGGGTAACGCCGCTCTGCTCGTGTACAATGGATATACGCTTGCCGGCAATCGCGTTAAAGAGTGATGATTTGCCGACATTGGGACGGCCAACAATCGCCACTAACGGGACGCGGTTTACTTCTTCAACAAAAATTTTTTCGTCCATTGCAATAATCCTTATATCAAGATGCCAAAAACAATCTGCTAGCATATAATATAGCTGTCTAAACGCAAATATTACAGAATATTTCACAGCATTTTAGCCTTTTTTGATAGAAAGTGATTAACCGCACCGTAATTTGACTTAAAACACTATAGTAATGGCCAGGTCTTAATGTGACCACCGCGCTGCTGGCTGTTCCGGCTCCATTTTTGTCCGGTTTTATGCCAATTAGATGTTGCAATTAAGCAAGGTTGAAGCATATTGATTGCAACCCCGGCGAAAATACCGGCGTCCCGGGCACAATCATTATCTAATTTCGGAACAATATGACCAAATCAAGGACAGAATATTCATTTATTGGCCATGCCTGGGCCCGTTACCGCAGCGATCCGCTGGCCATGGCGGGGCTATGCGGGGTACTGCTGCTATTTATGACCGCAGTTGCAGCACCGCTCCTTGCCAACAGCAGACCGTTGTTGATTTATTGTGACGGCAGTCTTACGCTGCCGTTTTGGCGGTATATTTTTGCGCCGGACAGTATCGAATCGCTGGTTGAAAAGACTTTCAACTACTTACTGGTGCTGTTTGCTGCGTCCTGCATTATCTTGCTGCTGCTGCGGTCATGCTCCGCTAAAATAAAACTTTCTGTTATGATCTGTGCGGCGGCATTATTGCTGCTGCCATTTTTTTTGGTTAAAGCGCCGGTGGAGAAAAGTGACTGGCGCACATTCACCGCCAATCTGCAAGGCAGCAAAACGGTTATTTTTACTCCGGTACAGTTTGGTCCCTATGAGCTAGTGGCGGCGCCGTGCGAAAAACCGTCATGGCGCCATTGGTTTGGCACCGACCAGATTGGCAGAGATGTTTTATCGCGAATGATCTACGGCAGCCGGGTTTCACTGGCGGTGGGGATTTTTGCCACGGCGATTGCGATGTTCATTGGGCTTGTGGTTGGAATGTTTTGCGGATATTACCGCGGCAGGCTGGATTTAATATTGATGCGGATAGTTGAAGTGGTCATCTGTTTCCCGACATTTCTGCTGTTACTAATTTTAATGTCAATGCTGGTTGGGCGGAATTTTGAACAATCCACACTAATTGTTATTGGAGTGATTGGTTTTACCGGTTGGATTGGACTGTGCGGTTTAGTTCGGGGAGAAACGCTCAAGCACCGGGTTTTACCATACATTCAAAGTTGCGAAGCTGCCGGTCTGCCGACTTGGCGCATCATGTTTTTTCACCTGCTGCCCAATATTTCCGGACCAATATTAATCTCATTTTCGTTTGGTGTTGCAGGGGCGATTTTGGCGGAGAGCGGCTTGAGTTTTCTTGGTTTTGGCGTTCAAGCGCCAACGGCCAGCTGGGGGGGGCTGCTGCGGCAGGCATTTGATGACCCGTTTGCCTACTGGCATTTAACTTTGTTCCCTGGTTTGGCACTATTTATCGCGGTATGTTCTTTTAATTTTACCGGCGAAGGTCTGCGTAAAATTCTGGATCCAAAATAGTAAAATGGGAATAAATTTATGCGTATATTAGTTGATGCTGATGCTTTGCCGCGGGAATTAAAAGAGGCACTGTGGAAAATTGCGGTAAGAGAACAAGTGCAGGTAATAATGGTTGCCAACCAGACTCAGCGGCTGCCTATGTCCGAATATATTTCTGGAATAACCTCTTCTACCGGGTTCAATGCTGCCGATGATAAGATTGTCGAATTGATACAGTCAAAAGACATTGTCATTACCGCAGATATACCGCTGGCAGACCGGGCACTGTCACAGGGAGCGGCAGCGATAAATTGCCGCGGCGAGCTTTTCTCCGATGCTAATATCAAAAACCGCCTTGCAATGCGTGAATTAATGGAAGATTTGCGCGCTGGCGGTGAAATCACCGGCGGGCCGCCGCCATTTCACCGCAAACACCGGGAAAATTTTCTTAATCAAATCGACAAGCTGCTGCGTCAAGGCAAAAAGCTGACACGGTAGAGCAGTACTCTGTAAAGCTTAAAATGCCGCATAGACGAGTTATACCAATTCGCTTTCATTGTATAGGCGCTCATTGGTATTAGATTGCAGATGGGATTTTTAGTTTTATAAGGTATCAAACAAAACAGATACGTGAGATACATTGGTCAAAGCTTTCCTGACCACTGATAATATCAATTTCAACGCGGAGGAAGAAAAGCGGGATATCATAGCGGTCCAGACGCGGCAGCCTCACCGCGTCTTTTTCGGTAGTTATAATAATTTCGGCATTAGCCTGTTTCGACCGATTAACGAAGTTAATAATTTCCTGTTGGGTGAAACGATGATGGTCAGCAAAATGCTGAGATTCGACAATTTCAGCGCCCAGTTTATGCAAAAATGATTCAAAACTTTCAGGACAAGCAATCCCGGAAAGTGCCGCCACGCGTTTTCCCTTGAGTAATTCCAACGGTTCACGTTCTCCGCGCAAATATACATTTTCCAAATAGAGCGGTTTATGACAGCATTCAATTATTTCTGCACGACGGTTATGATGGCGTAAAAATGCCTTGAGATGGCGGAGATGATTGCCGCCATTGGATTTGGTCAGGAAAATATAATCGGCACGGCGAATATTTTTGACAGGTTCGCGCAAAATACCACGCGGCAATACATGATGATTGCCAAAAGGGTCTGTTGAATCCACCAAAACAATATTGATATGAGGTTTTAAACTTAGGTACTGAAAGCCATCGTCCAAAATTAGCGTATCCGTAGCGAATTCGTCGATAGCATATAGTCCGGCTTTGACCCTGTCCTTGTCCACCAAGACCGCGACATTAGTCAAATTGCTTGCCAGCATAAATGGCTCATCGCCGGCATAATTTGAGTCCAGCAGCAGGTTTTTCCCATCTGAAACCACTTTTGGCGGGACTTCACCCTTTTTAGAGGTGAACCTTTGTGCCAGTTTGACGAACAATGAACGCTGTTTGCTACGGTAACCGCGGCTGAGGATTGCCACTTTCCGCCCTTTTTGACTCAAAGTTTTAGCGAACACCTCCACTACCGGAGTTTTGCCGGTACCACCGCAGCTCAAGTTGCCGATGCTGACAACCAGACAACCAATAGCACGGTTGCGGATAATGCGTTTATCATACATCCACAGACGGAACTGCACCACAATACGGTAAAACCTTGACGCGATGAAGAGCACCGCCATAATCGCGATATCAATCGGACGGCGGCGTTTTTCCAGAATCAATTCCAGAAAATACTGTTCAAAATTTTCGTTAAACTTACCAGACATAATTTATAAGAAATCTTATTGACCTGCGGGCGGTAAAACAATCGAAAATAAACAGTTCATCTATTCCATTACCTGCTGTCCAAAAGATTTCGCCCGCTATATTAAAATAAATAGTTATACCAATGAGCTATCATTCATAGACAAGAACGATTGGTATCAAAGCTATTAATATATAACCGAACCGGGCATTAAGCAATAATCAGTTCAATATAAATATACTCGGCAGGATTAAGGATTGGATTTTTCAATCCTGCTGACAGGCGATAGCCATATCGCCCGAGTAAATAACAGAAAATATGCCCTAATACCAATTTGCTTTCATTGATAGACGCTCGATTGATCTTCGGCGCCGATTTTTGCCATAAAACCGCACCGCTGACAATACCAGCAGCACCGCTTGACAAAACTTATACCGCTGATATTTTAAGCAATTAGTCACAAATAAAAGAAGTGAGCTAATTTAAAAACT
>CAZITV010000075.1:0-10503 GCA_964542255.1 uncultured Victivallaceae bacterium
TCACTCAAAGTTCTTTGACTCGGATACATCGCACTATTCAATTTTCAAACAACCGCAACAGGCTAACCCGTTGAACGCCACTACCCGATCAGCAGTGACAGAATTTTAAATTACACCCGGTTCACTTTATTTGCAAACCGCAATCATAATTTTTTTTAACTTTTTTTCAACCCCGACCCGCTTCAAGCGTCTCCACTCTTTTGGGGCGGACTTTTAATTTAGCACACCACTACAAACTAGCAAATCAATTTCTAACTTTTTTACAACTTTTTTTAACTTATCTCACGCCAATATCAGCTTTAAACCAATTTCGTAGCTAATTTGTACAGCTCTAAGTATATGCAAAATAGTATCTGTTACCACATAATACACGCCGGAAGTTAATTATTTTCTTATTCTTGCTGGAATTATTAGCATAAATTTGTATAAAAACTATTTTGATTTTTTTAAGCAAGTTATTTATTGAATTTGGTGCCGGACGCTGTATTTTGTAAACCGTTCTGCAATATATAGTGTGTGTTATTTATTATTCAGCCCCTGCGGCAAAAGTATTTTAGATAAGCTTCAGGCTTAATAACGCTCAATAAACACTTAGTTTCATTCTTTAAATATTCTTTTATCAGGTAGAAAAGTTCGCGCCATGAAGAGAAAAGTCAAACACCGCTCCAAATATAGCTGGCTGCAGCCGCAAAAGAAAATGCCTTTCGGATATTACGCTATTGTTCTCCTCGACAGCGCAACTGTCAAAACAGATTTTGTTCGCCGCCATCTAAAAATTAAAAACCTATTCGAAAAAACTCAGGAGGAATGGCAAAATCATTGCTCCGTTGAGCGTCCGGAGTATGAACGCTGGCAGCATCTCACTTTTGGCGCTTTGGAACAGGAACACCGCGAGTTCGAGGCGACCGCTGTCCGACTTGAGACGCTGTTGGATAACGCGGAAAAATATGCTTTCGGCGCCAGTATAAAAATTTCGGAGGCATTTGTTCAGGTAGAAACACATTTAAATCAGGGAGGCAGCCTTGAAGAGTTGTTTAAACCATTTTATGACGAATTAGAGGAAGATGACGGAGAACTTGAGGAGGAGGATGTATTAGATGAAGAAGATGATGATAACTCCTGGAGTAATTTTGGTAAAACCTTAGAAGAATTTATCCGGCAAATGCACGAATCTTTTGGAGATGACAATTATGCGGATTCGGGGCTCAAAAAACACCATGACTCGCCGGGTAAAACTCACGAGAAAAACCAGCTGCGCGCTATTTACCGCAAGCTATGCAAAAGACTGCATCCTGATACCGGCTGCGAGTTTGATGATAATACCCGGGAGATTTGGCATACCATTCAAAACGCCTACGAATCCGGCGATTTAGAGCGGCTTGAAGCAATTCAGGCCAGAATGGATTTACAGAATGACATCAGCAAAGGCACAATTTCGTGTTCAAATATTTTAGCCGTTATCAAAGAGTTTGAACTAGGTATTAAATCCGTAAAGTCACTCATTGCCCGCGCAAAACGCCAAAAGGTGTGGGGATTTCTCAAGTGGGATGAAAAAAAGCGGCAGAAACATAAAACAACCATTACTCTTGAAAAGCAGCTTGCCATCTCGTATCTTAAAGGTAAAATCAAAGAATATGAACTAACTTTTGAGCGGTGGCGCAAACAGCACAAACAGGCAGCACACAACAACAACGCTGCAAAATTTGCCGGCGCTTCCAGTGCGCCGCGCAATAAAACTAAAAAAACGGCAGTGGCAGATGACAGCGAAAAACAGATGTGTTTTGATTTTTAATTTTGAGGACGTTTTATGAAAATTGCAATTGAAGCTACTTTGGCGCAGGGCAAGGCAACAGGTTTCGGGCAATACGTAAAATGTCTGCTGCATGAATTCGCCGCAATGGATACCGGGCACGAGTTTTTACTCATGCATAGCTCGCGTGAATGGCAAGGCGATGATTACGGCAAAAATTTTACCCCGGTATCTTATTACTGTTTCAAACAATCTCTTGGGATTGTGTTGAGGTTAAATCGTGTGTTAATTGACCGTGGTGCGGACTTGTTTCATGCCACCTGCACGACCGGGATTCCTCCGAATTTATCAATTCCTGGCGTTACTACGGTGTGCGACCTCTATCCAATGCTGCATCCTGAGAATTGCGGTATTTTGCAAAGTTATTTTTTTAACCGCTTGATCCGCTGGACGATAAATAACTCTGTTCACTTTTTGTGTATTTCCAAATTTACCGCCGATGAGTTATCACGCTATTGTCAAGTGCCGCCGGATAAAATATCCGTAACGCATTTAGCTCCGGCTATCCTGACAGACAGTGAACCGCTGCCGCGCGAACAACGTTACGGCATACTCTGTGTCGGCGCAATTGAGCCAAGAAAAAATCAATTATTGCTGCTGGATGCATACAGTCTGGCACTAAAACAGATGCCGAACCTGCCGCCATTAACGTTTGTTGGTCCTGACCGCGGCGACGGGGCTGAATTGTTAAGAAAAATCAAACAGCTGCAGCTTGAACAACGAGTATTCCATCTTCCTTATGTATCACAAACGGAGATTCTTGCACATTATCGGCGGGCATCACTATTTGTATTTCCATCGCGCTATGAGGGCTTTGGTCTGCCACTACTTGAAGCCATGCAGTTCCAACTGCCAATCCTCTGCGGGGACATTCCGGTATTACGTGAAATCGGTGACGGCTACCCGGTATTTATCAATCCTGATGACGTGGAGTCGTGGTGTGCCAACCTGATACGCTGCTGCAGTGCCCAGGTTCAAGTAAACGCTGAAGCGGGCAGAAAAAATCTTGCCCGCTTTTCCTGGCACCGCTGCGCAGAAGAAACGCTGGCGGTCTATCTGCGGCAAGCCGAAATCCGGAAGATGCCTGCATCGTCAGGAATCCGGCCCGCAAAATAGCCATCAATAATCTTTCGATTTATGTCTGTCATTCATTTATGACGAATTACTTACCAGCGCGTAATTACTTATTTAATACTGCTGCCGGGCGTACCGGCAACGCCAGTGAACTATTGCGCAAGTCAGTCCAGAATGTCCCCTCACCGGCGTAAATAATCTGCGTTTCAACTTTGGGGTTCAAAAATTCAACTAGTTTCAATTCACTCAAGTACTCTGGTTTCCCAATCGCTTTTGCTTTTAGATTTGCGCCGATGGAGCGCTGATTGTCCAGCATATAGACAACATTCGCTTCGGTTTCGCCTTTGAGCTTATTGATTTGAGCCACTATTTCGGATTTTTGCAGTTGCAGTTTTGCAACTTCCAGTGCCGTGGCTGCGCGGATTTTCTCTACTGATTGATTTTGATTGGCGGCAATTTCCGCCACTAATTTTTTGGTTTCTTGTTCTACTTCTCTTACCCGCTGTTCAATTAACGCCACCTGAGTATTAAGTTCTGCCTGAATTTTGGCAGTTTCCTGCAGTGATAAATTGGTCAATTTTTGCTCTTTGGCCAGACTTACGTCACGAATCGGGTTAAGAATATCCAGTGGAATTTCCACATTGCGGATAATGGCATTGTGAACAATAATATTCTTTTCCGCCAATGTCTTAACCAAGTCGCTGCGCAACTCGTTCTGAAAAGTTTCTCTGCCCTCGCCCATAATGAAATCCTGAGCACGGTAGCTGGAACCTTTCAACCGGGAAACTGAAAGCACCTGCGGCAGGATTATCTTTTCCACAACCTGGGGTAAATCACCATACAGCAGATAAATTCTGGAAATGTGCTCCGGCATTAACTCAAATTCGACCGTCATATCAATCATAATTTTAAACCCGTCCCGGGACGGAAACTCAACAAAATGGCTAATCCCGTATATCGCTGAATCAGCCGCGCCAACAACCTTTCTCGAATCATCGATTTTGGCTTGCGCTTTGCCTAATGCTACCTTTTTACGCTCTGTTTTCTCTTTTTGCACCAGAGGCGCCGCCCGCTGCGATGATGAAGATCTACTATCTGAAGATTTTGTTGCCTGCTCGATACGAAGCTGTTTTTGGACATTAAGCGTATTTTCCTGCATCTCATCGAGGGCAGTGCCGGCAGTATCCTGCCGGTTTTTCGCAGCAATAATACTGCGGCCTTCTTCCTGACCAGACATAGTAACCTGATTCATGCCAATTTCAATAATATTCACCTGATAAGCATAAGGATTAAGGTAATACAGCCCGGGTTGCAGAATATCACGCAACACCCCTTTTTGTCCCATTTTAGCAAATTCCCCACTGACATATTCTCTGCCGTTTTGTGATGTAATCACTCCAACATAGCCAATCGGAATATTTACCGCATCAATGATATCCACATGATAGCCCTGTGGATTTAGCCGGTAAATGCCAGGGCCAAGCACATTACGCCAAACCCCCTTGCTGTTCCGGTCCGGGGCAATAACATCGCCGGGATTGAGCTCCTTGCCCACTTTGGCGGTTACAATACCTACCTTGCCGAGCGGAATAGTAATCGCCGGCACAATCGTAATGTCATGTAAAAACGGGTCAAGAAAGTGGCGTCCCTCTGCCAGCGGTTCTGCCCAAATCCCCTTCTCGCCGGGTGCTACAAGAATTTGTCCCGCTGCCGGACTGCTGCCGGTTTTGGCAGTAACTACCGCCATATAACCTGCCGGAACATAAAACCGGCAAAAAAACCATTGATAAGAACAGTAAGCAAATAAGGCAATTACCGCTAAGAACAGTAACGAGAAGCCGAGGTGACGTTTGTTCATCGCTAATCCTGATGCTAAATTGGTTGGATTGTTATTCATTATTTACCCCCTTGCTTTACCGGTGCAGACAACAACGGAATGCCAAACATCTGACGGTCGCCGCCGGCGCTGTTTGACATAATTGTACGAATTCCAGGCGCCAGTTTTTCATATAGTTTGGCTCTGATAAAATAGTCTCCCCCTCCGTATGCTTCAATATTCTGTTTCAGCACTTGGGCATCGTTGCGGTTGCTCAGATCAATAACCTGACGGTCTGCTTCTGCAATATTCAGCTTGGATTTGCTTTCTGCCTGAGCCGTTTGAATAGAGGTTTCCGCTACGACCAGTTCCGTTTTGGCGGCGATAGTCTTTTCCAGCTGCTCCTGTTTAGCTGCGATTTCGGCGGTAATTTTATTGGTATTGGCATCAACGGTGCGACCGCTCTGCAATGCGAGCATTTGCTGTTTTTTAAGTTCAGCATCTGACTTCGCCTGCTCGATTTGCTGTCCAAATTTTTTGGCTTCCTGGCTGGCGATTTCGCGGTTACGAATAATGCCTGCGATTGCCTGTGGTGGAATAATGTCGCGAATTAAGACGGAATTAATGGAAATCCCCCATTTTTGGCAATTGTGCCGCAAATAATTTTCCAACTCCTCTTGAAACAGCTGACGGCTCTCGCCAATCATAAATTCGGTAGCACTCTTCTTGCTGCCTTCGATGCGGGCAAAACCGCGTACCGACGGCAGTATCAGCTTATTGAGAATATCATCCATATCGCCGACTTCCTGCGCCAACCGCGCCGCTTTGCCCTGTTCAATATTAAACTCCACGGTGCCTTCCATCGAAACACTGAATCCGTCAACCGTAAAAAAATTAATTGCTTCAGTGCCGCTGAATTCATGCCGCTGGCTTTGGATGTTAACTATCGTAACGCTTTGAATAAATGGATTAATACGGTGGGTGCCCTCTTTAAGCACTTCAGCCTGAACACCTTTCACCTCAGGTTTGACTAAAAAACCGTTACTGAACTTAAAGTCATTGGCGGTACCGGAAAAAATATCTGCACCGCAGAGAGCGCCAACGACGCCAACATTACCTGGCATAATTTTAATATCTTCGTAAATGCGCACTTCGTAAGCGTACGGATTGACGCGGTGTTTGCCAGTGCCGAGTACTTCTGTCACGACTCCTTTGTGGCTGCTGTCCGGGGCAAGGATCTGTCCTTCCGGCAAATCTTTGCCGTACTTTCTGACCAGCACTCCGAACTTTCCCGCGGGGATATCAATAATGTTGACAATTTTCCAATCCCACGTATAAGGGTTGCGGAAATATCTGCCTTCGCCGATAGTTTCCAACTGGATACCCTTGTACTTGGCATCTGTGGCAATAATTTCACCTGGCGGTAAATTTTCTCCGGTTTTACGGATTAACACCGCAACCTGTCCATCTTCTGGTTCAATTCGGCAACCATACCAAATAAACAGTGCAATAAAAAGTACTCCGGCGGCGATCATCACCGGCACTGCCCCAACTGCATACTTCATCATCAGTCCCTCCTTAAAAAATGTTGAAAACAACCGGGTTGCTCCCACGATTTTTTGGTAATTTATACGAGCTTATTTCAATCTTACATCATTTTTCGGTTTAACTCGCTTGGAAACAAACCATTTTTCACAACCGACAACAATGTAAGCACATAATGATACGGCTAAAATCCGCCACCAGGAATCCATGCTGATTGGCGCGGTGTGAAACAGTTTGTTTGCCAGCGGCACGTAAGTAATAATTAACTGCAAAGCTATCATAATTCCCACGCCTATCAGCAGGCAGTAATTTGAAAACAGCCCAACTGAAAACATCGACCGCGTCAGCGAACGGCAGTTAAACAAATAGAACAACTCCACCATAACAATCACATTTACTGCAACCGTCCGCGCTTCCGCCAATGAAGCACCATATTTTTCTTGCTCCAATACAAACAGACCAAATGCCCCGGCAAGAATCAGCGCTGTAACCAGCGATGTACGAAATATTAAGCCGGGAGTTAAGATTGCCGCATTGTGATTACGCGGCATCCGCTGCATCAAGTCATTTTCTTTCGGTTCAAAGACCAGCATTAACCCCAGCAGCACCGCCGTTGTCATATTTATATAGAGTACTTGTACGGGCAACACCGGCAGGACGGTGCCGGCAATAATTGCCGCCAAAATAACCAACCCCTCGCCAAAATTGGTCGGCAGCGTCCAAACAATAAACTTGGTAAGATTATCAAATACATTACGGCCTTCTTCGACTGCCGCCTCAATGGACGCGAAATTATCATCGGTCAGGAGCATATCGGCAGCGCCTTTTGCCACATCCGTCCCGGCAATTCCCATTGCGATTCCGATGTCTGCTTGTTTAAGTGCTGGTGCGTCATTAACGCCATCACCAGTCATCGCGACTATATTATTACCTGCCTGGAGAGCCTTCACCAGCCGCAGTTTCTGTTCAGGTGCGACTCTGGCAAAGACCGAGGTCACTTTGGCAACTTGAATCAATTCTGCATCGGAAAGACTTTCTAAATCTCTGCCGGTAACAGCTTTGGTCTTATTGGTGTCACTCAAACCAATTTTTTCAGCGATGGCTGTCGCGGTAAGAATATGGTCACCGGTAATCATTTTCACCTTGATGCCGGCGCTGCGGCATTTTTTTACTGCGTCTATCGCTTCCGGACGCGGCGGGTCAATCATCGCCTGCAGGCCGATAAAAGTCAAATTAGCGGCAATGCTGTCATGAGTGATATGCGTTAAATCTTCTCCGGCGGGCAGGCAGGCAAATGCCAGTACCCGCAGACCCTGCGATGCCAAATTTTCTGCATATTTGATTACTGCCTGCTTATCTATGGCAGTTTTATTGCAGTTTGCGTCGTAAGCGTCAGCGCATCTTTCAATAATCTTTTCGGTGGCGCCTTTAACATAAATAATGTTGGTTTTGTCATCCTTGCGGTGCAGTGTCGCCATATATTGATATTCGGATTCAAACGGAATGGAGTCCAGCCGCGGAAAATCTGCGTTAATACGGTGTTCGTCCAAACCTGCTTTCCGTGCCGAAACAAATAGACATCCTTCGGTAGGATCGCCGTTGACAGACAGTTTGTTTTCTTTGTTTACCAGCTGCGAATCATTACACAATAGTCCGCTGACTAAGCATTCTTTTAACACGGGATGTGCTTGAATATTACAAGCAGAGTCATTAACTTGAATCTCGCCCGGGGCGTCGTAACCTACCCCTGATACTGTAAATTGGGCACCACCGGCGTATATCAATTGCACCGTCATCTGATTTTCGGTCAAGGTGCCGGTTTTGTCCGAACATATCACTGAAGTACTGCCCAGAGTTTCCACTGCCGGCAGTTTTCTAATTATTGCCCGGCGTTTTGCCATACGGGAAACCCCTACTGCTAATGTAATGGTTACAGCCGCCGGCAGTCCTTCTGGAATTGCCCCGACCGCCAAAGCCACCGCCGCCATTAACATCGCTACTACCTTTTCTCCGCGCAGCATCCCGATGATAAATGTCAGTACTGCCAATACCATAATTACAATCAGCAGAAAGTTACTGAATTCCCCAATTTTTTTGGTCAATGGCGTGGACATATCAACCGCCTGAGACACCAGCGTCGCGATTCTGCCCATTTCAGTTTTATCGCCGGTAGCAAAGACTATACCCTCGGCTTGACCGCGGGAGACCAGCGTTCCAGCATAAGTCAAGTTGGTCCGTTCCGCCAGGATAGTGTCAGCCGGCACCAGCATATCATGCTTCTCTACCGGAACTGATTCACCTGTCAGTGCTGATTCATCTATCTGCAGTTCGCGTGCGCTGAACAGCCGCATGTCGGCTGGAACTTTATCGCCGGATTGCAGCAGCACAATATCGCCAGGCACTAACTCCGCTGACGGCAAGCGCATTTTTTTGCCGTTGCGGCGCACCGTTGCTTCGGTCACCACCAACTTTGCCAGCGCCTCAATTGACTTCTCGGCTTTCGCCTCTTGGATATATCCAATTATCGCGTTAACCAGTACAACACCAAAAATAACCGATGAATCAACCCACTCTCTTAAGGCAGCGGTAACGATTGACGAACCCAGCAAAATGTAAACCAGCGGCGCATTAAATTGCAGCAGAAACCGCATTAATTCGCCGTATTGTTTTTTTGGGGTAAGCTTGTTCCAGCCGTATTTTTTGCGGCTTTCTTCGACGGCTGCATCGTTTAGTCCGGATTTACTATCAACATTAAGCTGACGGCAGACTTCGTCCGGCGATAGATTATGCCATACTGTTTCTGACTTATTCAAACTCATTGCCACCTCTATAATTGACTTAGCTAAACTCGTGCTGTTATAATATTGTTACGGATGCACCATCACCGATGGCACATTGAATTATTTCTGTATCTTTGCCGACCTGCAATTTAAACGCCATCGCCAAACGCTTGCAATAACTGTCCGCTAAATCAGCCTGAACTAAATGAATCGTTATACCGCCAAAACCGCCGCCACTGAGGCGCGCGCCAAAACACCCTGGAATAGTCTGCGCCTGTTCCACCAGAAAATCTAATTCAGGACAACTGTTCTCAAAATTATCTCTGGAACTTTGGTGTGATTCAAATAACAGCTTGCCAAATTCAGCGATATCATTGTGCTGCAGTGCCGTAATGCCGCGCATTACACGGTCGCCTTCGCCAACCACATGTTTTGCCCGGCGGTACTCCTGATGCGTCAGCAATCCCCGGTGCAGTTCCAGCATCGCCGGAGAAACATCACGCAAAGCCCGCACTCCTGATTCAACCGCACTGATTTTCGCGGCAGCGCTTTCACAGTCACGACGGCGTACATTATATTCCGAATCCACCAAATTATGTTTTACCATTGAATTAGCGACAACAAACATATATCCCGCGGGTAATTTTACTGTATTTACCACTTCATTAATCCTGAAATCCGACAGAATAACCGCATCTTTACTGCCATATATTGAGCTGAATTGGTCCAGCAGTCCGGTACAGACACCTAAATAGTTATTCTCCACCCCTTGCCCCAAACGCGCCCAGTCGGTTAATGGCAGTTCAATATTAAATGCCGCCTTAAACGCGAACCCGGCGGCTATTTCCAGCGCCGCCGAACTGCTCATTCCCGCTGACAGCGGCACAGTGCTGAGAATTGCTCCATCAAACGCGCCAATGTCAATGCCGCGCTGTTTTAATCCGGTGATCATTCCTTTGACGTAATTGCTCCAGTCTTTCGGTCTGGCTTTGGCAATCTCATCCAGGTTAAACTCTACCGCCGAACCATCACGAAAATCGCGCAGCTGACAAACTCTGCCGGCTTTCGGAGCTATCGCAAATTCTGTTGCCTGAGACACCGCGGCGCTCAGCACCAATCCCTGATTATAATCGGTATGATTGCCGAGGATTTCCAGTCTTCCCGGCGCTTTCGACACCGCCACCGGCATCTTGCCAAATTCCGCTTTGAACTTTTCAATAATACACATAGCTTTTTATCTTTATACAGTATGGTAAGGTTATAAGCATTTCATTAGGTTAAAAATTAAGTGTCACGTACATAAAGTAAGATACAGCTAATTTGGCAATAAATCAACTCACAACGCTGATTAATAAAATTAAACTTCTGTACAGCCGGCAAAAATAATTAAATCTAAAAATTACAAGCAAAAAGCAGAGGCGACTTATTTTTCGATGCTAATGATTGTTTTCAAGATGTGCCGTTCGCCGGGGTGGATG
>CAZITV010000076.1:0-2601 GCA_964542255.1 uncultured Victivallaceae bacterium
CCGCCGTGAATTGCTAGTTTTTGGCTCATAGGTTCTATTCCTTGATTAATTTTTCCGCATTGGCGTGATAAATTTTATTTAATATTTTGGAATTTAAATTTAAACTGTTGATGAACTCCTGATGCTGATTATCAAAATAATCGCGGGCATATAAAATCCGGTCTTGAAATTCCGTTATAAATTTCTTCGCGAACGCCGGGTCGCGTTTCAAAGCATAACATCCCGACCCTGCGGAAATATCACAATACAAATTGGGATATTTGCGTAGCAACTCCGGAACTTTGCCGCCTGGTACCACTTTTGCCGGCATCGGTGGGTAATTACTGTTCCGCCATAACTCATCATTGGAAATATGGATCCAAAAGCCCGGCGCATGACCTAAAAATATCGTGTTCGGACACGCCTGCAAAACCCGCTCAATCGTATCAATCGTGCCACCCCACCATTCCACCCACGGCTTGGTCCAATCCGATTGAAAATCATACTGCAAATGAAATATCACCGGCATTTTCAAATCGCCCGCCAAATGAAATAGCCGCAGCGCGTCTGGATTGTCGTACATCATCCGGCATTTCAGCTCACCACATACCTGCGCACCATAAATATCGTGCGCCGCCTTTAACATCGCGCAGGCATTCGGCAACCGCGGATCTGGACAATAACCCAGCACAAAACGCTCCGGCGCACGTTCCTTATATGAAACACTACGACTGAACGGTATCGGTCCAGTCAAACTGCCCAGTAATGGCGCCGAAAGAACTTCAGTGTAAAAAGTCCCATATTCATTCACTGGACATTCCCAATTCAATAACCATGTCTTGGCGATACCATACTGGTCCATGTTAGCGATAAATTTATCCAAATTGTGACCATGCCAATCCGGGTGATTGTGTGCATCTATTATTTTCATAATGTCTTTTTCCTTGTTTTATACCATTAGTATAATTATACCACTGGCATAAAAAATGTCAAATGTAATTTGCAAAAAAATGATAACATTGTAAATTAAAGGATTATGCATAAAAATACAACCAAAGCTTTGCAGCAAATTGAGGAACACATCCGTAGAGGTGTTTTTCCCGCCAATAGTTTTTTGCCATCAGAACGCAGGCTGTGCGATGATTTTGGCATAGGGCGCGGCGCGCTGCTGGCGATACTTAAACATCTGGCGGCGACTGGACAAATCAAGGTTGAACCTGGTCGCGGTGCGCGGGTAGTAACGCAAACAGAAACCACTGGGCTGCGTCGGGTGCTGATGCTGGAATCTTCGGATTTTAATTTTGATAGTTCACTAGAACATCTGAAAATTATGGATGGGATCGTCAAGGCGGCGAATGCTAACGGCATTGAGGTTTCATTATTATTTGGTGAATCCGGTACGGCGACTGAACGGTTGATAGAACATTATTCGCGTGGTGAATTTAACGGTGTCATCATTATTGAGATTGTTACGCTGGTGGACATCAACCGCCTGTTGCGCTGTGGCATTCCAGTTTTGGTTGCTAACTTGGAAATAGATAAAAATGTGCCGTGTGTTACCGTGGATTTTCGCGCCGTCGGCCGTACCGCCGGTTATGAATTTATAGCCAACGGTCACCAGCGCATCGGCATGTTCAGCGGAACCAAGGAAAGCTATATCTATAAGGAAATGCTTGCCGGCCTGAAAGGCGCGCTCGCTGAAGATGATGTCCAAATTCTACCCGAGCACATTATTTACTGGGATAGTACTGATGAATCAGCACATCTGCTCCGTGCCCTGTTGCAATCACCGCAGCGCCCTACCGCGTTTTTCATTGCCCGCGATTTTCGTGCTGCCAAGTTTTACGAAATATGCCGCGAATTAAAACTTAATATCCCTCTCGATGTCTCGCTCATCTCCTATGATAATTTATCGTGGCCGGCAGCAGTAGCGGTCGGATTGAGCACTATCACCGAACCCACCGCTGACATCGGCCGCCATGCCATCAAGATGCTTAAAGGATGGCTCGAATCCGGCAGTGTCCCAGAAAACACCAAAGTCCAGGGACAGCTAATCAAGCGTACCAGCGTCAAAAATCTTATCCGCGGTTAAAATTCCCGGCTAAATTCGCTGAAGAATTTTTCCGGGGAGAGGTTTTTTAGGGTGATGGTGAGATTATTAGTTGAAGCAATTAACCCCTGAGAATGCGTTACTTTAATCCAAAAAATTTTGGTCTCGCCGTTCTCCCAGTTACAAATATCTTCCGTAGCTTTGAGCATTCCGGTGCCGCGGGTAACCTGCTTAAACTCTGGTTTTGCCGGTACGCCAAGTTCTTCCTGCATTCGCCGGAAGAACCGCGAAACCACGGTTCCAGTTGCGGATATATTGCCGTCAGGAACTGAATAATTGCCGATGGCGCCGGTGATTTTTCCGGAACGGTCAGACATCAAGATAATATTTTCATCAATTAAGCCGCGGGTTTCCTTAGCTTTTTGGGCATTGGTATAAACTGATATTTTGCAGTCTGGATATTGTGCCGGTGCGAGTGTTTCATTGCAGTCAAAATTTAGTTCTTTGAGAAATTTATGGACTTCAGTGATTGTGCCAAGCGGGATTCCCGGCGCGATTCCGAAAGGTTTGGC
>CAZITV010000076.1:2701-10479 GCA_964542255.1 uncultured Victivallaceae bacterium
TCTGGAATTGGAAATTTATGTCCGCAGCCGCAGGCAAACTGCCGGCCGCAGGCACTGTTTTCTAATTCATATTTTTTTTGACATTTTCGACATGAAATTCTTAACATCGCACACCACCATTCGTTGAAGTTTCGCGCGGCATTTACAATTCTTTAGGAGTTGTAAAGATAATTTTTTAACAGCTCCTTAATGTGTATTCATCATTTTACCCAGCAGGAACATTGCGGCGAGCAGCAGCAATACCGGTGCTGCGGAGAGCCAGACGAATGCTTCCATACTCCGACCGTGCAGTTCTACCATTGCATTGCGCAAATCAATAATACTGCCGACTGCTAAAAACGCCACACCATGAATATATACCATCATTCCCGCTACTGCCACCATAAACGCCGAAAGCACTGCCCCCATCAGGCAGATAAAAAGCGCCAGCCATTCAATTCCCAGCGCCAGTACCATACATACGATAAAGCCAATCAGCGGCGCCGGGCGAAACAATCCAGGCAGGCATTCGGCGATAAAAGAAAGCGCTTTAAACCACCACGGGTGATAAGTTTCATCTGGCGCGTGCTGCCGTTCCATCACCATTAGGGTATCAAAATTATAACCGCAGTTTAAGCAAATCTTGTCAGCGCGGGTAACTACATTGTCACAATTAGGGCAAGGTTTAGGTAAATCATCGGGCGGTTCGGCAAAAAAAAGATTATTGCAGACTTGGCAAAGCACGGTCTGCCCGGCAAATTCATTGCCTAAACTTAACCGTTTGTTACAATGTGGACATTTGACTTCCATAACAGCAAGACCCTAAAATACCATTCGGTATAATTTATTATCGCCTGACCATACAAGATAACGCGCAATATCCGATAAATCAATAGCGCCAGAACTGAATTTTTGTTGATGCGGCGCGTCCCTGCAGTACGTTCCTGCATAATCCGGTGTTATGAACTGGGCATATAGCGGTAGTTACCCTTGGGAAAGATTGCCGGAACGAGCACCAGCAGTAGACAGACAAACATAATGGCGCAACCGTAAATCAGGAAAAGCGTTTGATAGTGAGATATTTTCATCGTGCCGACAAACCATTGCGGGGCGAGCATTCCGGAACCGAGAATCAGTGATGCGAGCAACCGCGAGCCGCCGACACCGGCAGAGTAACAGCTGCCGCAAAATGCCATAGACATGGCTTTGTTGCTAGGCGATGCCAGCTCCATCATTTCGGTTGAAATAGCGATAGACGAGCAGGACATGGCGAATCCGTAAATCATTAGCAAAACGGTAATCAGCGCCAAATTTACCGCAGAATAACTCCCAACAAAAAATAAGGTTAAATTGACCAGCGCAAAGAAGAAATGAATAAATAACAGCATCCGCTTTATGCCGATTTTATCGATGATTTTCCCGGCAGCCAGGAAGCCCAGGAGGGTGCCGACCAGTGCCAGTGATGAAATGATGACAAGAATATTATCGGCGACCATCAGATAATTTTTGATATAGATGAACGTTAGCGGAGGCGTGGAAGCTGCTGCTAAATAGAGACAGCAGATATAGACCGAGAAGCCTGCCAGAGATTTATTGGCGATGGCTTCTGCGATACCGCCGGTGAACGAAAAATTTTCTTTCTCCTGATGACCATCGGGTATTTTGCCAATATAGTACATTCTGCCGAGTAATCCCAGCCCTGATACCGCAATCATCACCTGCAATATCCATATTTCGGGATTTTTGCCGATAATCAGGCCGCAGATAAAACAAAATATGACCGCTACGGTTTGCCAGCTGAACCGCATTACCCCGAAGAAATCACTGCGGTCGGATTTTATCAGAAACCCGTCCAGCAGCGGAAACCACGCCGCGGCATACACCGTCGTGCAGATTGAAAATATAATTATTGAGAAGAGCAGTACCGCTTTCGCGTAGCCGCCAAACCATGGTGAAGCCGCCAGCAGCAAAATCATCAACGCGCCAAACAAGGTGAACAGCACAATAGTTTTTCGGTATCCCATCTGTCCGGAAAAATATGCTGCCGGAATAAGCAGCAGGCAGGCGGCAATCCCCTGGGTTGACGTGGTAATCATTGAGAGCATATCGCCGGCGCCAAGAATGGTTGCGAACAGGATAATAATCGCGCTGTCTTGAATCATCACTGAGGACAGAGAGCCGGCGCAGGCAGATTTAATCGCGTCACTTTTTGCCCGCGTCCGCTGTTCAATGGTCAGTTTTTCTGCCGCTTCCAAAATTTACCTCAAGGGTTGTCAGGCTAAATTGCCACCTGCAAAAAACAAACATATAATTTGCGGGATGCTCACATAAAATACCATTGCAACGGCGGATATTCAATGATTTTTTCGCACAGTTTAGGAGCTGTAAGTAAATAAAGTTGATAAGTTTCGCGAAATATCCATAAGTGCGTTGGTAAATTGCCGGTGAGGAGCATATCATCAGGTATGTAACGAACCAGCAAACCCAAAGACATCCGGGAGAATCGCGAAGATGTAAAGGTTAATTATTGTACTGCTCCTTAATTGCGGTTGTATAGTTTTTTCATGACAATGTGATATATTATCTTAGAAACCAATTTAAGGTGTCTTGACAAAAGTTTCATAACCAGCGGTGCTAGTATTGCATTCCTAAGCACCGCAACCAATATTGCCGACAATGAAGATTGACATGAATAAAATTTGGCGCCGCTGGGGATGCCTCACCCTAAGCACCTCGCACCTGCTGGTTGCCATAACTACCGCGGCCTGTTTCCTGATTTATTGGCATCTGCCGGCTTGGCTGGGCGAGAAGCTGCTGCCGCAGGTTGCGGCAGCCTGCGGTATCTACGGCATAAAAGCCGAGGTGCGTGATTTGGGAATTACCGGCGCAACCCTGGAACGGGTGCGGATGGAACTTGACGGCAGCCGTGTCATTGCCGCTGATTCGATTCAATTGTCATACCGTTTACCTTGGTGGCCATTTGAACGCCAATGGCAGATTAACGCGGTTACCATTAACGGTGCCAGAATCAAAGTTATTCGCGACGGCGGCAATTGGCATATTCCCGGCATTTATCCCAAGCTGGTTCAACCGCAGCCGGCAGCGAATGCTGACAACAGCAGTCAGGAGACCAAGGCGGCGTTTAATTTACGGGCAGTCACCCTAAACCGCTGCGTTATCGTGTTGGAACAAAATAAACAACGGCTCGAATTTCCGTTCACCGTCCGCATCAAATGTCCAGAAGGCCTTGAAAAAAATATTACCCTCAGCACTAAACTGCAATGCGGCAACGATACCATCAAAGTCAAAGGCGAAATTGACCGCCGCACCGGACAAACCTATTTCAACATTACCGGCGGCGCCAATCTCGATAACTATATGCCGTTTTTTGCCGGAGGCTCCAGTAAAATTTCCGGTAATCTAGATTTTTCCGGAGGAATTTTTGGCACAATACCCTTGGGCTGCGGCAGGCGGCTTGACGGCAATATCAAACTGCAAAAGCTGAATATTAACGGTTCAGGCTGGAATTTGGGTAACGGTGATAATCTTCCGGTTAAACTGAAGTTCAGGCTTAATGACAACGTTATTGATTATTCGGCTGACAACATCGTCATAAACGGCGCTGCAAGTTTGGCGGTGCAAAAAATCTCCGGCGTCATAAGTTATGACAATAACGGTATCTCCACCCAGGGTACAATCAACAGTATTGTACAGGAACAAAAAAACCAGTCATGGAGCTTGGAATCTGCTCTAACTATCGCGCAGCAATATCATTTTAACTGGAATATGATCGAATCCTCTGGCGAATGGAGCTACACACTGAAAACTGATACAGTCAAGCCTTTCCAGATTAATTTTAAAAATGGCCGTTTATCCAGCGATATCCTCACATTTACAGCCAATGGTAAGTTCGCCCGTAACTATTTCAAGAATAACTACGACTATATTGCCAGTGCGGAACTGCGCGCTGGTGAAAAAGTCAGCTGGCAGGGGCTTCCAGCAGGATTAAAGGCGGGAATAGCATCTCCACGGGTAACTATGAAAATAAAATCTGATAATGACGGCGCGGCTAATTATTTAACATTGGAATCAGACGCATTGAATCTGCCGGAACATAAAATCAGCGCGGCGGAGTTGAAAGTTGTGCTGCCGCTTCCTGGAAATGCTGAACCGTACCGGCAGGGAGTATTCAAGTTGGACGCGGTCAAACGCAATAATACGATGCTGGGAGAACTGGCTTTGACTATCAGCGGCAGCGGTGATAAACTGGATTTTGCCGGTTCCATCAAACCGGAAATTCTACCTGGTGCGGCATGGCAGGTGAATGGCGCCATTGCGGTCGTGCCGCCATATGCCGGTACCGTAACACTTGATGCCGGACCATACCGGATGAGCAAAGCTCTGGAATTAGGTAATTTTTTGCCGCAGTTTGCCGGATTGACTTTCAACGGTGATTTGGAAGCACACGCGCAATACTCATTCAGCGCAGATGCTAAGCATGGTAAATTCAATTTAAATATTTGTAATGGTGAACTGACTGGAACGGACAAAGGCATTGCTGCATCGGGTATTGCCGCACATTTGACATTGCCCCGTTTGCCGGAGATAACGACGCTGCCCGGCCAATCAATACAGTGCCAAACACTTAAAATTGGCAATTTAAACTTTAGCGGTATTGAACTTGATTACCAAATTGAACCGAATATGGCTGTTTTGCTGGAGAATTTTTCCGCCGGCTGGTGCGGCGGCAAAATTTATACTCAGGCGCTGCGGATGATGCCGGGACAAAAGAATTTTCGCATGGTGCTTTATGCAGACGGATTAAAAATGGCGCAACTCATTGAGGAGTCAGGATTAGCAAAAGCCTCCGGCACCGGAGTCCTGCATGGCAGATTCCCGGTTAGTTTCGGCGTTGACGGCATCACTCTAGAGTCAGGTTTCCTCTATTCCGCGCCGGACGATAAACAGAATATCCAAATTGCCGGTGCTGAAAAAATGATTGAAGATATTCCCAAAGAGTCCGCACAATATACCCAAATGGATATCGCGGTGGAAGCATTGAAAAATTTTGACTACGAGTGGATAAAAATCAATTTTGGCAGCAATCATGATATTCTCAAAATTGAAACCCAGTTAAACGGAAAACCTGCGTTGCCGTTGCCATTCAAATATGACCCGCAGCAAGGCGGGTTCATCAGAGTAAAAGGTGAAAGTGTAGTATTTCAAGGCATTCGGCTGAATGTAAATACCAGCCTGCCGTTGAACCGGCTACTTAATTTTAACAACAGTATTAAAGAACTAACCGGAGGTAAAAAACCATGAAACTTAAACTGCTGCCCGCGATATTGCTGCCGGCATTGGTCTGGGGATGCACTCACCAGATTGAAACCCGCAACGATATCAATGTCAAACCCATTGAAATTAAACCAATTCACATTACAATTGATGTGAATATCAAAATTGACAGGGCGCTGGATGATTTCTACAGCGACCTGGACAATGAAAAAAAGAAATCTGATTCACCGGCGCCAGCCGCAGTTCCTCCTGTCGAGGCGCCCGCTGCCGCAGTCAAACCACTTTAACAAAACTTGAAAGGGAATAAATACTATGAGAAAATCAATTATTATAGCTTGTGCAGTTTTGATTATCAGCGCCAGTGCCGTAACAGAAATTTACGCGGCCACCGCGGATGAAATTAAAGCAAGAATGCGCCAGCGCGAACCGGCAATTGAACAACTTAAAGACGCCGGTGTCGTCGGAGAAAATAATCTCGGCTTCCTCGAAGTGCGCGATAATAGCGCTGATACCAAAAACTCCGTTGATACCGAAAATAAAGACCGCAAAGCCGTGTATGAAGCTATCGCTAAAAAACTTGGCAGTTCAGCTGAACAAGTTGGAAAACGCCGCGCCGCTAAAATCGCCGAATTGGCCAAAACACAACAATGGCTGCAGGACCAATCCGGCAAGTGGTATCAAAAAAAATAGCTCCGTCACCGTGCAGCGGCTGGCAGAAACATCTCGTCCGGCAAGAGTGAAACGATGTAAACGCTTATATTAAAAAGGGGGCTTGAAGAAGTTATGGAAATCAAATTATTCATTGAACAAATTCCTCTCTGGCTTTTCTATGTGCTGACGGTGGTCATTGTGTTCAGTTCAGTTATGGGCGGATTTCATGTCGGGCGTAATTTTCATAAAAACAATAATAAGCAAAGCGACGCTCCAATCAGCACAATTGTTGGAGCGATGCTTGGTCTGCTTGCATTTATCCTGGCATTTACCTTTGGAATGGCAGCGTCACGCTTGGATGCTAGAAAACAGCTGCTGATGGATGAAACAAATGCGATTGGCACCGCTTTCCTGCGTGCCGATTTCCTCCCGGCAGCGCAACGCGATGAAACCAAGCAGCTCTTTAAAAAATATGTTGAGGTTAGAGTTGGATTAATTGGTCATCCGGAAAAATTACGTGAGACCCTGTTGGAATCGGACGCGCTGCAAGATAAGCTTTGGTCACAAGTTATCAACCTTCCAGAAAAAGCATACAGTCCGGCACTGCTGGCACTCTACATAAGTTCACTCAATGAAGTTATTGATATCCACGAAAAACGAGTAATTGTCGGCACTCAATACCGTATCCCCGGTAGCATTATTCTGGTATTGTATTTCTTAACCATCCTGGCAATGGGAATGGTGGGATATGATTTTGGGGTTAATAACCGCAGTGCGGTTTTAAATGCTGTTGTTGTGGCGTTGGCATTCGCGGCAATTTTGCTGCTGATTGAGGATCTCGACCGACCCAGTGAGGGATTTTTAAAAGTTAACCAAAAACCAATGTTCGACCTGCAGCAAAAATTAAATAGGGCCGAAAAATAATCATTAGGAAGTGGAACAATCAAGCGGCGCGAAGAGCACTCAAGAGAAAGCTGCCCAAACATAGGTTATTTTGTGACAGTTCCTTAGCGTGAAACAGGACGCTCAACTTCATAAACCTCTTGGGTCTCAGGGTCGAAAATTTGTACCTTTTCCACTTTTTGTTCCGGTGGCGCGTGATAAATCTGTTGTGTTTCCGGGTCAAAATATTGAACAAGTCCAGAATTGCTGCCAGGAAGAGCCGGGTGATTTTGAATTATCCGGTTTTCCGGCGCCGGCGTTGATTGCGCCGGTTGTGGTGACTGAGGATGAGGAATGCTGTGCTCTGCTTTGACGCCAGACGGCACAAAACCTGATTCCGGCACGCTTTTGTCCATAATTTGTTTAGCATTGGCGGAAAATCTGGAGAGATAGGAGTTTGCATCAACGAGTGGTGCCGAAGCATTTACGGAGACTGCGGGTTCGGGTTCTGCGGCTGGCGGTTCTTGCGGGATTTGCTCTAATGACGGTGCTTCGCTTATTGCCAATTCCACTGGAGCTCCACCGCGATTCAATTCAATCAGTTCAAGCATAAGTTTATTAGCGCGGCGTTGTTCTGTGACCATTTCCGACAATGTATTCTGCATTTTTTTTATGACTGACCCCAGTCCGGTCAAATTAGTGTCCTGATCTTTGCTGAATCGGACAAATTTACCGTAGAACTTAGAAAATTTCCCCATTCCAAGCACGAATACCAGCCAAGTCAACACGCCGACTACCGTCAATGTAATTGTAAATGAGTCCCAAACCATATCTGAATCTTTCTTGTTAGAACAATTTCTGTCAGAGTAAAAAACGAAACATACGCTCTACATTCTAGCAGATTTTTCAGCTAAATGCAAGTCTTTTCAATTTTTTTCTGCAAAAATTGTATTATTTTGCAGCAATGATGA